>JAOPTX010000075.1:0-48549 GCA_051532055.1 Fibrobacterales bacterium | reverse complement strand
CAATTTTTTTTAAATCAGTATAGTTTGAAATTTCTATTTCAATATTTGGAGACCGCACAAGTGTAGGCATTCCCCACAGGGTATCTGTAGTCCTATCCTCTCCTGGAATATACCAGTGATCGAGAGAATCTCCCCGCCCTTCAATTCGTAGGAATGTATATACTGTCGGTACTCCTCCCATATTCGTCGTATCATTTAAAAGATAAGCCCCCATAGCCAAAGTATCGACAAACAGTGAAGTACGATCTGATATTCCAATAGGAGCATCAGTAACATTTTGTAATACCGGTACCCCTCGACGACTTCCCATCACCCATGTATTGGCAAAGTCCCATTGAGTAAATGAACTCTGATTTTTCATTTCATCAATAGAGAGTGCACGATAGTCAGTACCATTAGATCCAGCAGAAACGCTTTGATTTGATAATGCAGTATTCCAATAACTATTTGTAATCACTCCTGATATAGACCTTCCTACTAAACCACCACTATATGATGTCCTAGTAACATAGCCATAACTCAACGATTCATCTATCGAACCATTGTTCAAATATCCTACAATGCCTCCCCGATAGGAGCGCGTTGAAAGTACCTTACCCGAAAAGACTGTTTTCGAAATAGCGCCTGTTGAATAGCCACACACACCTCCGATATAGGAGCTCCCCCCTGAGACTATTCCTGACACACTGACCATCTCAATAGTACCAGTATTATATCCTACAACACCTCCAGTATATCCCTGTCTACCATATACATCACACTGAGCAGCAACATTACGCACTATCCCCTTATTATAGCCGACGACACATCCAACGTATTGATACCCGTAAACTTTTCCGGTTATGTTGAGATTATCAATTATTCCATCATCACCCACAAACCCAAAGAGTCCAACACTACTGTTCCCCCCTCTATTAATCGTGATTCCATGAATCTGGTGCCCTCCACCATTAAAATTACCCACAAATGGCGCATTCGAACTACCAATCGGTAAAAATCCTGAACTCGATCCTTGGGGTGTTGGTGTAGCATCAATCGACCGCTCTAAACGATACCACGCCTGCAGATCATTCTTAACGACATTTAAGTCTGCGAAATCCTCAATGAGATACGGGGATAACTCTGTCCCCGCCCCTGACAGTATTCCTTGAGCAGCAAAGAGTGTACTTGGAAGTAATAGAGCAAGGGTGATAATGGAACAAAATAATTGGAGCGTCATAAATCCTCAGGTTAGTTTTCCAAAGATGACTGTTGTGGGCACATCTCTGTATTCAACTACAAAGTTAAGAATCCTGAAAAACCTACTCCAGTGTACGCTCAGTTAAAACCGTACTTACCGTACACCTTTTAGTGTACTTCCGTACTCTTAGTTGTGTACGATTATTGATAAAGCTGTAAACATCTTACTGAACATCAGACACATTCATTTTACTTTTGATACATCACAGTACGAAATAACACAATGAACCTTGAAACTATTGTAATGGAGAAGGTATGACCTTAAAAGCTACCAATCAGCAGTATACTCATTCAGCTACCGCAACAGGTAATACCGAAGGATAACAACAACAGGGAGTTAAGAATCAATTAAGATTGGGTCGATAACTGTATGGAGTCCCCTGAGAGGGAATCAATCCTCCATCTAACATCTTATGACCCTCAGTGCTTGAACCCATCTCGTACACATATATTTCAGATAAACCTGCGCTCTCAATTACTTCGTATAATATAATACCATTAATGAGTGCCACCATTTTGATATACCTTGGGGTGTTCGAACCATTATTCAAGGGTTCCTGAAAGAGGGTATCAACACTATTCTCAAAATATCGTACAAAGGTCCCCTTCTTATCAACCCAGAGTACTTCAGTATCAGCGGTAATCAAATGCTGTAACCGATCACTCTCAGCAATTGTCTCTACAACGCCATCGACCAACATCCGAATTTCTGAACGGTCAACTGAAAGAGGCATCTCCCAGGTAAGAAGTCCTTTAAACAATGAAAGGACTGGAGAAGTGCCACTATCATTCGCTAGCATACCCTCATCGACTATATATGCACCTCCATAGGAGTCCCATAATTTAACCGTATACAGGCTACCAAAAAAATAACTATAGGCAAACTGACTTCCATACGCTTGTAGATTAAAGACAGTCCCCACCTCACTATAGGACTGATCTGTTTTATTTACATAACGATATTGAATGACATCAAATTCATCCACAGCGACCAGTATACTATCAGTGACAACTTGATTGGGCAGTGCGGTAAGAGGCTGCCCCATAAAGTTTTCTGATAAGTCATAGGGATAGAGTACACTGATCTCTGAAGTGTCGGGCAGAGTACCTTCATAGAATATTTTATCACCCCAAAAGTGAACATTCCCCCCATAGGGAATCGAATCAAACTCAGCAAGATGTAAGGTATCAATACCATTCCAGTGCCACAACTCTTTATGCATATCATTGCTATCTTTTCTCTGAATCAATACTTGATCTTCATAAAATCGATACACAACATTTTTTTCAGCAACAAAGGGTGGCGCATCAATGGTTCCCTTTTTCCACAACCAATACCCTTCTAAGTTACCCTGTGTATCGTCTTTACGTATGCCAAGTCCATAAGGGTACCCTGCGTCAATCTGAGCTTCTGGCAATTCGATTTCATCATCCTTCGCTCTACTTGAACTCGAATGAGGTACGATTATACTGGTTGAATCCCAACTCACAATAGATGAACTAACAAACCCTTTATCTTGTGATGACTGAACAGGGGCTATAACTGATACTGATACTAATGATGATGATGATGAGATGACACTCACCTCTCCAATGGAGGAAGATACTTGAGAGCTACTCGACAATAATTTCTCCTGATCACTTGATACATTTGCATTCTCACTCGGTACCACAAAATCAAAAGTATCAAGGTACACAACTGAATCACTTCCTGCCGAAACGATAACACTATCACCAACATCCTGAATGGTATAGGCACTATCACCCGAGTTCAAATGAAACGTACAGTGTACTATTCGGTCATCGATATAGAGTACACTTCTATCTTCTTTAAAGGCTGGCAACGAATCACCAAACCATGAAATATTCGTGACTCTCCCTGAAACATTCAGGGGCAATATTTTAAAAGGTGAAAGGGATACCGTGAGAAAGCGATCCGAAGCATCTTTTTTGATGGAATCGATAATTTCACCAAAAAACCACTGCTGCCGAACAACCATGCGGTATTCTCCATCAGGTACATCGCCCAACTGAAAGATCCCAGTAGAATCCGTTTCGATAATATAGAGAGCAGAGTCTGATGCATCCCGTTCATAAAGGGCAACTTTTGAGGCCACCGGGTTATCTCCAACCACAACAATACCAGTAAATTGATTAGAGGGGAGCACCGTATCGGTGGAGCAGGCAATGAAGAGTGTTATCAGCGAAATGAGTATATAGATCATCGTTCTTTCTTTTTTCCTGTCAAATTTTGTTTACTTAAAGAGAAAACCTGTAAATTCAATTGTTTTACCTCATCAACGTCTGGATACTGCTGAACCAATTGATAGAGATCACCAACAAACGAATCAATCAAGACATTAATTTTATTATTAAGAATAGGGTTTGATCCATAACTGATTGTTTGAGTATAGCGTCTCAAATCTGTTAAGTCATCTATAGCGTCAGCGCCGAGACCAATGATCTCTTTTTGATAATTATGGTAAGCTAATTTTTTCACAACAGGATCAACGAGTATATCAAAACTCTTTTGTATATACAGTGGTCCACTTTTTTCAACCATATCCAGTTCTACTAACAGCTCTACAGCTTCTTTAGCTTGTTTTTGAGATATAGGGGGCCAGACTTGTTTACCTAAAAACCGAAAATCATTGTTAAAATCAACAACCGTTAGAATCTCCCTAATAGGAATATTATACCAGTTACTTAAAAATGAATATTCTCTAAACGTTTTCCTCTTTGCCAAAGACGGTAGCTGCATCTCACAGATCTTGCTCCAATAGATATTTTTTTCAGTCACGGATTTAGCCGTCTGAAAATGAACCAAATGACTGAAATATTCAATATCTATATCATTGAGCTTCATGGCATGGGCAACATTGAGTATTGACTTCCGCGAAAGTTGTTTCTTACCCTTTATAATTTCGGCCATATGAGATTTTGATTTAAATTGCGCAGCATCAGCAAACAACCTAAAAGAGAACGCAGCTGACTGCTCTTTTTTAGCTACAAACCAGTCATTTAAGAAAACAACATAGTCAACATAGTCTCTAACCTTAATTTTAAGGGACATTGAACCTATCTTTCTGTGACACTGTACCTATCAATGTAAGAATTTTCAGTATCATATTCAAAGAACATTATAATTAATTGCGTTTTTCGTACTTATTTTAGTGTACGGACGCCAGAGAGCAGTCCCCCACTCCACCTCACTGAAACCGAACAAATACTATCTCGGAGACCGTACGAGCTCCAATAGTAATATTACGAGAACCGCCAACAAATCCTTCATGTACAACATCACCCCTCACAGAGTATACAGTATATTTCTTACTTCCTTCTGGCACTCGCACCACAAGCCCATCCCCCCCATTAATAAACGGCAATAACACAGCTTTTTTACGATTTTCATCTCGTTCTAAAGAGGCAACTAAGGCAATTGAACTACTCATTTGCTCAATACTTTTTGGAGAGAATTCGTGCTCGCTCGAACTTAAATAAAGCTGTTCATGAGACACTCCCTCTAGAGCTTCACTACTGCTGCCTTTAGACACCTGCACATCATCCCTATCACTATTTTCACTCAGATATTCATATGCCCCAATATCAACAACTCCTTGGGTGACCCTGATTGTTGCATTGGCCTTATGCACATATTCAAAACGAGGAATGAGTGATTCTTCGAGTACAGTACCAGCATCAATGACTGGAGAGGTCTCTAGTAACCGGTAATCAAATTGTGATGCGTTCACAAACCCAACGTCTTCAATTGAAGGTTCAATAACATTTCCCTCTCCACTATAACCTTCACCATTTAAAATTGTTCCCACACCTGTAAAAATATTGTTATTCAACACTATTTTTTGAGTCCCATTTTTTGTGTGCACGAAGGTTCCAGCTATAGGATTCTCATTAACGAACGTATTGTGAATGAGATAGAGTTCATGGGGTTCTTTATTTATAAGTCCTTCTAGGCCATATCCTACGAGATTGTAATTCGGCGCATTCACTCCCTGCATCAAAATATTCCCCAGCAGCAAGCTATATCCACCATTAGGAAAATCAACCAATCGGCTCGAAAAGCCATCGGCATCATCACTGATGCGATTATAGAGAACAAGATTTGAATCAGCACGAGATTTAAGATTATGACCCACGTGGGCATGGTGTGAATAATTATTCTGGAAGATTAATTTTTTATAGTTTCCCACATACACATTATGTGTATATCCATTTCCATGACCACTATACCCAAATTCGGTAAATTCAATAACGAGGTCTCCCTCACTAGCTCCAATGGTCAAAATGCCATTTTCATTGTCATGAAAGGAACACCCTCTAATGGTATCATTCGCCCCTTCGAGTCGAATGCCTGCCCCGTTCATATCAGGAACTTTTGCCCCCGAAAACTCAATATCTTCTATAGTAATATAGTCACCTGAGACAACCCAAATCCCTTTCCCCATTATATATTCACCTGAGACTTTAAGATGAGGGCGGCCATTGACGCCCCTAATGAGCAAACTATCAGATGACCAATGGGCAAGTGCATCGACTCCCACATATTCACCAGCTTCAATTGAGATAGTATCACCGGTAGACACAATATTTGCGGTATAAAGCGCATTGGGTGTTGCGTACATCTCAGCAGGACCAATGGTATACTGTGCACCAAAGATCGCCCCCTGCAAAAAGAGTATACAACCCCATACACTATTCTTTGAGCTTCGCATTATTCCTCACTTTGCTTAAATTATTTCGCAAACCAAAAAATAACTTTTACAGCTGCGCAACTCATGACAACCCTCACAAGACATATATAAGTGTACACCTTTTAGTGTACCGAATCATCACTTTAACTGTACAGGATTACTAAAGCGCAATACAACAACCCCTTGTAAAAAATATTCGGGAATGGTAACAACACCATTCTCAACAGATATACTCCGCAATTTTTTACCGGTGACCGTATACAGTGTTACCGACTGTACACCTTCAGGCACAGTGAAAGGCCCTGTCTGAAGCGTCGCATGAGTTACCACTTGTATATGAGGTACCATCGAATACTCCCCAAACAACGAAGCAGTCCCTTGGGAACTTTCTTTTTCGAGGACCATTGAACTCTCTGTGTAATCATTGCCAGAGGAAGAACTATTCCTAGGTGAATACTCATATTCTGATGATGACTCAGTACTACTTTCAGTAAACACTTCTAATACCGTTACAGTAAACTCAGTACTATTTCGACGCCCATCACTATCAGCCACCTCCAAAGTGAGCGCATGTTCACCATAAGGAAGAGACACTTGAGGTCCCACACCACTATCAACAACGCCCCCTTCGTAAATCCATATATACTCTTCTATCTCGCCATTAGGCGTGATACTGAGGCTGCCATCTAAATATAGATCCACAAAACCAGAATCAGAATAACCACTCACTTCTATATCCTCTACAAGTGCCTCTGGCACCATGCCATCAACAGTCACCACTATAGTCCCTTCAAAGGCACCATCACGTGTCGTACCGTATATTTCTGCAACCCCTCCAGAGAGTCCAGCAATTGTACCCGTTGAGTCTATTGACACAATAGTTACATCCGAACTTTCCCACAAAATTACGCTATCAGTAGCGGCAACGGGGAGCACCGATGCACGAAGATACATCGAGTCACCTTTGAGTATGGTGATTTCACTTTCGGAAATAGTTATACCCGTGACGGCAAGAGGATCAAATTCAATATCAAAGGTCACTACTCCGTCAGTAAAGTCGGTTACGGTTACTGTAAAGTTTCGCGTTTGTGTGTCATAGTAACTCAAGGCCGCTGGTGTTGTATGAGGGCCGAATACTCCATCACTCAATAGATTCCCTGGATAGAACAGGTCACTCTGCTCACCCACATTCTGTTTAAACCAGATGTCATCTCTACCATCTGCCTCCATCACCCTCGCTCGACAGTGACTGTTCGGGTCTCGGGGGTGGGACGTTCCTTTTGCAACGGTATTATTACCCATAGTTCCATCGTAATGCCAAATGAGTAACCCACCCTCTTCCATAGGAAGGTTTTTATTATAGGATTCGGGCACGACACTTTGTAGGGTGAAAAACTCAGAAGAATCAGCCCCTGGAATGGGGATTTTATAAAAGGCACTATCCGAAGCATGAGAGGGGTATGCTTTTAACCCTACCGCATTTCTGGTAAGAACCGTTGGGCGAATCCACCCAAGTTCCATTCTCTCTGGGGCAGGTATATGTTCAGGCTTCCAGACGCTTTCATAATAGACCTCGCCCCCCATCCATTTACCAGAACCACCATTGACACTATTATAGTCGTAAAAATCAGGGACCCCAATGACATGAGAAAATTCATGACTTGAAAGCCCCGGCCCCATTGGCGGCCAAGGCGAGTAGATCGCCTGCCAAACAAGGTCTTGAAAACTGACTCCATCAGCGATCTCATTCAAGCAGCACCCTTTATGGTCTGGAGGACCATAAGCAGAATGAATAAACATAAGGACATCGACACTGCCATCACCATCACCATCATATTCAGAGAAATCAAAGGTTGGATCGTAATGTTGAATCGCCTCCCAAATTTGATCCTTAGTATTTTCATTATACGCATCAAAATTGCGCGACATACGATACGGAGGCCACAGTACTTTAGTGGTAACATCTATTTTATTATAGGACTGATCAAGATAGGCACCACGGAGCGATCGACGATCCTCATCCCAGGTTCCGGTACCATTAAAAATTTCTTCCCAATGCTCTAACGTATTCTCATTATCTTCTAAAGGCTTATCGGGATAATCGACAATTATAGCGAGTGGACGAACCAGCCCCGTTTTTTGTTCAATTGCCGCCGAAACAATATATGGAATCAACACCAAGAGTGTGATTGTAAAGAGCATCTTAAAGGTCATGTAATTCCCCGGAGCGTACCATGGTATTGAGCATGATTGACGCTATTGTAATGAGCTATCCAACCCGCTCTCCCCAGAGCATTTTATACCTGTTGTCAAACCACTACATTGTATGTGTATCCCAAACCTAACCTATATTAATCTCATCCTAAAGGCCAATTATTAAGCAAAAAATGCCATAAATAACGATTATTAAAGATATTTCAGGCATTATATGTCAGCTTATTTACTATGATCTCTGAGCTATAGGCCAAACCCTCATAATTCCCTTTTCACCCATTCTCCCCTTCCTATCAGGAAGCAACCACTCCCCCTCTGAAACATCCATTACTTTATATTTAATGTGAAATCAATGACCGGGGAGACATGATGTCACGCTCAAAAAACCATACTACACTCATACCAATTCAATACATTATTTTTATTATTCTTACTGTATGTATAAGTTCATATGCACAAGACATTGAATCGCCATCGCAACCCGAAGGGCATCAACCATACGACATAACCACAACTTCGTTTTCAATATCCTGGGACCCTGCATTCGATAACGTGGGTGTTGTTCAGTATTCAGTGTATACTTTTTCACAAAACGGCTGGAATAATTACCAACGAACAACCGCCACCACAATAAGCTATGACGAACTTTCTCCTGCTGTATATCATGTACAAGTATACGCCCATGATGCAGCAGGTAACCAATCACCTGAACCCGATTCCTATGCTATTCGAATCGGAGCCGACGATGGACAAGAACAGCGATCATATTTCTTTGGACACAGCTTGGTCTCACACACCCTTGGTGCTCACTCATCAACATCAAATATACCTTATTGGCTTGGAAGGCTCGCAACCGCAGGTGGAAAAAAATGGGCCACCGATGGTCAGTTTGGGCAACCATCTTATCACCGCATCCCGCCCCATCCTCAATTTTCTTTTGACAGTATTCCGAGTGCCTGGAATCAAACCTTTGGACACAGCGACTATACGAGCGTGATACTCACTCACCCCAATTTCACCCAAGGGCAACCCGTTACAACAGTGTATGACGGGGAAACCCCAACAGAATCGACGATCAAAATTCTAAACTACACACGAAGTCAAGAGCCAAACGTCGCCTTTTATATATATGAAAACTGGCCAGAGGGCTTCCCTCAATACCCTCCAACGGCATCGGATATGGTTACCTACCATGCACATACTCGCGGTGCATTCCATGATTGGTGGGTCGACTTACAAGACCTCGTCAATGCTGAAGTTAACGGTGCACCCGTATTAATGATCCCTGTGGGTCCCATCATCAGTGGACTTTTTCAAACGATCCCCGCCCTGAACACAATACCTTTAACCGACATCTACGAAGATGATGCCCCCCATGGTATGCCCGGCCTATATTTCCTCGCGGCACTTATCCACTACTCTGCTCTCTTTGAAGAACCAATCCCGGAATCTTACATAGCTCCGAACCTTATACCCCAACAAATTATTGACCATTACTCTTCTATCAGAACTTACATCTGGAATGAACTAACCGCATTTAATCATCCTGACGGCACCAGTAGAGTATTCCCTTCACCCCAGGAACCATTAAGCTCAGTAGAAAGTTCAAGCCAAAGCTCATCATCCCTATTAATAGAAAGTAGTCAAGAGAACCCACCACTATCATCAAGCAGCTCATATACCGAAATACCACTCTCGTCAAGTAGTTCATATACCCAAGTACCATTCTCTTCTTCCGATCTTTTAATAAGCTCATCCAGTGTCCCTTCACGGGAACCTCCTACCGCAACACAATCAACCTACTCTATTGGCATGAATACCGGTGGAACCATAGATTGGAATGGTGATAAACCTTTTGCTGACATAATCAAAACAGCCCGCATGTACCAAGCGCAAGTTCCAGAAACGGGAAATAGCACTGAGAATGATTCTAACGGCTGGCCGCTCAGTGATTTTCAAGTCTTAGTCTTTGATGGACAGAAACAAATACATGGCACCTATGCGGTTCGCTTTGAAGGTGTAGGGGAACTTGGCTCATGGGGATCTGACATTGGCCCCCACACCTATGACCCAACTACAAATATAACATCCACAACACTTACCATAACAAATCCTGACACTGAAACATTAATCATCGCCATTACCAATACCCAAGATGGTGTAAAAAACCTTAAAATGATGAGGCCAGTAAGCCCTGGCAGCAGTGAATCCCATAGGTTTGATGAAGATTTTTCTCGAGAGTATATCGAACGACTTGCCCCCTATAGCACTATTCGCTTTATGGGCTGGACCAATACCAACGGAAGTAATGATTCCCTTTGGGAGCAGACCGTTCCTTGGAATTATGCATCACAACATGTTGAACACTACTATTCTGCATGGGAGTCTATAATCAAATTAGCCAACGCCACGAAGAAAGATGCGTGGATCTGTGTGCCTCATAAAGTAACCGATCAGTATATGCGTAATTTAGCGATTCTCTTTCGAGATGGTTCAACCTCAGTTGAACCACTGAATAGCACGAGTAAATTATATGTAGAATACTCCAATGAAGTCTGGAATTGGGGCGGATGGTTTCCACAAACTCAATGGGTCTACGATCAAGCTCAAACGTTTGGCCATCCCCTCGATTTTGATGGAGAATCAGACCCTTCATCACTACTCTATCGTTATAAAGCAATGCGCTCTGTAACGATGAGTACAATTTTTAGGGAGGTCTTTGGTGACGATCGCATGATGAGCCAAATTCGGCCGGTCATCTGTTGGCAAAAAGGGTGGATTGATCTCGTCTCACGGACACTTCTCTTTGTCGACCGTTACTATGGTGGTAAAGATTCCCGTTCTGAGTGGACAGATGTACATACAGTCAATTATTATTTCTTTGGCGGCTCCAGTAGTGCCTATTGGTCACATAGAGAAGATCACCTCCCTACCAATGAAACCATTTGGAATGATGGCGAGTGGAACGAAGTGCATTTTGCTGAAAACTTATTTGCAGAGGCTGCCTGGGCCCATGGTTTTGGACTGGAGTTCCTTGCCTATGAAGGTGACAATCACCCTCACTTTACTGATGATGAAGAGCTCTATCGTTCAATACACTGGGACGAACGCATGTATGAAGAGTCGTATAATCACGTGCAAGCATTTGCCCAAGTAGGAGGGAGTATGTTTGCCTTCTTAGCACTCAACAATGAAGGACCTGTTGTTTGGGGAGCCTACAATAGAGAGACCGGGTTAGCCGGATCACCTCAATACAGAGCGGTACTTGACCTCGCTGCAGAGACGGTTCCTGAACCTACATTTGGCCCAATGGCTCCCGTCACTATTCCTGGATTCGCTTTTGACATGCATACAATAGAAAGCCCTAACCCTGATGGAACGGGTGCTTTCACCGTAATAGCCAATGAAGCTGGTTATTCAGTAGGATACCTGTTCCGTACTCCTTCTTATGGTGAATGTACTCTTTCTCTAAATCTATCAAGTAGCGCACCAGCTACATTTATCCTTGATGTACAAGGAAACACCTTTTTCAGTGGATCGTTACTCGGTGATGGAGAGGCAACAGTTTCTATCCCAAACACTTTTATATGTAAAGAAACCACAATACATGGTATCCGTGTTGCGGCAACAGAAGGGAGTGTCACCATAGAATCAGTCACTATTGGATTTGAAGCACAAGATAAACCAATGGAACAATCATCAAGTGATTATGTATCAAGTGAAATGTCAAGTAGTTCATGTGACGACACCTCACCACTTTCATCGAGTATGATGCAAAGTAGTGATGCCACTGCATCTCTCACCATACGATCAAATGATCAATGGTCTCAAATTATCAGCCCATCACAACAACTCTCAATACCAAGTAATGCCCAAAGAGTCGACGTCTATACACTCTTTGGACAGAAGATTGGCGAGTATGACAGAGCACACTTAACCAATAACTCATTACATCTGGTATCTGACAATAGAATTTTGTATGTGAAGTATATTAGATAACATTTTTTAAAAGGGCAGATTATTTCTGCCCTTTAGATATATCAAAACCATCTTGTGTTTCTCAATATAATGTAAGAAGTATGATATTAATAACCATTGAGTGAGTAATATCTAAACCAATCGTACTCAGTAACCATTGGATATTGATTACCGGAAGGATCACCCCCAAAATTTGGTCCAACACCATAATTTGGAATCCAAAAATTCATCATAATCTTTGTAAAATGATTCGGTAGCTGTGCCGAACGTATGGCAGGAGCAATACAGTTAGGGTAACAGTCAATCATCCCAGCATCCATATGCCTTACTTCAACACCATCCATAAACCACTTTACATATGAAGGAGTCCACTCCATCGCATAAGTGATCCATTCTTTTTGTGATTTTGGAGTTGTATGAACTCTCTCCCAAGCGCCCCACGTACGAGTAGCCTGCCATTCCCAATTCCAAGTACTTGCACCTTCACCGTAGATATAATTTGACTGCATTGTTCCTGGTCTTCCACACTCTAATTCAACATCAAGCTCAACCCATTCATCATAATCCGTATCATACGTAAAGAGCGACTGGATACACCCCGTCGCAGGAGTTGTCGGTAACTTATAGCGTGCTTCAATGCGTCCATACCGGTACTCATTTTTGGTACGAAGCTCTCCACACGAGTAGTTTTCGGCTCGACGCATTTTCCCATGATCGTATGACCAACTTTCCGCAACATACTCATTCCGAACTGTCATTTTCATGGTACCATTATTTACTTCAACACCTTGAGGTTGAAAGCGGCACATGGTTTCCCCTCCAACTCCACCATCCCCTTTAGCCCAGAGAGCATTATTAATATCATTTCCATCAAAGCGTTCGTCAATTACTAGGGTATAACCAGAATATATTCCGGTGTATCCAGGATACGCCGTTGGCCCATCAGGAAAAGAGCTTCCATCAAAGGTATAGTCTACGTACCCGGTATTATTTCCATTATTATCATAATATATCCAGTACTTTATGTCATCACCATAGTTTAAGCCACCTACGGTTTTGCTATACTGGTTACTACTGCTATTATCCATCCACGACTGATGAAAGACCTGATCATTTTTAAAAACATACAGATAGGCATTACCACTACTTTGTATCGAAAAGCGAAGGTCGTGTCGCCCCACCTCTTCAAGAACACCAAGGCCTCCCGCATCACCTGAAAATGAATAGTGAAAAAAACCAGTATTCGCTTCAAAATTATTGTAATAAATGAATAGGTCTAGTTCATCCCCAGCTGTAAATCCATCAAATACAATAGCATATTGCCCATTTGAAGCCTCCATCCATCCCTGTTGCACCATTTGCCCATCCATATAGACATATGCATAGGGTGTACCGACACTCTGGTAAGTAAGCTCTATTGAAGAATTACTTACTTCTGTAACAACGCTCGACGCTGTAGCACTCACCTTTGCAAGAGGCCTTTGATAGTGAAGTGGTTCATGGTCTGGTGATTCTACCGTTGCAAGTGTAGTATCACAAGCCCCAATGAGTAGTACTGCAACTAGTATTCCAAGTGTTCCTATTAACTTTTTTTTCATTATGTATAGTAACTCCATGTTGTGTGCATATATGTATGTGTACGTGCCCTCTTCCCCAAAATTGGACGCAGATAATTCCATTACACCAAATACCTTTCTCAATGCAATGGGCACGGAATATATAAAATGTTTTTACAGATTGTATTCATCTTCGGTATAGTGCCCCAACTCAGAAATCACTCAGCCATACCCCATTGAACCCTTTACCATTTCAGAACAGAATAGTATTTTTGAACTATTCTTAGCATCACATTAAGGTTTAAAATGAAATTACTTTTATCACTTCTTACCTGTTGTATTGTGAGTATCACTGTACAAGCATGCCTATTTTCAAGCGACTCGAAAGAGCCTAACCCTTCTATTGACAATGAGACTTTTGAACGCATACTTACAACCTGTCCAGACACAACATCAAACCCTATTAGTTCTTCATTAAGCAAAACATCAGTTTCAACAACTACGCAACGTTATACCGTATCAATTGAAGTAATTATTTATGATATACAGGGACACTACATATTCAGCAGCGATTATACTTATACGGAAGATCCCTACTCAAATCAAGGCATGTATTCTGTGCAACCAATGTTTCCATTCGGTAATGAATTAGACCAAGGTTTTTATATCATTCAAACAAACACCACTGTTGCAAACGAAGTGAACACCAACTCTACTTGCATATTTTATGCTACGGCGCAATAGAACGCCGATCAATTTTTATCCCAATCCCAATACAAACGTTCAATATCTACACGTTTTCCTTCATACTTATCGGGGTACTTCATGTATGAGTCCTTCGAAAGGGAAAGTAGTGTATCAATATCATGATCACATTTTAGGAGTGTTTTCTGTGCGGGCATCGGAATTCGCTGTTCTGTGATTGCATCTTTAAAGATTTCACAGGATGTTTTGAATTGTGAGTATTTGCGTGACATACTGTCCTCCTTCACCAAACACGTACCTCTTTAATATACCCCATAAATGCCTAAAAACGAATAATACCCCCTATTTTAATCTTTATTGCGATTATTAAACATAAATTCACATTCTATTTCATTACTTTCTATACTCTTTTAAAGTCAATAAACCAAAAGGAATACAGCATGGCAAAAGGTCAAGACGCTAAGAAAACTGATAAAAAAGAAGCCACTAAAACATTAAAAGAAAAACGTAAAGAAAAACAAGAGAAAAAAGACAAAAAGAAGAATGCATAATAGCGCGACAGCACTGAGTTACTTATCGGGAATGAGTCATCAATTCCCGTTTTTTCATCACTAAGCATCATCAAAAGCACCTCTCAAACCCGCAGAATATGGCATAGTCGCCAACCAAATCTCACCCTACCAAATCAATAATCTCATACGGCTCATACATAGAGAAACCCAGAAGATTATCACTGTTTTTACTCAAAACGCCGAACGGTTGTTGTGATTTCTTAAAAATTGATCATATAGGCACGTAGAATCTATCTATAGGGAATCATTCGTACTATCAATAAGATTAAAGACCTCCATGAATCTCATTCCATGGAATAAATAATATAGATTACTAATACACACAACAAACTATCGGTGTTTTACTCATTTTGAGACAAGGGCATGTTTTATACTCATGCGAACTTTTTAGGGGTGCTACATCACAATCCATTTATGGATTTAAAACAGTATAGACGAGGCTATTTACATGAGAAAACAGATTGTAACATTATGTTCCATTACACTCCTTGCAGGATGCTTGGGGACCGACCCAGAGCCCCAACAAGACGCGGGAGCATCATCAAGCTTCTTATCACCAGAGGAGTCATCAAGCGAATACTTTTCGTCAGATATCGAGGAACAGCCCGAAAGTTCCAGTGAACGAGAGTCAAGCAGCAGCATCTCCTCACAAAATAATAGCTCATCAGCAGTAAAAACTCCCCCTGAAAGTTCATCGGCCCTGGAATCAAGTAGCGAATTAAGCTCCGGATCAAGTAGTGATACCATCATATCGGAATCAAGTTCTTCAACATTGAGCTCAAGTTCTGAAATCGAAACCCCAACTACTTTTGAACTCAATATTATGTCATTTAATGTACGGACAGGCGATGCAAACGACGGCTATCCCAATGATTGGAACTCAAGAAAAGGGCGCTGTCAAAAAGTTATTGAGCTACACAAGCCTGATATCATTGGCCTACAAGAGCCCAGCGACTACCAAGTTGATGACCTTATTGCCCTGACAGGCTACAAATTAGCCTCAGCTAAAGGTACTGGAATCCTTTATAACAATGCAGTAGTATCAGTTATTGAAACAGGTGAATTTCATTATACCAACACCCCTGATGATGCAAACAATCAAACCCTTGTGTGGGGGCAACAATGGTTCAGAACCTGCGTGTGGGCACTCTTTGAGCATACTGAGACCCAACAACAGGTTTATGTCTATAATAACCACTGGTCTTATGTAGGCTCATCATGGATGAATAGTGCGACCTTACTTGATTCTCGTATTGCACAGCGCAGCAACCAAGACGTCCCTTTTATTGTAACCGGTGATTTGAATGTTGATGAATACGATGCATCTATTAAGTACCTTACTCAACAAGGAGACGTCCAGATGACCGATACCTTCCGTGACATTTGGCCCAACAGAAATGATGTTAAAGGTTTTCATGGCTTTGGCGGAGGATTCGAAGGTGCTAAAATAGATTTTGTGTTAGTCGGTGGTGGAGAGTATACAACTCTTGACGCGGATATTTACCATGACCAGATTGATGGCGGCTGGCCCACTGATCACTTCCCTATTTGGGGAAAAGTCCGATTTAAATAGAAACACTTTACACCTACAAAAAAACGGCCCGCTCAATGAGCGGGCCGTTTTTTATGTCATATTCTATATTATCAAAATTTAGTTATTTTCTAAAACAAGAGAATTCCCTGAATACTCACCTGAAAAGCCAGTAAGAGTTCTTCCTGTTAAGTCATTTACTACTACGCTTGCTTCATAGCGATTATCATAGTTACTTCCATACCCAGCGATATTAAATACCGGAATAGAGTCACCCACCCCAACAACTCTCGAAGAAGGGGAATAGTCTCCCACAAAGATACCGATAACATTGCTCAAATCTTCACCTGTAAAATCCCAATCCGCAGCATGATATGACGCGAGGAAGAGCACTGTAGGCTTGTTTGTAGAATCTAAAGAAATATCACAGATACTATATCTATCTGAACACTCATAGAGTCCCCCATACCAAATATCAACATCAGCATAAGGCGCAACAAGTGCTGTAGCACTATTTTGGGTTGCAATAGGAAGAGCTTCTTCAAACTTGACACTCACATTAGTGGTATGCCAGTTATTGTAGTACACGACCTCAACAATATTATGCCCTGCTGAGAAAGTGTATGCTAATGTTGTATTAGAGCTCGCATTGATTACTTCAACACCATTAATATAGATAATGGTATTTGACCAACTTTGATCAATAGTTATTTCTACATCAGTATCAGTTGTATAAAAGAGATCACCAATATAGAACGCTGCAAAATCTTCTGATCCAATATTATGAAAGCTACTATAGCTATAATTAATAGACGGAACATCCACTGTATCAATAGCTACAAGTGATGAGTCTGCAACATCTTTGAAATAGTACGCTGTAAATGCATTCTGGAGAATATCATTTGAATCAATTGAAAATTTTTCTTTGAAGTATGCATGAAATGGACTTGGCGTTGGGCCAATAATTGTTGAATCGGTTATCGTAGTGTCTACTATGGCGGTATCAATTATTGTAGTATCAACAATAGTACTATCTATTATCGTTTCTAATTCACCATCTATGTAAATGGTTCCAATTCTCCCTACTATAACAGCCATATCAATAGTGGCCGTAGTATCCTCAGGTCCAACCCAATTCAATACTATATTATACGACGAGTCAATTCCAGAAATAACCTCTATACTTATTGCACCAGTATATAACAACATCTCTACATCATTATATTCTCCATAAGCATTCAATTGAATGGTTCGGTTATCAGAATACATCGTATCCGAAGATACCGCAACATAATCAAAAGAGACATACTCAGCACCACCAATATTACTCTGCTTGAGAATATTTTTTGACACCACTGCATTAGAATCAATAACAACCTCTAATCGAGTCACACTATCTTTAATAGGTGAAAATGAAGCCCTGAGCATTGAGTAGTTCGCTTGCATATCAAGTCTCACATCAACAGTGTCACCTTGGGCCACATTAAACCGCATTGCATCACTATGAATTATCACCCCTAAACTATCTTTAGTCATTGCAGTGACACTCCATTGTTGATCAGATGCCAATCCAGCATATGCTTTAGTAACAATAATTTGATCATTTCCAGAAATATTGATGGTATCAAGAATCAAATCGTTGCTATCAGATCGTAAGGTAATAAAGAGTTTTTCCAACTGAATCTCTGACACCATGTCTTGCTTTGCTGACTGTCTTTTCATAAAGGCGCCAACCTTGCTTAACATAATCGTTACATTAGCAACTCCGTCATCAGAAGTATTTTCTGATACTACCATTGGAGAACTTGGGTTTGAATCACAGCCAATTATGAGTAATAGGGCAAATAAAAGGGTAAGCTTTTTCATAGATTTTTTTTCCTCAATTAAATTTTAACCAAAATTAATTAATGAACATAATACTGTAAGCAGATGAATTACCATATTTTTGATTTAACATCATTTACTTCCCTTTATTGACTTATTTTCATCATTCAATACCTGCAGTGCTTCCCCAGCGTAAGCACCCATAACACTTAAAGTCTGACGGATCCTGTGTCAGCCTCAGACATGGAGATCCCGTAACGTCACACAGTTCACATTTAATTTATAGCTCTGGGTATATGTTGGGCTCTATTAACTGACCACCATATAATGAACTCAACTTTTCAAGAGCCGGTGTCATAAACTTATTATCAAGCATCCATGCCAATACTGGTGACATCACATGCACATTTCTATTAAAATATTGACGCCAGGTTACGATTGATCCACCCATTCCATCATCCTCTACAATAAAGAACCCTACATGTTCAGACATTGGAAACCCCGAAGTCGAACGCTCCATATCTATTTGATACGCATATATTTTACCATCCTCCCATACACGAATATTTTCATATACTGTATCCTCATCAATTTTGCACATACGTGTTGATCCCGCACCAAATTCGCCTGAAGGTGATTTAGAGTGATCCCATACCAGGTCAGATATACCATCAAACCACTGGGGTATGTCTTTTGCCACCAAATCAAACGCTTTGGCAGTTGGCACTTTAAGATGCACCATTTTGACAATCTGCAACGGAGCATTAGTGTAGTTATTAACATTATACTTACCTATCGTTCTATCTCCATGATCGTACATAGTATTATACCGTGTAGAATCAGATTGGCGCATGTTCATTGAACCTGAACAGCCGACAACTGCCAGTAGTGTTAGTCCTGTTATTGTGATACTTAGTAATTTTTTCATTGGTACTCCTTGTTAGTTATTATTGTTGGTTATCAAATATTTAATTATGTAACGATCGATACATTATTAATCAAATTTTTTTATACTAGTTCCATTCGCTTGAAAAAGTCATCAAAAAGCGCCCCCACCTTTTCAGGATTATGCTTTGAGTAGTTAGTTACCCCTTGAATAAACACTACGATCATTGCGGCATTCACCTCAGGATCACCACTATAAAAACCGTCATCAACAGCCTCTTGTAGCTTTTGTGCAAAAAGTGATTCGAGTCCATTAAAATGTCGGTTTACGGTTGCGCTATTTTTGCTATCAATAAGATGAATTTCATTTAAAGTATTAATAAACAAACAGCCATTCTGAAGCTGATTTGTTCCGAGCACCGCAAAAAAACTATGAATAGCCGGTATCCCTCGCCCCTTTTTCATGGCCGCTTTAGCCTGAGAAAGAAACTCCGTATGATAGTCATCAAGTACCGCCTTAAAAAAACCATTCTTGCTTTTAAAAAGGTTATAAAAAGACCGTGTACTCAGGGCTGTAGCCTTCTCAAGGTCTCTCATACCGGTCGATGCGAATCCTTTTTTCCAGAAAACGCTTCTCCCACTTTTGAGAACTTTAGCCATATCATATTCAATTGGTCGTGCCATAAGCCAAATATACAACGATCGATACATAACGGCAAGTATAATTATCATTCATCCACTCTTTTTACAAAATGGTAGCGCTTTACTCGGTCGCGCGGGGAGCAAATCACAGTGATACTCGAACTATTGGATCGGGTAGTAAGAGAAAAAACAGCAAATACATTCTTTTTTAGCTGTTCACAGCCAGAAAACACTTATTGCGCTCCTTCATTTGTGATTGAAATAAAACGTTCGTTTTGTTTCTATTTATAAGCCCTTATCTAATTAAAGGACATACATATGTATAATAGTATCAGGCAAGTTACAGCTGGTTTCCAGAGAAAATACATGTTTTTTTTATTGTTTTTCCTCGCATCTACTCTGAGTGCAAATGAACAGTGGCGTGGAGTAGCATCGTTAATTGAACCGGATAACGCTCCTGCAATAAAGGTAAATGTCAAACAGACAGAAAACAGTATCAGACTTAAGTATATACTTCCTCAGGCACAAGTGAAAAAGTTATTGAAGAAGCATAACGGAACTGCGCTCTCAGACCTCCACATCGGTAATGCACAATTGATGCAACAGCCCGGTGAGCCGATACTACCGGCAATCCCTGTAAGTGTCGCTCTCCCAAAAGGAAAAGAAGTCAAAAGTATTACAGTGCAGCGAAGTGGCAAAAATGAGTTTAATGAATATATTGAACTCAACCATGGATCTCAGGCGGTTGATGTATCATTAACGAACGTTAAGGGGAAAACTCCTCGCTTAAATCGCATATATGAAAGTGATGATTCGTTTCCATCCCGCGCCTACAGCCCCTATTCAATTGAAAACAAACGTGGGGTTTCGTTGGCTGTTTTTACACTCTATCCTGCAATGTATAAGCCCTTATCTGGAAAGGTAACCAGTTTCAAAAATATTACAGTACTGATTGAACTTCAGGACAAAACAACTGCAGCACCTTTATTAGCAGGAAGAAGTGTACCACATCAATTGTCTACCTTTGTTGACGAACAAACCATGGAAGATTTTATTGTTGAAAATAGAGAGGCTCTTGAAACCTTTTCAGAACCACAAATTCCCAATGCAGAAAGTACTGTAATCCCTTATGCAAGTGCTCTTGTAAATCCAATGGAAAGTTATAAATATATCATCATTACAAACCAGGAGATTTACAATTCAACCCAGACATACACCATTCACAATTTTGCAGCAAAGAAAACTCTTAAGGGATACCCAACTAAAATTGTTACGGTCGAAGATATTTATGCGAATTATACCGGAGTTGACAATCAAGAACAGATACGAAATTTTCTTATTGATGCCTATAACACTTGGGGAATAACATACGTTCTTCTCGCTGGTGATGTCAATGTGGTACCCGCACGACTTCTTACCCCTGAAACAGGGGTGTCGTTTGCCAGTGATATGTATTATCAATGTTTGGGTGGCACTTATGATTATAATAACAATGGAAGTTATGGTGAAACTGATGATGGAGAGTATGGCGGACTCCCGGATTTATTTTCTGAATTTAGCATAGGACGTACCCCAGCAGCAAATCCATGGGAAATGTCTAATTGGGTTTATAAACATGTACATTTTGATATAATGCCCAATTCTGATTTTTACAATAACGTACATACCGTAGGAGAATATCTGGGGGAAGCATTTGGAGTCGGTATTTTTCAATATTCCCGTGTCGGTTTAACAACACTCATGGAGGGAAGTAGTGCACTAGGCATTAATACAATGGGATTAAACCAACGCTATGCCACCAGCTATCTCTCTGATTATGAAACACCATGGAACGCCTCAACAATAATTAACTCAATTAATAATAATGAATATGGTCAATATCACCATATCGGACACGGGAATTCTTATCTATTAATGAAAATGGTTTTGGATGATGAACGGTCCCTCACTAATCACAGTTTTCCATTTCTTTATTCGGTATCTTGTAAAACAGGGGATTTCACACAAGATTGCGTAGGTGAACGAATGATGACTTCGGAACCGAGTGGATTTTTGGCTGCGGTACTCAATACCCACAATGGCCTGGGGTATCGTAATGATGATATCGCAACCTATGATGGGCCAAGTCACCGGTTACATCGCCATTTTGTAGATAAAAATGTAGAGCATCCGTTTATGGAGCTTGGACGAGTCAATGCCTATAGTGTCGAAAGTAGTTCATGGCTTGCAGGAATGGGTGATATTTCAGCTTTAAAAGTTATGTATATGAGCACTTTATTCGGTGACCCCGCACTTCGTTTGCCAGTTGACGGTCAGCCAGCAGTATTGAGGAGTGGGGTACAGGTTGTCAGTGATATTAATGGTAATAATGATGGAGTATGGAATCCACATGAGGAATTAACCATTGAGACTATGGTTTCAAATACAGGCAGCATGAACGCTTTAGGAGTAACTGCTGAAATTAATTTTATTGATCCATGTATTCAATATATTCGGAAATCGATATCAGTTGGAGATGTTCCACCGGGTAGCGGATTCCGACCTTTGGAAAAGTTTATCATCAACACAAGTACTTGTTCTGAACAGGTACCACACAACTATTCTATCTCTTATACTGACGGAACTCAAACGTGGGTACATAATTCTGGGTCTATTTCCATATATCAAGCCGCTCGTTTTCATGGATTGGTACGCGATGGTTACACAAAGGCCCCTTTTGCACATACTGAAATAACCTACTCTAACACATTTGATTTTATGGAAACTATTACAACTGATGCCAATGGGCGTTTTGATATTCAACTCATAGCTGATGATATGAATGTTAAAATTTATTCTGCAGGGTATAAATCTATTAATAGAGATTTCTTATTATCAAGTACCGGTGAAGAACAAGTATTTGAACTATACGTTCCTCGTGATATTGCACTCAACAAAACAGCAAGTGCCTCTTCTGTAGAAGGTAATTTCACTGCAGACCTAGCAATCGACGGCAACTCAACGACCCGCTGGTCAAGTGAATTTAACCAATACGAACAAATAACCGTAGACCTCGAAGGCCAATTTGATATTACTAAACTTGTATTAAACTGGGAGGGTGCCTATGCTGATCAATTTTCGATATATATTTCTATTGACGGAATTATTTGGAAACCAGCTGGGTTTATACATGGAGGCCTCCCAGGCCGTGCAGAATATCCCCTATCATATGATGATATTACCCATGTACGAATTAATGGAGTAAAACGTGGTACAGAATATGGGTACTCTCTGTATGATTTAGAAGTACATGGTGTTCCAGCTGAACCTAAACCACCTAAATACACATACCTTGACGTACCAGATATGACTATCAATTTCGGTGAATTTCAAGAAATACCCTACCAAACTCTTGACCAGTACCATAACCCATTCCCAATCTCAACCCCTGTAAACCTGTCAATGACGGGAGGATACCCCTGTGCAGACTATGACAATGCAAATGGTTTCACTGCAAAATACCATGAAGCCACCTGTACAGTAACCGTAGCACATTCAGGCGCATCCACCACTTTCACTCTTACCATTGTTGATCCTACTAAGAATATGATTCAAAATGGTGATTTTACAAATGGTTCTGACCACTGGCAAACTGAAGGCACAAACGGTAATGAAAAAATAATTTTCTCAAATCATGACGATATCGATGTTACCTACGACCCTTCGGGACAAGAAACGGACGAAGGGAGTCTTCAGTTCTACCAAGTTGTTTCAGTAGTAGAAGGTCAAGAATATGACCTATCTTTTGATGCCCGGGCAACAGGTAATTCTTCTGGTCGTAGGCTGTATGTTAACATACAGCAAGCTGAGTCACCTTGGGAAAAACAACTCCCACAATATTTGGCGTTTGAACTCCATGGCCAACCCAATAAAAAAGCCTATACCACACATTTTACTGCAACGAGGACAGAGCAGGTAAAAATTGCTTTCTTTGGAGCGACAAACGATGATAAATGTTATATCGATAATATTGTTTTAAAACAGAGAGGCGCTTTACAACCTCGATTCCTTGATCGAATTGAGGTTCAAGACCTTACATTGGATATGGGACAAACGGGACACGCAACGACCATCGCCTATGATCAATACGATGAAGTATATGGCATTGGACCTGTTACGTATAGTAGCCCCGGTGCATCATATGGCCCTTTCTCTACACTTATTGCGGATAAAGGTGCAGGTGTATTTGAACTAACCGGTACCTATGTTACCAGTGATAACACATTTACTCATGTTGCAGTATTAACGGTAATCGACCCCAGTGGTCCGGGGCCAAACCTCATTGTAGATGGTACATTTAATAGCCCTCAAGAGTATTGGGAAATTCAGGGAAGCAATGGTACTATAGCGTTTACACCAAGTCATGATGATGGTGACATTACGTATGACCCAAGTGGCGATGCTTCAAACCCATGGGATCTTCAATTTTATCAGGAAGTGAATATTACTGCCGGATTAAATTATGAACTGACCTTTGACGCTCGAGCAACCGGTAATTCTGATGGTCGCACGCTCTATGTAAATATCCAGCAAGCTGAATCACCTTGGGAGTCTCATCTCGAGGAAGTCTTAGAGTTCGATCTCATTGGTGAAAGCAACAAGAGAGAGTATTCAGGAATATTTACAGCCACTACAACAGAAACAGTAAAAGTTGCTTTCTTTGGTGCAACCAGCAGTGTTAAATGTTATATCGACAATGTTGAGCTCAGAACAACGACTACTCTACCTCCTCCTCCTCCTCCAACTCCGTATCTTGACCGCATTGAGGTCGAAGACATGACACTGAGCACCGGTGAAACGGGCTCTATTATCGCTATCGGGTATGATCAATACGGAGAAGAACACCCAATCCCCGGTCCACCTATCATTTGGGCTCCTGGCGCATATGTAGTGAACTCATACACAATTACGGCCCTAGACACCCTCGGTGATTATACCCTAACAGTGAGAGACAGGGAAGGAATTGTTACCGGCACCGCAACGTTGACCGTGAGCAATACGTCAGAACCGGGACCCAATATCATTGTTAATGGTGATTTTGAAGATCAAGGCAATCTCAGTGTGTGGACTCTCTATGGAAATGGTTCTAATGGTGAGTCAAAAAGCGGTGAAGTTAAAATTGCTGCACATGACGAAAAAGCAGGAGATAGTTTTGACGTCATGTACGACCCATGGTCTACATCCCCTGCAGACTGGAGTGTTCAGATCTATCAAGAGATTGAAGTTGAAATTGGTAAAACATACAACTATTCATTTAATTCAAGAGTTACCGGCTATGGAAGCCGCTCGATTGATGTAGCCGTTCAGCATTATAGTAGCTTTGAAGAATATGATCGCACCTCTCACCCCATTAGCGGTCCTGAAACCAATTACACTGGTACCTTTACGGTTGCCCATGCAAATGTTGCCCCTAATGAGGTTATACCGGACAAACCTGGATTTGTGAATGTAAAATTTACTTTTATGGATGCAACCGATGGAACCAAATGTTATTTCGATGATATTGAGGTTCACCAAGCTCAATAAATACATATCTATATACTGACAAAGGCAGGTATTTCTAAAGAGATACCTGCCTTTCCTTTATACAATCATCTGATCACACTCCGTGAACATTATTCTCATTATACTTACCGTAAACTATAGTAATAACACTATAGATATTTGACTAATCGTGAGCCCCTCACAAAACTATCTGTTACTATCGATAAGAGAACATATGCGAATAAGCCTAATTAAACTAAAACGTAAATATAGCAGAGGGAAATATTTCAATTGAGAATTTGAATTGAATGATGTATTATATTTTTTTTTGTAACATTATTTTATTAGAGCACACTATATCGAAAAAATCGACAAGTTTAGGATAAACCTATTTAAGAAAGGTTAAAATATCATGGATATCAGAGGGGGCTGTATCTCATCAATAGAAGATGCGCATGGCGCAATTTATGTTTACCAAACAAGGACGAGCCGAGTTCTTAGTTTTGATGGGGAAATTTATCAAAGCTCTATGAAGCTGAATGACATTGATGGATTAACTCTTGACTACACACAAGGTATGATGACGGGCTTGTTATTTACCCCCTCAGTAAAAATAGCGACTATCATGGGGCTCGGTGCAGGCTCAATGGCAAAAAACCTACTTAAGAGCTTTTCGAATTTGAATGTACACGCGGTTGAATACCGAGAAGCAGTTGTGGCAACCGCAAAAGAATTTTTTTATTTACCGGATACCGATCGTCTTTCCATTCATATAGACGATGCTGCTCACTTCATAAAAAACACCAATCTAAAAAGTGATATTATTTTTTCAGATCTATACAATTCAAAAGGGATGGAACCGAAGCAAGTAAAAAATTCCTATTTACGTGATTGTAAAGATGGACTCAATGAACAGGGAGTTCTCGTACTAAACATATGGCATACTGACGATTCACTTCGAGAAGAGTTCGATCAATTTTTATCAAATGAATTTGATAACCGAATACTCAGATTTACCGTTGAAAGTGGAAATACGATCATACTCGCCTTCAAAAACAAGATACCCACACTTAAAACAGATGAACTCCTTACCAAGGGTATTGAGCTACAAGAAAGCATGGGAATTCCTATGGAACGTTATGCCAAACTACTAGCCGATAAACTGAAATAATAATTACCATCTGACAATGAGTTGTGTTTGTTATTATAATATCACCGAATTGTTCAATTTTTGTTCCAACAACAATTCTGATAATTATTAAGAATAGCGAAATATAGTGGTAAAAATAAATTCTGCTTGTATAATCAACCTTACAATACATCGTTGCAGATTATTTAAATGTTTTCTATAATCCCCCTGTTTATCCATGGTATGAAATTGTGTGTGATAATATAGCGCTTTTAAAACGAGGATAATGTCTAAAACTTGATATATTTCTCGTTTTATCTTACAATGGTTGTAACCGTTAATCATCATTTAGCCTATTTTACTTAGGGAGCCTCACCCATTGATTAAACCCAGTATTGTTTATTTAATTCTAGTATGTTTGGTGTCTTTCATTCCTGCCTCTAAAGCCAATGAACAGCGAATCCTCTTAAGACCCTCTGTTGTTTTTCTTAATCCCGGTAGCGAAACGGATCTTTTTTTTAAACCCATGACAGACTTTATGCTTGCAGTAGCGGAGGATCTTGATATTAATCTCGAGGTAATTTACTGCGACAGGAATCACATGACCTTAAAATACAAAGGCGACAAACTCCTACAACGCACGATACTACCCGATTATATTTTATTGATAAATGAAAAAAATGCAGCGGCCGAGCTCATTAGTAAAGCAAATGCAAAAGGGGTAAAAACATTTATTTTCAATGAGGGGATAGTTCCTGAAGATCAAGCAAAGTTTGGCACCCCAGGGTCTATTTATAAGAATTGGCTCGGTCAATATCTTCCCGATGATTTTCAAGCAGGATATCTCTTAGCCAAAGAACTTATTCAACAAGGATTTATGAAACGGTTGGATGACGAAGAAGGCGTTCTTCATATGGCTGGAATCTCTGGTACATATAAAACGAATTCATCATCTCTTCGTGTTCAGGGCCTAAAGAAGGCTGTTTCTGAAAACCCACGAGTGATACTTCATCAGCTCATTCCCGGCTATTATGAGACTGAAAAAGCAACTGAAATCACCATGGGACTGCTGAAACGATATCCCAAGCTCAACGTCATTTGGGCCGCAAGTGATGGCATGGCTTTGGGGGCAGTTAGTGGAATTATCCAATCAGGTAAAAAACCGGGTAGAGACATCATTACCGGGGGAATTGATTGGGCTCACTCTGCAATTAAATATATCCAAAAAGAATTATTCACCGCATCGGTAGGAGGTCACTTTATGGATGGTGGTTGGAGTCTTATTACTCTTTTCGATTACCATAATAAACGCTCTCTCATCACCCCAACTACTATGTCTAGCTTCTCTGTTCTCAATAAAGATAATACATCTTCATATGTGAAGCTTTTCCACGGCAATTCCAAAGAAAATACATGGCGTAAGATTGACTTTAAACGCTTTTCCAAAACGTATGTACCATCTATTTCCAACTACACGTTTGACCTTGAAGTAATATTGAAAGAACTGGAAGGCAAATAACACTCTACTCAGTATTAAGGGGGAATGTTACCTTAAAATACTAAAAACACTGATATCAATCTTGATATTCGAGAAGTTCATTTAAGGTAACAAATTGATACCCTTGATCTTTCAAATCAGCTATCGATTCTTTAAGTACATCGAGTGTTTTCATTCGTTCATGGCACAGCACAATTGCCCCAGGTTCTATTTGATTCATCAGGCGATCTTTAATTTCCCCAACAGGTTGATCACCCCAATCTACAATATCAACTATTGCATCTATAGGAGGTAATTGTAAAGTCTGAAAGAGATCCCACATGTCATCATTGATCTCTAAAAATGGTGCGCGAAAAACGGTTGGAGCATAATTAAATGTTTCAATATAATAATTTTGAAAACCCTTGATCTCATATTCAAGTCCAACGATATCCTTTTCAATAATATGTTCATGGGTCATGGAGTGATTCCCAATTTGATGCCCCTCTTCCAGAACCCTCCACACCTTGTCGGGAGACGCTAAAGCATTTTTCCCGATATGGAAAAAGGTAACCTTCATATCGTACTCTTTAAAAAACTGTAAAAAGGCCTCTGTTGAACCCGTCTCAAAATCGGGTCCATCATCAAAAGTGAGGGCGACTACCTTTTCTGATGTAGGCACATTCTTATAAATGCTCTTGTGTATATAGGGGTAGATGAGGCTTTGAGATGAACTCTCTTCTGAACTTTCAGGGGGGATATTGCTACTCGATTCAAATGAACTGAAATTATCTATTGATGATTCTAATTGTGTACTTAACTCTATTTCAGTACCACTCAACTCGACATCACTATAACTTGACTCTTTTACTATTTCTTCGCTACTCTCTCCAATTCGATCATCACTCGACACATCCAAATTATGGACATCGCTACTTTCATTCATTCTTGAAGATGTTTGACGTGGTTGACTGCTCACTGAGGATACTCCCATAGAACTTGACTCAACATCTGAAGAATGATCATCAATAGGAATAACGACTTCGCCATCACAATTGCACAACGCAACAATCATATACAAAACCACCAAATACTTCATAAGCCTCTACTCTCTTGATACCCTCTTTAAACCTAATCTCTAATGCTAAAAATCAGTTCATTGCTTTATTACTCTAGGTAAAATCTTATTCCAGATACTATTGAACTAAATAGGTAGAATCGCTACGACGTTTGGGTGCCAGTAAGTAGTAATTCCCATCTTTAGGAGAATTACTGACTGCTCACTCTGTTGGTGGATCGTAGGAGTGGGCATGCCATGGCAGATATTTAAAATATATCAAACCGTGATAACCCTTCCTTAGAGTAGCGACTTATCCAAGGTTTTCAGTAAGGCCTTCAAGTTTTCCGGATAAACCAGTCAACTCTTTTGCCTGTTGATTGGTCATTTGTGCATCATTAGCCGTTGAGCTTATACTATTACTGAGTTCTTTGATATTCTTTGTAATATCAGTCGCATTGCCTGAAGCGTCATTAACACTGTTCGAAATATTTGTTGCAGAAGAAGAGGCCGTTCCTATCGATTGGGATATTTCATTTACCGCAACAGATTGCTCTTCAACGGATGCCGCTATTGCTTGAGTTATAGTATCAATTTTCGTGATAACTTCAGATATTTGATTCATTGCAGAAACAGATGTTGTTGTTGTCTGCTGAATCTCACCAATCTGATTACCAATTTCACTCGTAGCCATAGCTGTTTGTTTTGCAAGCTCTTTTACCTCACTTGCCACCACAGCAAAACCTTTACCTGCATCACCAGCAGATGCAGCCTCAATAGTTGCATTAAGCGCTAAAAGGTTGGTCTGATCTGCAATATCATTTATGGTACTTAATATCTTACCAATTTCAATTGCCGCATTATTGAGTTGCTCCATGGTTACTTGCGTATCCTTCGCCTGCTTATCTGCTTGATTTGTAATAGTTGAGGCTTCTGAACAGTTTTTAGCAACTTCATTGATAGTTGAGCTCATCTCCTCGATAGATGATGCCACAGTAGTTACTGAACTAGACATATCATCTGATGCTTTAGCCACTGCATTGAGGCTATTCGAAAGAGATTCCACTTGAGATGTAGTTGAAACAGCTTTATCGGTCATCTGTAGAGCATTTTCAGTCATATTATTTGAAGTCTCAAGAAGTGTTTTTGACGATGGACCAAGAACTTTAGCAGTTTTCCCCAGCTGACTAGTAGTATCGATATTTGTCACCACCTCAACATGACCAATCTTTTTCCCTAAGTCATTATAGATATAGTTTGTATCAACCTGCATATATATACTGTCAGCATCAGGTATAGCCTGGTTGTAAAAGGTTCTAGGTTTGTCATTTCTCAGACATTCAATACCACAATTCTCTGTACCACAAATATCTGCCTGCCAACTTGAACAATGCTTTCCACGCACATTCCGCTTATTAAGTCCATGTTGCTCAAGGAGTGTTTCTGTTGTCTTATTAATGAATCGCCAATGCATTTTCATGTCGGTTGTTGTAATGGGTTGCTCTAATGCATCGAGGGATCCCTCAAGATAGAACATTTGATAACCAATTCTATAATAGAGTGTGATAACCCCAAGACCCAGAATTCCTAACACAATACAAGCATTTTGAGCGGTGCTGACCAGCTCTTCTTTTGACGCATCTACCGTGAATGAAGAGTAAAAGGCGAACCCTATAACTATAAACAATACTGCGATTATAATTGTTCTGAAAAGTAATGGTATTTTGGGCATAGTATGTTTCTCATTAATCATTGTTTACCATATGATACCACTTTATTTCCAAATTATTGCATCTATTTCTGTAAAAGTACCCTCTTTAGCCCCAGAAGTCACATTTGATCTATTTTAGAATGAATAATGTAAAATGAACATTTACAATTGTTCCTCCTGATTTTATAGAGTATTTTAATAGTAACAGGGACACATCATTGGTCAGTCTACCATTTTATGTTATCAGAACATGCAGCTGATACTTTGAACTCAACAATCCGAGGGGATAATGAGAGCTACGACTTTTCTACGCAGTGTTTATTTTAGTGTGACACAGTGCACATTCAGCATCCATAGAAATTGTATGCTTGTAGTTTTGAGCTTATTTTTATGCGCACCACTGCACGCCATTGTACAACAAGAGTTTTTTGTTTCTCCAAAAGGTTTGGATACAAACCCCGGAACACTATCGGCGCCCTTTGCGACAATTACCCAAGCACGCAATGCAATGAATAAAATAAAAAGTAATCAGACTGGTGATATTATTGTCACCCTTTTAGATGGTGTCTATCACCTCTCTTCGCATCTCGCTTTCGGAAACCTCGATGGAGGTACAAACGGATTTGAAATTATTTACCAAGCTCAAAACAAAGGAAAGGCAATAATAAGTGGTGGTCATACAGTCACAGGTTGGACACTTCACGATGCCAGTAAAAATATTTATAAAGCTACAGTACCGGAAGGAACAGATACCCGTCAACTCTATGTTAATGGGAGCAGGCAAATGCGTGCACGAACGGCCGATGCCATGGGGTGGAGTGTTGATGCATGGGGATACAATGTTCCAAACTTTTCTGAAGTTGCCAGTTGGAACAACCTCACTGATATAGAAGTGGTTGTGCGAGTAGAGTGGATACACCAACGGGGACAAATAGCAAGTATTGATGCGGCCTATAACAAAGTACTTATGAAAGAGCCGTATTGGGAAGGCGCAAAGGCAAGCGCTATATTTACTCATAGCAGTGGTGGCGTCAAAGATGGTCTCCCGTGGCCAGCATGGATAGAAAATGCCTATGAGTTTATTGACCAAAAGGGAGAGTGGTATCTTGATAAATCTGCCAATACTATTTATCTGAAGCCTTATACCAGTGTAGATCTTGCAACAGCCGAAACAATAATCCCTACTCAGCAGACACTGCTCACCGTAACCGATGTATCACACATTCAATTTAGAGGACTCGCCTTTAAATACAACACATGGTTGCAAGTGCATTCCGATAATGGGTATCCCCATATACAGGCTGAGGCATATAAGACAAAACATGGCTCACAAAATATGAAAGGGGCAGTACGCATCACTTCAAGTAGTTTCATAACCATAGAGGGGTGCAGCTTTGAACATCTAGGGTCAGGTGCTCTTCAATTTTCAAATGAGAGTAATAACTCATTGATTGCCCATAATAGTTTCAGTGATATTTCAGGGAGTGGTATCTCAATTGCAAATACTAAAGAAATTACGGTATTTAATAATTATATCCGTAGAGCTGGCAGAGAGTACTGGGGGTCAATTGGGATTTTTGCACAAATAACCGAAGAGACTACTATACAGGGTAATACCGTTGTGAATCTCCCATATAGCGGTATATCAGTTGGTTGGGGATGGAGTCCCGAAATTGAAGCGGGCCTAAACAACATTATTGCCTACAACAGGGTTGATAGCGTTATGCTAAAGTTTGAAGATGGTGGTGGAATATACACTCTTTCGAAACAGACAAACGCAAGCATTCACCATAACTATATTACGGGAGTGAGAAATCACCGGTCCGATGCACGGGCACTATACCCAGATGAAGGGTCGAGTAATATTCATATATACAGCAATGTGGTGAGAGATTCCGACGTATGGGCAGGCCTATGGACTAGCACTATCCAGAATAATGTACTTGAAAATAATTACTCCGACACCCATACTACATTAGCAAACGGCACCTACAATACCTGGCGAAACAACACAGTTGTGACCGATGGAAATTGGCCACAAGATGCACTTTCAATTATGAGCGATGCAGGGTACTCAGAAGAGAGAACGTCAAAAAGACCCAATGTTGCACTTTTTAAGTCAACATTCGCTTCGAGCAACTGGACGGGAAAAGATTCACGAATGGCAAACGATGGTCTACTCGGAACGAACTGGGCATCAGATGCAGATGAACGTTCCCCATATTTACAGGTTGATCTGCAACGAAAAATTTCAATCGATACTATCGAATTAGTATCGCGTCAGGGCTTAGATCAAGAGTCCAGTAGAATACATCTTGAGATCCAAGCATCCCTCAATCCTGATTTTAATGATTTTACTGTATTGGCATCTATTGATGATGAACTACTCATCCCCCACAAAGGTACCTGGACAGTACCTGTAGCAGGCAGTGACCCTTATCAATACATACGGGTTCAGCGAAAGAGTGACAAAGGGCACTTTGCTTTTTCTGAGCTACGAGTGTATGAAAAAGTAACTATTGCAGAACCTTTATCTTCAAGTAGTTCAGTGAGTCAACAGAATTCTACCTCCTCCGGAGCCAGTACAGATGATGGATCGATTGAGTCCCTGAGCTCTTCGAGTGCCCTTATTCACGACAGCTCATCTAAAACAGTAACTTCACTTATCTTCAATAATCAAGTAACCTCATTTAGAAACAGTCAAATTATTACTGTAGATGCATCACAACAAATGATAGCTGCTCATACTGAAGCCAAAACAGGTACCATCTACTCGTTGTACGGTGAACGTCTCTACACAGTTGAGATTGTTAATTCTGTGATCATACTTCCGGTAGCACTTTCTAAGATGATAGTGATTCTTCGATATGAATAAAATACTACTTTTCAGAAATAGACTCCAGAACCTGCGATACGACCATGAATATCCTTCAAACCCCATATGAGGTCATGGATAAAAAAGGCTGATATATTGTCCAAGATGATCTAAAACATACTCTATTACAGTGTATGCCCCTTGTTCTTTAAAAGTACCTATAGCAAGCGATGCCAAGCAATCCTTATCAAAAGACTGATTTTCTTGTGTATCGCTACACTCTGTATTTTCATTTAATACGCTATGGACAACTTGTTCCATAATAAATTATCACAATCCATAAATATCAATTCACCTACAATTTTGATAATGTAGCTTACTGAGTAAATCGTTCAGGTTCAATAGGGCAATTGAATGTGAACAGATACTAAACACATACATGAACACATACCTATGTACCCATCTGCACTATCTTATGCCTCGGTTATTGCACATCTCATACTAACCCTTTGTGGTTGATTCAGTTAATTTCACAGGAACCATTATGATATCAATAGCAAAAACGATACTACTCGCAACTATCTTTGTTACGTCAGCGTATTCCTCCGGATTTCTTCGGGCTGCCGGTACCCGAATTGTGGATGGCACTGGAGAAAATTTTATCATTCGCTCAATGGGAATCGGCGGATGGTTTGTACAAGAACCGTATATGTTTGGTTTGAATGAAGCCGCAAATGAAGGGCAGCATAAAATCTTTAACGACATTAAAGATCTCATAGGTACTGAAAAATTTGAACAATACCGCACAGCATGGCTCGATAATTTTTTCAGAGAGGCCGATGTTCAAGAACTGAAAGCATCGGGTTTTAATACTATTCGCATTTCTCTCCACTATAATAACTTTACCCTCCCCATTGAAGAAGAACCAGTAGCAGGTCAAGACACGTGGTTACCGGAAGGCTTTGATCGACTCGATAGTCTTATTGCATGGTGTGCGCGCAGTGAACTCTATATTATTCTCGATCTCCATGCGGCTCCCGGAGGTCAAGGGTATAACGGCAACATCAATGATTATGATCCAAGTAAACCATCACTCTGGGAAAGTGAAGAGAACAAACGAAAGACGGTGGCTATATGGAGCAATTTTGCGGAGCGCTATGCAGATGAACCGTGGGTTGGTGGATTCGACCCCATGAATGAACCCAACTGGAGTTTTATCACCCCAGGAGACCGAGGGTGTGGCGATACTGAGAACGGACCGCTCCGCGACATGTATGCACGGTTGATTCCTGCAATCCGCCAACATGATACAAATCACATAATTTTTATTGAAGGTAACTGTTGGGGAAATAATCATAATGGCCTGTGGCCCTTACCTGTACACGACACCAACGTTGGCATTAGTTTTCACAAATATTGGAATGAAAATAATTACGCGTCAATCAGTGGATTTATTGGTATGCGTGATGCCTACAATGCTCCTCTGTGGATGAGTGAATCAGGGGAAAATAGTAATACGTGGTATAATGATGCAGTACGTCTTTTAGAGGCCCACAATATTGGGTGGAGCTGGTGGACATGGAAAAAAGTACACTCAGGGAGTGGGTCATATAAAATCATGCCCGAAGATGATTACTTTACCCTCACCCATTACTGGAACAATGGTGGACCAAAACCCGACACCGCTTTTGCATTTGATGCCATAATGGGATTTACAGAAAGTGTGTTACTTGAAAATTGTCAAAGAAATAGCGCTACTATTGATGCCCTTATGATTTACAAAAAGGCTCCTCTCCATTATGAGGCAGAAAATTATTTTAGTATGCACGATGTACTTGTTGAACCTGCAAGTGAGGCCGGGAGTAATCTTGGCGGAATGAGTAAAGGGAGTTTTGCAACGTATACCGTAGACATCGCTGAAGCAGGAACCTACATAATGCACTATAGAGTTTCGAGCCTTGCGGGTGGTGGTGTTCTTAAGCTTGAATTATTTGGCGGTGCAGAAGTATTTGCAGAAACACCCATTGCTGAAACGGGAAGTTGGAAAGACTGGACAACCGTGTATCAACTGGTAGAGTTACCGGCAGGGAAACAGACATTTGCTTTAGTAGCAGAGGAACCAGGATATAATCTCAATTGGTTTAAAATTTCAAAAGACATTCCCCATGTTTATGCAGGTGAAGACATCACTACAACAGATACAGAAGATACAGGTTTTATCTCTTATATATTAGATGGTTCACAAAGTATTGACCCCAATGGAGAAATTGTATCGTATACATGGCGAAGTAATGATTCCATACTCTCAAATCAGATAATCGATACAATACCCTTAAGTGTTGGAATTCACCAATTGACTTTAGAGGTTGTAGATGAATTAGGATCATCAGTAAAAGATACTATCACCATTCGTATACACCCTGCCAATCAAACCTATGCAATAAAAAGCGCATGGAAGATGCTCTATTTGAATCAGAGTAGCAATGAGCTCACTCTGAGTAGTACACCGGATGCGTGGATTTTTGAAGAGCTTGCCCCGGGGGTTTTAGAGATTAGAAATGAAAAAACTGGTGACTATATTAATTTAGAAGATGAAACGTCTCATATAGCCGTTACTCCAAGAGACTCTGGATGGTGGAGTTCTCGCTGGTCTATAGTTGAGATCAACAGTACCCATACGTTATTACAAAGTATTTGGAAGTCAGAGTATTATATTCACATGGAAAATGAAACAGGATACGCAGAATATGAAGGTTTTAAAACAGGTTGGTGGAGTGGTCGTTGGATTCTAGAGCACCAGATTCCACTCCAAGACTTTCGCAATGAATCGAGAATTGAATCATCACAAGAGGAACCCAATTTAAGCAGTGAAGAGTATGGGCCAGGTGTTGGCCAAGAAGGAATCGTTCAATCAGTGGAGTCTTATTCTTCAATTGCGTCTCCCCTATCATCGAGTTCTACCATTAGTACTTCATCAAGCCTTAATGAGAAAGGTACTTCACCACTGAACACAGATGCACACTCTGTTCATAACCAGAACGAACTAATATATCATTCTACCAACACACCATTTCTACTCGTCCCGCCACATTCAGCAGCGAACTATATCATCTTTACTATTCGCGGTGAACGGCTTCACCAAGGAGCGATACAGAACAATACCCTCTCTGTATCAGAAGACCTCCCTTATGGAGTATTATTTATACAGTATCATTAGGTACAAGTAAAAACATGTACCACTCTTATAACAATTGCTGTGTTCCTGTTATAGAATAAAAAATGAATTAGTATAGATACACAATTCCTCTGTATTCACTTTGTTTGCTAGTCAATCGATACAATAGCATTCCGGTACTCCGCATTCTTACATGAATAGTTGTGGAATTTACAAAACCAAATCCTATGGCATTTCCATTTACATCATAGAGTAATAGGGAAAAATTTTTAGTTGTTTCATAGGATAATGAAAAACGGTTTTCACCCAGAGGTATTAACTGGTGAAGTGTAGAGTAGTGTGCCACAGGAGCAATGGATGCATCACTGGAAGCTAATTCAGAGGTGTCATACATTGAAGAATGAGTACTACTGCTGAATGAACTTGTATTTGAGCCAGGTACTGAGGTTGCATCTTCAGAAGAATTCGATAAAACTTGAGCTTCACTGCTGGATGATGTATGTTCATTAGAACTTGGTAGATCGATAGTCAGAGGTACATATTGAACAAGTGTTGCTTTAGGTGTAGTGTTACTATCATCTTCTTCTGTAGATTGTGCACCTCGTCCTCTCAGGTGTATGCTGGTAAGATCATGAACACCATCTGAATACACAATGACGCGCATTGAATCAGCACTTATAGGGAGCTGCTCGCTTCCCCCCCATTCATAAATCCCAGAATTAATCCAACCACCTGTTCCCGTTTCAATATCAGTCCAGCTATCATCCATAGAATATTGAATTTTCCAAACTGCATTTGGTTGTGGCTGATTGGGATAGGCTCCACCAAAAGTGATATAGTTAATGTATTGAGGAGTATTCCAACTCACCTGCCAATAAAAGGGAGTATCTTCTGAGGCAAGTCCAAGATTTTCTCCAAAGCCAACACCATACTCATTCCACCCAGTTTGTTGTGCATAGGTATTAGTTTGTGGGTCAAAGAGTATATCGCCGGCATCTCCTCGGGAATACCCGGAACCACTAATTTTAGAAGAAGGGAGCAAGGCAAGATTGATATCAGCATCAGGAGTGTTATGAGGATTACCGTCATGAAGGGTAATATTTTGGGTAAGAGTATCGAGAGCCCCGTCACTTTGAGTAACAATAAGGGTAACGGTATTTTCACCAAAGGAGCCATAGGTGTGAGATGCAGTAACGCCGATACCAGTGGAACCATCACCAAAGTCCCATGCATATGAGGTTATCGACTCACCAGCAATTGGTTCCGTTGTGCTTGCGTCAACAGTGACCTGTAATTGCGAAAGAGTGCTGCTGAATGAAGCAAAAAATCTTTCATACTCTAAGGTGTAATGCTCTACTGATTCATAAAAGTCATCCATAATGGCTTCTTTATTAAAATACTGATAAAAGGTGACCTTTCGTGAATTAGTAGTGTTGGCTGTCCAAGAACCGTTGTCATTGAGATAGGGCGCACCCACTGATGTTGGGGTGCCCCAACTTGGGTTTTTAATTATTGCAATTGCCGCCATATCATACATCGCACGATAACTATCTCCTGTATTATTAAAAAGATTTACACTATAATCTCCGAAAGTGTGAAAGGTACCACCGTTACGACCGGTAATTCCCGGTGAGTACGTTGGACCTTTTCCGGGCATAAATGAGTTTATGTCCGAAGTATAAGCTACTACAGCAGCAGTACCGAAATCTTGGTTATAGTTTACAGTGGGAATCCATAATTCAACATCTGTTTCAAAGACTGCATTTACCGAGGGTATATCATTTTCCAAATTATACTCTCCTGCATCGGGCCAATTTGAGCCAAGCCAGACGACTGTTACTTTTGGGATAATTGATGGATCTTTATCAAAGGCCAACGCGATATTTGTCAGCTTACCAATAGGGGCTAAAATCAGTTTTTGACTGTGGTTCTTATGAGCCTCCTGAATGATAAAATCGACTGCAGCTTTACCGTCATAGGATGCATCATGAATAGCGCCTTTAATGGTATTGTAATCACCATCTGCTCCTTCTATGAGAGGAATTTTACCCTCAGCACCACATAATTTAATGATACGAAGTGCTTCTGCCGTATGGTTGGCAACAGCGCCTCCATTGTAGGTTCTATTAGTAGCAATACCTCGGATATCAAATATATCACTATTGAACAAGGTATAGCCGATAGCTTGTTGATCATCCACTTCATTGTTCGCATCACTATCTATAATTATTGGTATTTTCGCAAAGATGGTTTCTGGAACAATCAGTAAAACAATGACATAGAGTAGTAATCGAATTGAATAATTGTTACGAGCAGTAAAGTGAGTACTGGAAATACATACCGACCCAAAACACGTGATGATTTTTTTCATTGTTACGCCCCTTATTTGTATTCTTCTACTTCCCATCTTAATTCGCTATATACCGGAAAGTGATCCGCATTTTCTAGCCACTGCCCTTTTACGCCATGCTGAGTTCTTCCACCACTCATTCGTTCAAAATAGCCAGGTTCACCTAATATATGATCAATAGGATATTGCCAGCTTTCACCATTGTACATTGTCCCCCCAACTGCTTGAGACAAATCTTCAACGATGAAACTATTTCGCGTACCAATTGTACCTGTAAAGATATTATCAAAAATAGTTGTACCTATCCAGCGATTTAAATCTCCCATCCAAACCACAGGTGCATTATATTTTGCTTTCATTTCTTCAAAATGAGTATACGCGACCCCAAGCTCACATTCATGAGTCGCATCACATCCCTCTTTTCCAGCACAATAAGACAAATGTATACCACCGGTAATCATAGTGTTACCGTGCTCTCGATTTTTTAAGACCACCTAATTAGCCGCACGATTTCCTCCCAGGGTTCCCTCGCAAAATATTGATTCAACTCCTCCTTCAAGGGCCTCCCACGTATTATCATCATAAATAATAGCAGTACCATATCCTTTGAACCAAGGGCGGCCTGGTTGCAATGTATAATTTCTGTCGCTCACCTCAGAAAGGTCACTTATTAATGCATCAGGTGAAGCGGTGAATTCACAGAGCCCTACAATATCCGGATTCACTTCATCAATAATGCGTGCAACTCCTTTAGTATTACTATTCTGATAATGTATATTCCAATTCATTAATGTAATAGCTCCATAGACTGTTGAATCTTCTTCTAAACTGCTCAAACTACTTAGGGCAATGCTACTTGACGCAATACTATTATTCGAAGAGTAGTGGTCGTTCATACTTGAAAATAGTTCAGTGCTTGAAGAAGCTCCTTCACTTAAATAACTACTACTTAAAATGATACTACTTGAGTTCAAGTCATTACTGGAGATCGTTTTCTGGACATTACTACTGGTTACTATTGATGAGCTACTTAATCCAATAGCTGTACCTTCACTACTCTTATGAATCACAGAACGTTCATCATACACTGATGAACTCATTTCATTTGATAGAACGGTATCATTACTACTCTCAAATCCCATACCCCTAGAAACTGAAGATTCCCCCATAGGAACTGTAACACTTTCTTTCATGTCACACCCAATACAACACATCAGAAATAACATACTATATAATTTCATAATTTTCACCTTTCCATTTCTTTGGTTCCTTAGTTTTCAGATACGTATCATGCACTTCATATCGATAGAACATGAAAAATGAGTTCACAAGACTGTGTCTTGACGCCACTAAATTAAGGTGATTCAAAAAGATTCTTAAAAGAACGAAAAGATATACTGCTCGTTGAGAGTAGGATACATTTTTAAAACAGAATATTTTAAGTACAGGATACACCGTGCCTCCAGCCCATAGGCTATAGTTATAGACATGTTAATGTTTCCTCTTCTTCGAAATTGAAAAATTACAGTTGCTGAGTAGTCTTCATCAATAACCTATTACAGATAATGAAAACAGATCCAAAAGTATTATTCAATTCCGTCCCATTTTAAGTATAGTATATATCATACCCCTCATAGCTATTGTAATACATTTTTTTACCTACTTTATACAATTTATCTTACCCTCTTAGCCCAAAACTTCTAAAAGAATAAGGCTATTTACTATAAAGAAATAGCCTTATCGTTTTTTTGGATATACTACACCCTTCTTATTCTTTAGAATATTTACATTGGCGCATATTTAAAACAAGAATATGCACGACTATGAGTATCCCCCATTTGCAGGTCATGAGAGGTTTCATTTTCAAAGGTACCGATAGCAAGCGCGTCGAATTTGTTTGCATCATAAAATATATCGGTGCCATATCCATGTCGCCATGGACGCCCCGGTTGCACTCTAAAGCTTCTACCACTTGCATTGTTAAGGTCACGTACCATTTGATCAGCATTAGGCATAAACTCACAAAGTCCAACAACATCTGGATCAACCTCACTAATTACTCGCGCAACACCCTGAGTATTATTATTTTGATAATAAATATTCCAGTTGAGTAATTTCATTGTTCCTTCACCTGGTTGTTCATTCCCAGGTACATGTTCATTTACAACAAGATAATTCAAGTTGAAACTGCTGCTATTCATCGTTATCCTTAGAGTTGCAGCATCTGAATTAAACTCAATATTCTTTATCTCAACATCATACCAACTTTGCCATCCATCACTTCTAGTTAAAGTGAATGTACCTACTGGCATTCCATTAATAGTAACCTGAGCTTCTTTAGCTCCCGCATTAGCTGAAGCCATACGCAAAATAAAATCATACTGATCCAGCTACAAAATATCATACTCAAGTCACTCTCCAGAAGCTACCCAGCCGACATTATATCTGCCACCAGTATCTTCTGTATGTTGAATATCAACTGCATCGTTTCGAAATTCTCCACCCAAATTTTCTGGTGTGTTATCTGAAAAGCGCACATAATCTTCTACTTCTAATTTACCAGGAAGTGATATTCTCTCACCCGGTGGAATACTGCTATCATCACTACTTTCAACCGAACCGTCACTGCTACTTTCTGTTACTATACAGGTTGCAGGTTCATAGTCCCAGGTGTGAGATGGGTCACAATTCCCCAAATATTTTTTACCACGTAGCCTTGTCCATGAATTGAAACAATTTCCCCCAGTTGATTCTCATCACCGTTTCTACACGCAACACATCCACCTGAAACGTTCTTTACCATTACATTATCTTGAGAATTGGCACTACTCAATTCTACACTATTCAAGTTTTCACATCCATAAAATGAAACTACTGCGATAAACGGCACTATAAATTTTTTAATACTTATCATTTGTATCCTTTGTTTTATTACATGCACTCTGAGCCTCACAGATCATCTTTGAGTATAAGAGATGGAGACCTATTTTTGTGGACATGACCACAGTCTATTTTCATCTCCATTGTTATAATACCCGTCCACAACACTATCCCAGTTTGTCGGTGGGCCTCTGAATGTTTCGCTAACCACCCCCCAGTCCATCAACTGGTTCACGCTACTTATAGTGTGCCAATCACCAACAGAGGCCGTATAACTCCATCCCTCACTGATAATTGTTTTTCCACTTAACTCTGTTGGTGTCACTGTGGGGGGGGGGGTGCGTAATATGGGGGCATGGGGACTTCGACGGGCTCAGTCTGACACATTACTCAGACCTACCCTTTTATTTTGATATTTATAGTGGTACATAAGGAACAATATCCTCTTTGGTCACGCCACCCAAGTGAACATCCCCTATTTGAAGCCAGGTTCCAGAAGTTGCTTTAAACGTTATCCGATAGGTGTTTCGTAAAAGATCGGCTATGCCGAGTCCTTCGGGGTGATAGTTCGGGTCGATGAACAGGTCGGATACTTTAAGGGAACGCTTTACCCAATCAACATTATTGGCAAAGTACCAGGAGGCACGCATGAGTTCACTATTGTTAAATTCGTCCCATACCTCTCTTTCAATTTCGACGGTGATATCACCATCACCTTTGAAATCAAACACCAATGAATCCATCTCACTCAAATCAGCAGACTGACTACCCAAACTGACTATCACACCTGCATAAGGATCTCCAAAAGATTCATCCAGATCAAAAAGGACTTTTAAACTATAGCCGTTTCCGGCGCCATCATACTCTTGGGTCGCGTTGGTGAACGCATCACCATAACTTTCAAAAGGAACGACTGTAGAGGCGCCACCATCGGCGCTATCATATAACATATACCAGTAACCCTCTTCGAGAATAGAACCTTGCGCATGGTAATGATCTCTGTCTGCGAAATCATCCAATAACACAAGTTCATCGACAACCGGTTCTGAGCTTGAGCTTGCAGAACTTTCGATATATTCAGAGGAGCTTCCGGGAACCAGGTCCAGATCTTCATCGGGCTGCAAATCTACGGTTTCAATTACGGTATCTACCGCAACGCCCGTTTCATTAAGGTGTGTCGCAACAATATCGAACATTCCTATGGGGAGTAGATTAAATGCATACATACCATCACTATTGAGCGTTGCCTTGTAGTGGGTTCCTGCAATTGATACACTGGAGATATCATCAATAAATACCGTCCCCTGTATTCGTGCCGGACGCTGTAACTGTAAAAGTCCCAGAAGTGAATCATACGCGACATCACTATAATACCCAATGAGAAGACTGTCTTTGCTCAAAACTTCAACGTGGTAGCTACCGCTATCAATATTTTCAACTTCAAACAAGCCCTCTGCATCGGACTGTTGAAGAAGCAGTGGTTCTGAACCACCCGCTTTATATAACGCAATTTGCGCATCTACTATCGGCATATCCGAAGAGTCAAGCAGTGTTCCGGCTATGGTTGGATTTCCAATCTCTGATCCGGAAACCTCTGTTGACTGCTTGGAGCATCCAAACATTAATCCAACAAGTATCCATGGACAAATAAGTACCCCAACTATTGACCTTTTCATTTTGCTCCCAATGACCGTGTGGTAGGAAAAACCTGCATGTTAAAATGATACACCTTATCAGTATCTTCCGGTGATGATTCCATCTGTAATACTTTTTTCCTAAATCCTTGTATCTCTTCTTTAACTTCTAAAAAATCTTTTTTCGAAAGACGCATTACCACACACGAAAGATCCCTATCCCGTGAATCAGTTTCGTTCAGTGACCGTTCAGCAAGCTTAAAGTTTTCACTATGGAACAGACTGACGAGTGTTGACGTCACCTCGTCACCGGTAGTAATTGTTGGTGCCGAAACAGCATACCCTTTACCCGTCTTTTTTAACAAACCAATATCCAACATAACCTTAACCGATTTTTTAACCGTCGCTTCAGTTTGTGGAGGGTTTAGTACTTTCCCTAACAGTTTTAAATTGTTTCCATACTTAGGAATCGTTATCAACTCCCGTACGGTATTATTATACCACCGTGAATAGAACTCAAATTGCTCTTTCAAAACTTTTTTAAACTGGGTTGAACTATTACTTGCGACTATTCGTGAAAGAAAGAACTCTTTCTGATCAGTGGTCTTTGCCTGATCGAACTCAACGAGGTCTTGAAAGTATGCACTCTTCTTTACGTCATACTTTAAATACTCTATCAGTTTAAAAGTAGACTCTTTCGAAAGGTTTCGTTTTCCGCTGATTACATCTTGAATAAAGCTCTTTGAACTGAACCCGACCTGGTCTGCAAAAACCCGAAAAGAGAACGATTTTTGGCGACCCTTTTTAGCAAGATAAAAATCTTTTAAATACTGTCGGTAATTCGTGTATTCAAATATATTAATCATAATTTCACTGTAATAAGCGTCCCACTATGCCTTAATCTATATAACATTCAGGATACACACAAACTGAAATTAAGATTATTTACATAAATATCGTTCACACACTGACAGACACTTACACAATTTAGATATTTTAGTCATTTTTTAGCGACCGATTATCTCCCTGGATTTGTTGACCGTTCACTACTTATTATCAATATATCCAATTGAGACTCCCTCTGCTGCTCTACTCAGGGTTTTAGATTAGAATAGCAAATACGTATCATTCTAAATTCGATCGCACCCAGCGACCATATAAACCGTGTTACTTGATAAATGAATTGAGTCTTCATGCCCAACTCTGTATTTTTAATAGAGGCGTATCACTATGACAAAGTGATAGCAGCACACATACTATTACAAAGGGCAGCCATTATGAAAGGCATATTACTATTCATAATCACAATAACACTTTTTGCAGTATCTCTCACAGCAGCAACCATCGATCCGGATAACGCAAACATCAACTATTTTGGCAGATGGATTCATAGTGACCCAATGAACCCCAAAACGACCTATGGTAACGCTATTCATGTCAAATTCAATGGCACCGGCATCGGCATTACGGTCAGTCAAACTAGTGAAATATACTATCAGTATCGCATAGACGGTGGCGCCTTCACAGTCCTCCCTCTTTCCGGCAGTCAAGTGTATAGGCAACTGGCAAGCAACCTCAGCTCCGGCGAACACACCCTCGAATTTGTGCGTCGCTACGAAGCATCCTATGGTATTACTACTTTTCATGGCTTCACCATTGACGGCGACATAGTTACTGCCAACCCACGCCCCCCTATTCGCATTGAATGCATTGGTAACTCTATCACTTCAGGGTTTGGCTCTGAAGGTCCACATACCGCCCAGACCGACAACAACTATGAGGCGTATGGTCCGCGACTGGCTCGTAAAATTGATGCAGAATACAGCCTGATCTCTCGTTCAGGTATCTCGGTCTATGAGCACACCGATGGAGAGCAACGCATTCTGGAGCGCTACAAAGGACAAATGTACACTTGGGGTAATACCGATGGCACCTGGGACTTCACTACCTGGCAGCCACACATTGTTACCATTATGATCGGTACCAATGACTACGTGTATGGAGAACCAACCACACAACAATACTCTGACGCCTATAGAGAGCTCGTAGAATTTGTTCGCTTAAAAAATCCGCAAGCCCACATCTATTTAATCGGACTATTAGCACCAACTAACTGGCAAGGTAAATGGGAACCGGTAAACCCCGCCATTGAATCTCTTGCAAACTCTTTTAACAGCGCAGGAGACAGCAGAGTACAGTATATCAGTACCGGTACCTTTGAAAACAAATTACTCCACGAAACCAACGACTATTCCGGTGATATGACGCACCCAAACCTTGCCGGACATGAAAAAGTTGCTGAGCGACTATTCGAAGTTATTGGACCTGTCGCAAAGCAGATAAAAGCAGATGGAGGATACCTCCCCCCAGTATCATCATCCTCTGCAGTATCTTCTGAGCCATCTGAACCGGAGGAATCATCTGTAGCAGCAGCGACAGAATCATCAAATGAACAATCCACCGAATCATCTGAACCTGAAGCCACTGAAGATTCATCCGAAGATACCGATCCTGAAGAGACCGAGTCATCAGATGAGACCGCTTCACTCGATTCATCCAATAAAGAGAGTGACGAGGAGAATGATACGAGCAGCGCCCATGAAGAGACGGTGGAAGACGCTGAGGATGAAACTGAGGATGAAACAGCGCTGACACTCTTAAACACCAATGCACCGAGAGGTATCGTTATACCTCAGTCCGTATCACACATAACCTTCTATACCGTGTTAGGGCAGTTAATAGAAACCCATGATGTACGCCGCTATCAGGGTTCCACATATCAGATACCAAGCAGCACAAAACAGATGTTTAACAACAGGGCGATATTTGTACAACTTAAAGAATAGTTATATTAACAACAGGAAAAACACTATGAAACATCCATTCTATCATCTCTGCATTTCTGTATGTATCGGTATCATTTTTGGCTGCACCGATGTAGCCGTTTCACCAGACCCCGATTACGCTTCAACCGAAGAGCAATCTGAATCGGCAGATGATTATACTGATGAATCTACAGGTGTACCAGCAGAGTATTCACATGATGATTCGGTAGATCCAATGGAATCAAGTGACAGTGATGAGGATGCAGAATCATCCGAGGTAGAGGAAGACAAGCAAGCAGAGGAGTCTTCTGAACCTGCTATCACCTCTTCTATTACCTCCTCTATTAACCCTTTTGACAGTTCATCAGATGGGGATACAAAACAAGGTGACTCATCATCAGCTACAGAAGAACAACTCTCTTCTGACGTTACCCCTTCGTCTGCTGAAGGCAATACCTCTGGTACCATATCTCAAGGTGATTTTAAAAATGTGGGATACCTAACAACCTGGGCAGATTTTAACGATATGGTTACACGAACCGATTTTACGAAGTTTACCCACATGATTGTTGCCTTTGCCTATACCGATGCTGCAGGTAATGTTTTGGTTGATATTACCCAAGAGCAGATGAGTGCACTGGTAACCAAAGCGCATAACGCACACTGCAGAGTACTTATCTCAATTGGTGGTGGCGCTGCCGATGCCAATGTCTGGCTCAGTGTACTATCCGATGTAAACAGAGCATCAACCATATCAAAACTTATTAAGTTTATAGAACTCCACAACCTTGATGGCATTGATGTTGATCTGGAAGGCAGTCTGGTTACCAGCGATATTTACAATCCTTTTGTAAATGCACTTGCAGCAGCACTCCCCGAAGAGCAGGATTTAAGCGCAGCAGTCGGGTTCTATAATGCAAATTCTATTACGGATAAAAATTTGGATAACTACGATTTCATAAACACCATGACGTACGACTACAGAGGCCCATGGAGACCAGAGGAACCCGGGCAACACTCCCCATACGAGTTCGCACTCAGTGATTTAGAATACTGGAAAGGACGCGGTCTCCCCGCTTCAAAGATTATACTCGGTGTCCCATTCTATGGTTGGAACTTTGATGAAGCAGGGGTTCCTTCATGGACGTATAAAGATATTGTACTCACCTACCCTGGTGCTGAAGATACAGATGCCATAGGGCAGCTCTATTATAACGGACAGCCAACCATTAAAGCCAAAACAGAACTTGCTCTCCAGGAGGCGGGCGGGATAATGAACTGGGATATGGCTCAGGATATTGAGTATAGTGATGGTCGATCGTTGTTGAGAACAATTGTTGAGACTATTGAGGGGAATATGGAGGGGAATATGGAGGAGAACCAGTAGAACTGGACTCATCAATACCTCAGTAGCGAATAAAGTCTATATCTAAATTAATCAAATATTTTCGTTTGTTTAAAATTTTTAACTACGAGTATATCAACCTTAGACTTTGAAAATTGATAGACAATTCGATAATTACCTTTTATAATTTCTCTAATATTATCGTTGGAAACTTCATGTACCGATCGACCAGATTCAGGAAATTCCGATAGGTTATCTACAGCGTTGATAATGGAATTAGCCCATTTATGAGCCCGATCAATTGAATCTAATTAAATATAATCAACAATTTTTTCTACTTGCTCAAGAGCGTGTGGTGACCATTGGATTTTTATCATTTTTTAAATTTACTTAATTTTGCTTTTTTAGCCTTTGAATTAGAAACCCCTTTTCCATCAGCAATTTGTCTTTGAGAATACGCAATATCCTGAAGAAGCTCTAATTGGTCTTTCATCTCTTGATAATCATTTACATCTATAAGCACAGCAGATGATCTTCCATTCTGTGTTAGTACTAATGACCTATGACAATCCTTTAAATTTTTCAACAATGAATTTGAATTAGCTCTAAATTCTGAGATAGGACAGATCTCTTTTACAACTAAAATCCATAAAAACTGACATTAAAGATTGTTTTTATGTAATCACACTACTTTCGTTTCTTTTATTTCACACAACGTTCTCTATTATAGGAATAGAGCCTCTCCCTCACCTAACTGTAAAAAATGATAC
>JAOPTX010000074.1:0-11355 GCA_051532055.1 Fibrobacterales bacterium | reverse complement strand
ACTATTTTTTACTTGACTTGGGAGGACATCTAGATGTTATATTGGGCCTTTCTCAAACAACATCATTTCCTGCGTGCTAAGAAGTATATTGATTACTAAATTATTTGAAAAGTCTTTAATCACGGTATGAAAATGGTATTTGTTGGGTACTTCGGCTTTCAGGCAGTTTCAATTATCCTAGCAATTGTAGCATATAGAATTCATAAAAGTAAACTTCATAATGGTGATGATGTTTTATCATGGCATTCTAGGCAGCGATTATTTGCTATGATGATAATGCCATTTCTGATATTTATAGGTTTCATAATAATTTATCTGACAGATTCATCGCTATAAGATACTTCTACGTGACACACCCAATATAACGGTTGAGTTGAGCGGAATTGCTGATGTCCACAAAATAGATAAATTGGAGCGGATCGCGAATATCTATTTTGTGGGCATTTGCAATTACCGACTCAAACGGTTTGTTATCTGGCTGTTTATCGAAACGAAAAAGGGTTATTTGTTCCACATGTCTTCAAATGTTTTTCCAGAAATTTCCTCACAATCTTTATGGTTTTCAAAATGATCATCTGTCATATCTGTGTCTAACCAATATCCATAATTACGTTTGTTCGGACCTTTAAACAAAATGTTGTCATTTGCATCAAAACCAATTTCACGATATGGATATCCTTCATCGCCACATTCAATAAACCAATAAGATACATTACCGATTTTATCATCATAGTCAGGGTTTGCCTGTGGAAAAATAAACGATGCAACTTTTATAAGTGAGTCTATAATAAAACTACTTTTTTCAGGTGGTTTGCTACGTGTGATAAATTTAAAATATGTGCACATGGCCAGATAACTCTTATTATACAGAAGGTTGGTTTATGATAAATAATCTAGCAATTTCCAAATAATCCAGTACCCTTCCCCACTTTAGAACACTCATTCCAATTGAATTAAACCATTTCCAATGGATAATACCAAATAATGGCATTATACCGACCACCTTATAATTCCCTTTACATTATAAACACCATTTCCGGAGGAGTACTCGGGTACTTAAAACAGAAGCATGGAATGGTCATCACCCCTCGTCAACGAAATCTCTAGCCTCGAGGCCACCGTTCACTTTGCCATCATACAGATGAAAGAGAATAAAAGCATCCGAGACCAGATCATAAACCTACTGATAGCCCCCGGTGACTGGGCCGATATTACCTTTTGCAACGCCCCAAGTATCCGCAAACAATTTAATAGTGACTATGGTAGGAAACAATATTTGAAGCGAAAGAATCGGATTGGGTGATTAATGGGGATGAGCGGAAGTGAGAAGTTGAGTATAACAAATTGCGGTGAATCATTTTTTTACGTGACTTGGAGAGGGCGTATAGATGTTATCTGGGGCGCTTCATCTAGTACGCATCTTTCCGTTGTGAGATAGTTAGAACATCAATTTCATTCCTCTCAGAATCGATTTCATAAAAAACTCTGTATTTACCAATTCTGTATCGCCAAGTAGGAGGATCATAATTTTTAAGCTTTTTAATATTTGATCCAAAATGAGGTTCAGACTTTAATTGAGGAATTATATATTCTTTCATTTTCTTCTCAATTAAAGCTTTATCATTTTTTGTAATTTTCTTTAGCTGTTTATCATATTCGTGGGCAATGAAGACATCATATTTAGGCAATGCGACGTCTCCTGTCTTTCTTTACATCAGTACGTCCGCGTTTTAATGATTTTTGTAAGTCTTCGTTGGAATTAATTTCAGCCATTTCAAACTCGTCAGCGTATTCAATTTCTTCTATATATCTGGAAGTCGCAGTTTCTATGAAATTTGAAATGGCTCTATTGTCCATTTCTGCAAACTTTTTAAACAGCTCGTACTTCTCTTCTTCTAAACGAATCGTAATGGTTTTAGACATAATTTCCTCAGTTTTACTACAAAATACATTTTATTCGTTTGTATTCATAATTATTCTAATATAGTTTATAAAAAATGGTGTAATTTTGGTTGATTTGGTGGTAAAAACACAGAGCTTCTGTCATCAGACCCCAGATATCGGTTGAGTTGAGCGGAAGGCCGCGGTGTTTTAATAATAATTATTGTTTGACCGAAGGGAGTAAATTATTTTTAAAATGCAGTGGACATTCCGACTCCACAGTTTGTTATTTTGTGTACGTAAATCCTAATATAAGCATTCTGAATCAATATAAATAGAATCAATGATATTAGAATTGTTAATATATTCCATATCTGTTCCGTTTTTATATTCATGTATAAGCCATTTATTGTTCGAGCACTTGATTGCAACAGATAAAACAAATAGTGATGAGTTATTTTCAGTAACACTTGGACAGTTTTTTGCGGTTTGAGCGGACAAATTGGCAGAAATCATCCCTGATGAATCACTTTGAAATTCGTCATAAAAATAACTGTCAATATTTGAAAACTCTATAATGGTGTCTTTTTCAATATCCCTTTGGTATTCACTTAACTTTATTGTAGCACCATTAATAGGGTTGCCATTTTGATCAAATATCGAAAGCTGAATGTGAAAACTACTAGTAGTTACACAGTCGCAACTGGTTAAGGTGATGAAAAAAAGAATCATGAACAGATGTTTCATAAGCAAAATAACGGTTGAGTTCAGCGGAAGCTTTGCTTTAAAAATAATTAATTATTGTTTGACCGGAGGGAGTTTAATTAATTGTTTTTGAAGTGAAGATTACCGTCTGCAACGGTTTGTTAACTGCTGCAGTTTCCGTCTTCTTAATTAGTATTGAAATTTTTGTCGAAAAATGTGTTTGGATCTTCGCAAAGAGGACTTGAAAAGTTGTTCTGTTGATAATAAGTTGTTCGTTTTGTATGCAATGTTAAGGCAGTATTGGTAATTTGAAACTGTGTTGTGTCTTGATATAACGTGTCAGGACTAGTATTTTTGATTGTTAAATTTCTTGTGTAATTATATAAGTATGAATTTTGGGATATGGAGTCAATGTAGCCAGAACTTAATACCTGCATAACTATCCCTGTATCATTAACCATTGGAGATTGTTCGTACATAGAATTATCTGAGCAATAACACAAGGTTTGACAATATTCATATGAGTGTAAGGAATCCGTATAGTTGTATAAAGTATCCAGAGCATGCCAACACCCAAGTAATTCTGGAAAATGAGATATTTGCCCAGTTTTACATGGTGTTGGTTCTGGGTTATGATCATCCATTTGAGTGGAACAGCCTATTATTACAGTGGAAAGAAAAATAATTACTTGGAGTGTGATTTTCATTCTAGGTCGCAGTTAACTCTTAATATACAGAAGGTGAGCTTATACCATACAAAGTACCAATTTCACCAGCACATACCACCATATATAATTCTAGAGTATCAAATTCCCACAAAAAGCTTATAATATCACGCTCATCATCAACACGACTTGAGCCCTTCCCGGAATTCATAGGTATAGAGGGGCACGATGAAGTTAAGACAGCTTGTATATTGGGCACTCTATCTATTTTCATTTATACTACTGCAACAAAAAGCGGCTCAAAAGTACCAGAAGAAATGAAGGTTCTTTATACCAAATGGCTTCGGACATATTCAGAAAATACTTCATATGAATTATTAAACTTGGATCATTTATGATCTTTTCGATACTCATTAAAAAGATCTAAAAAGGGATCACCAAGCAATACCATACTTTGATGTAACTTGTATCCAGCATTAATAGTCACATACGATGAGTGAGTGTTAAAGGAAAAAACAAAAGATTCACTATTTTTATTTACACATTCAAGATCGTTATCACAGTTTGTATTGTAGTAAAATAAAGATTCCCACTCATAAGCCTTTACAAAACGTTCATAGACATCTGCACCATACTGATCAAAAGTAGACCAGCCACCCTCACCATTATAGTCCGAGTCTTCTTCACATTCCTCTGCAAGGGTTACCGTAACCCCCCGCTCTTTATGGTTAAATTCATACTCAAGGGTTTGAATATATTCACATTGTGGCATTTGCACACTCACCGATTGTTTTAGAGCTATTATCGACCTATTCGAATTTGTTTCTTCAATAGATGATAGTACCGAACCATCAAAGTGATAGATCTTAACAGAATGTAAATCGGTGAACTTAATCTCTGACTGACAAGCGCCTTTATAGAGGGCCGGTGAATCCAAAGAGCAGCTATTTTTATATTCAACACCATCGAGACCACAGACTGGTTGTTCTAATTCTTCAGAATTCCACTCACCAGAATCATTGCAGGTATAGATAACACAATTATCAGTATATTTTGCTCCAATTGCAAACTCTTGTCCATCAGGATTGGTACAGGTAACACAAGGCTCCACATCATCCAACTCCTTAACGACACCACCTTCATCACAATAGAGATCTGCAGCACACCGATGATTTGATTTAATCACTTGATCTACGTTATAATCTCTATCATTATGGATGCAAAATTCCCGTTCAAAAGAGTCGTAACAATCACCTTGATACTCTTTTAAACACGCTACTTTACTCTCAAATAGCTTATCGCAATCCTTCCCCTCACATTCACACCCGTACACCTTATCGCAAGAAGTTCCCGTAAAGGCATACCCCAGAACATCATCATCTTCATAGTCATATCGATATTTGTCAAAACAGTACCCATCTTTAGTAATACCATCAACATCAAATGCACGACAATTGTCATCAATGTCATTATCAACTTCTTTTTCCAACACCTCACTATCAGATGAACCTCTTTGGGCACTCGACTCATTAGCCACCTCTGAATCTATCACACCATTGCACCCGAGAAAGAGAACAAAAACAATCAACATATACAACTTATACATACAGCACTTCCATTACTTATCTGTTACTCATAAGATATGAATATGACAGTACACTTGTTTTGTATTATTAAACGGCTTTATTATAGCGCTCTCTATTTGTGAGCATTAAAGTAACGAGGAAGATAGCCCAAGAGCAAACCAAAGCGTCTCAAATGCGTATAATCATTACAGTATCATTCCCCACTACAACACATACAAAATATTCGTATCCCGATTTTGCCAAATAGGATCACTTAATACCTTCAGAGACATACCTGCTAAAGTCGCCTTGGTAGCCCACTCAACCGGAATACCCCACTGTTCAAAGAAAGGCGTAAGGTCATACCCTGCTACACGGCTTGCCTCAATAATGAACTGCTGTTTTTTCTCAGACTCAGAATAATCCCAAGGACCCAAACCATAATTACGATAATTCATGCCCATAGTTTTATAAAACGGGTCTCCAAAAGTGAGGCGCAACTGCCAAAACATAATGGCCCGAGGGAATAACTCGAGATCCTGATAGTTTTTACTCCCTTGATTGAAATAATTAAAGACTGTTTCGTAGTGACCATCCTTCTCAAATCGTGAATCATTTCCTAATAACTGTTCAATATAGGCCGAAGTAATATTTACGGTCACCTCAACTTGATCTTCCCATGTCCAGGTTTTCATTTGAAGTTGATGTCCAAACTCGTGCCACATCCCCCACGCTTTGGTTCTCATATATTCAGCATTGAGGTAATTTTCAATGGCAGTATGTTTCGCAGTCATACGATAAAACCATGAAAACATATAATAGCTCGAAGTAGGAGCAATTTCTACAAAATGAAATTTGTGTTTCACTGGATCATGGGGATAGGCCTTACCCTCGCTTATACCGTATTGCTCCTGACCTGCCGCGATAATCGTATCATACAGAGCCATAAGATGAGTTGGATCATCAATATGAGTTACCGAACTCCCCATAGTCGCCGTGACCATTGCAGAATTCCCCACGAGTTCAACCCAAGGAGCCTCTGCATGTTCAACCATCATGGTATCAAGATGTTCATTACGGTGATAGTTATACACAAACCGTGGCATAATCCTACCGCCAGACTCAAGGTTTAAGGTTATCTCACCATCAGTAGGCTCATTAAACAGACAGAAATAGACTATGCCATCATAAGCCGCAGTAACCGTTGTCCCCTCTTGAGAGAGTGTTACAAATTCTTCATTGGTATACAGAGCATTCTCATTAGAAATATCATGGATAAGTACCTGAGGAGTCACCGTAGGCTCACTCCCTGTATAAGAGTATGAAGCGGTAATAACATCCCCGGCCAACACATAATACCCCGTTGACTGTAACGGCGTTTGATCAAAAGCACGATGCTGCGCCCTGACCTGATTTTTTATATTGCCCGGCTGATCTGCTACAAAACTCCGGGGAGGCACCATAGAGACCATTACAGGCTCACTACTACTTACCATCTCTGAGGAAGATGAAAGAACTACCAGGGAGCTACTTGATGGCCCTATAGAGGAACTCACCGCACTACTACTTACCATCTCTGAGGAAGACGAAAGAAGCACCAGAGAACTACTTAACTCCTCATTTTCAAAAGCGTTACTAGAATATGCTTCATCAAAACTTAACTCACTACTCATCTCATCACTGCTCGAAATAACATCGCCCAATAAATGACTATACGATATAAAGTCATAAGAGCAGTCCGAAACATCAGTAGATGAACTCACCAGAGATGCATCATCTCCATCAAGAGCAGTTGAGCAATGAAAAAGTGAAATAGAAATAAAAACAACAGCGACTATACGCGGTATTAACAATTGATGCATTCGTGTCCCCAAAAGCAGTATGTATGTGTGCCTTAAACTTATATTGAAAATTACATTTGCGGACAAAATGAGGCAATTACACTCATATTTTTTCATTTCCTACCGCAACATACTGGTGAAAATCAACAATGGGATATCAGTATTGTTGAATAACAGTACCCTCTTTCTCTAATAGATGTATAAAAGGTTACTTCCAGCGGGGGGTAACCTTTTTTGTGGCCAAATGGGTGTAGTATATCACTGGCGGTTTTGCACACCATTCCTGACACCCTCATATAAGAGGACAGCAACTGTATACAAATTCACAACATCAAATCGCTCTGAACACTGCTATATATAGTGACCTCCCCGTTATTGCAATGAGTCCAACAGCCAGCTGTGATAGAGTATCAGCTGGTAAGAACTATTTTAGTAAAGATTATGTTACAAAAGCAATTAGCCTTCTAAAATTATTTATCTATTCGGTCATTAATTATTAAAAATGATTTCCCCCTATGATATTTTCAGATTCAAAAAACCGTTTAGACCACTCAAAACTTGACGATACTTTTAATAATGACCACCGTTATAGTCAGAAATCAGGTGGTGGTGGATATTTTAGCTCTAGCACCAGTGCCACAGTTCAGGAAGAAGAACCAATTGAAGAAGAGACTGACCAGGAGCCTGAAGAAGAGGAAGCGGTTCAAGAACAGTTGGTTTCTTTTACCAATCCAGTTTTTAGCGATTCAGAAGCTGCACGCATTGATGAAGAATCAGAGGTGTCTGTAGAAGTGAACTATCTCACTGATCGTACTCCTGGCATTGTACTCACAATGGTTGCGCGCTATAATGATGAAGAGGAACGCGGTTCGCCTATTTCAGTTACCCCCGAAAATGGTATCGCTACAGCCTGTATACCACTCGCTCAACACCAAGGCTTTTATTTCACCGAAAACAAAACAGCTGCTGATAAGGTCTCTTATACCTTTATCGCCACATGTGATGATGATGGTACCGAAATAGCGAGCGAGGCAATAGAACTCCCTAATGCAACACTACTAATTGAGATAGTGGAAGTTCTTGACTCTGTATTTAACCTAAACAGTGCTGTGCCATGCCTCGATACAACAGGAAGTGTCGTATCCGCTTTGAGCGCTGCATTTAAACATATGAGCGAATTTCCCGATAAAGAAATAGTATGTTTCGGTCATACTGATACCAGTGGTGAGCCCGATCATAACCTTGCACTCTCAGAAAAAAGAGCACAAGCAGTTAAAGCACTCATATCGAATGATCAGGATATATGGACAAGTGCAATTGAAGGCCACAGCACTGTCACTGATTATCAAACGATATTACAATCATTGGCAGCTTCATATGGTTGGAATTGCGATCCTGGAACAGTCGATGGAGCCGATGGAGAAAATACTCAGGCGGGTGTAAAAAGCTTTCAAGAAGAGTATAACACTCACTACTCAGGATCACTTACCGAAGATGGGCTTATTGGACCGGCAACGTGGGGAGCATTTGCTCATACCCTGTATGAACTCGCTCTTGTGGCGTCAGAAGCAGATCCCACCAGAATAACGCCGCGGTTTTTTGCCGATAATGAAGGTATTATGGCCTGTGGTGAATCCTGCCCCATCGATCAGATTGGTTTAGATGGATTTGAGTCAGAAAGTAATCGCCGTGTTGAAATCCATTTCCACGACCGACCTAATCCACCCACAATACCTGCAGCTGCGCCACAAATAGACATAGAAGCATTTGACAGCTATAATCAGGATATTTCTGACATTGTCCATCTGGCAATTGTAACCCGTGACGGCGAGAATTATCTCGATGTCTTCCTTACCGATCAACATGATGCAGCTCTTGTAGGGCATGCCTATAAGATAGTGCTCCCTGATAATTCTGAACTTACCGGCGAACTGGATGATGAAGGTAAAGCATCTATCGCCATTGGTGCACACACTGAACTTGACTTTTTCCTTGTAGAACAAGGGTAACTTTTAAATACTTTGAGATAAACTATGACTACAGCAGCACAAGATTCAAACACTCAATATGTATCACAGGGCAAACTGGTAACTGATGGTATAAAGATAACGAAAACCGGTCCCCAAAACCAACATCAGCAATCTATTACCGTCAGTACCGACAAATCAATGATTTTCTATTGCCCCGGTGACAAAGAGTACTGGGTTTTTGAAGACTCCGAAACTGACGTCCGCGATGCGTTCCTTAATGAAGTTGAAGCCATGGAAGAATTTCATAAAGACATACTCGCTGATCGTGAAAGTATAAAAAACAAAAAACCTCATGAACAAGTAGAAGATGCAGCAAAGAATGCCGATTCCCTTGTTAATCGTTTATTTCCTAATGAAGATACCAAAATTGTTGAACTCGTACTCCTCAAAAAGCATCCTATCTGGAAAGAACGCGGCTTTGAGACCATGGTGTATGTCCGAGATACAGAGCTTGCCGATATTGCCATACTGAAAGTAAAGGAAGAAAAAGCCGAGGAAGGTGAAGACTGTGTAAGCAAACGCATTATTGACTCATTAAAGCTCACCATTGAAAATAAAAAGAATCTAGGTTCAGAACGTGAATCAGAAGCCCATGGTTTCAACCTTGATGCGAAGATTGCGTTTGACCTCAAAGAGTGGAACCCTTTTGATGACGGCAACCCTGATACAGATGACTCTCAGTATTGGCCAATGAAATTTGCGTTTATAAGTGACTTCAATAAAGGGCAAACCGGTAGTGGGTACCGCATTTCAAACAAAGCACAAACGTGTCGCTATTTTGCCAAAGCAAGTGCTAAAGGCGAAATCAATGTTAAGGAGATGAATGCGAGTTTTGAAGGTGGTGGTGAAGTAGGCTACAACCTCATTGAAGATGAATTTACCGCCAAGTTCTTTCTGCCTGTAGAAGAAGGGTTTGATCTCTTTGATTTATTGAGACAATCTCAAAAAACCGCAGCAGAGTTAAAGAAAAATCTCACTAATTACTTGGAAGAACAAAAGAAATGGTCAGATGTAGTACTCACTGACAATATAAAATTTAATCTGGATTCAGCAGTACCCGCCATAAGCCCAGAAGCCGGTAATTGTATAGACGCTATCGTAAAAATGGTAACCGCCTACAGAAGTTACCAACAATCTGGCCTTGACCGAAAGCTCGTAATTCATGGACACACTGATAGAAGTGGCCCAGCAGCCTACAATAAGGCTCTTTCACAAAAACGTGCTGATTGTGTTAAAGCCCTCATCGAGGGTAATGTTGACGCCTGGACCTCAATTGCCACCGAAAAAAGTCGTGTGGATGACTGTCAGGAGTCTCTTATTGCTCTATGTAAATGGTTTGATGGCGACTACCACCCTGGCGAAGCCGACAATACAATGGGCCAAAAAACTAAGGATGCAATAATAAACCTGAAAAGGGATTATAATGAAAAATATTATAAACAAAATAATCTCTTGCCCGGCCCGCTCTTAGTCGTACCCATGGTGAATGAAAACAACGAGGCTGATGAAGACTTCTGGAAAATTGTCTTTAACCTCTACCGTGACAAACTGTGTGAAAAGTTGAGTCGCTGGACTCCTGGCACCATGTACACCGCTGCCAAAGGAAATATCTGGTCATCCATGACCTATTTTGATTATGATGCAACAAAAAGTATAGATATTGAATTTCACCTATCCCGCCCTACAGAGGCTTGGGGTGAAACAAGTCCTAAAGTTGATGCGTTTCAAGACGACAAAGTCAATCTCGAAAACCGACGGATAGAGTTTGAACTTGCAGGACCAGAAGTCACGGAAATCACACCACCAAAACCCCCTGCATTTGCCACAGGAAACCTAAAAATTCGGTTTGAATTTGGATTATCACTCGGAGTAACCGTCGGTGCATCAATAAGTGTTAAAGGGAAAGCACAAATCGGTATCCCTAAATCTAAAAATGTACTTCAAGAAGCATTAGCAATGCCCCCCTCACCTGAAACAACCATGGGTAAAGCATCAAAACCTGGTGGCCACACCATTAAAGAAACTGAGAAAACCGCGAAAAGTAAAGGCGTCAAAGAGGGTGATACTTTTCCTGCTTCAGTTGATGTTACTGCAGAAGCCTTTGCGGGCATAAAAGGTACCGCACAAATTTACAGACAGTTTCAATGGAACAAAACATTTAACTGGGCTGCAGACGAAAAATGGAAAAGCATAGGTAAATTGTATATGCTTGCAGAGGGCAGTATAGGAATTGGCGCCAATCTTACTCTTAAAGTGCAACTCGGCCTTAATGGCGTACAAGTAAAATTCAAAGCAGGTGTTACCCTAAAAGTTGGGGGGTCTGTGGGGTATGGGTTTGAATTAGCCTTTAAAGAGGCCTATTATTTTGTTATGCACATTTATAATAACGTCAATTTTCGGTATATTGCAGAAATTACCGGAGATGTGTACCAACTCATAGTACGGGCTCAAATACAACTACTTACTGATATTGCAGTAACCAGCATAGAAGCAATGCAGGATGGTTCTGAATTTGTACTGATGAAAATTGAAGAAGCGTGTGATGATGTGGTCGATATGGTTGAAGATGGCGTTGATGCACTCGTTATGTGGTGGGATAAAGTAGTTGAAAAGAAAAATGAAAAAGTAGCCCAATTAATTAAAGCAATTGAGACAAGCTATAATGATA
>JAOPTX010000073.1:0-14009 GCA_051532055.1 Fibrobacterales bacterium | reverse complement strand
TATAACCTTAGGAAAATCACCTCCGGTTATTCCCCAATGACTACGAATGGGGAGACGTTCGTTCTTGGGTAGGTCATACATGCCTTGGGCAAATATTTTACCTTCGGGGGCGTTGCCAACAAAAAAGAGTACATCAGCTCCTGATTGGTGGGCTTTTCGTAATAACTGTTTTGCTTGGTTTATTCCCAGGCTCCAGTTAAACCACGACACACCCATACTCGGAGTTTTCAATAGTTTTAACGCCGCAGACATAGATTTATTATTCGAACGTCCCCAACCTGTATCTTCGAGTATGAGATAAGGGCGCTTATACTTCTCACGTTGTATAGCATGTTTCGCTATAAATAGACCGGCCTTGCTGTCATCTATTGATAGCCTGAAAATCCAGTTTTCACCCTTCGGTGGGCGGGTTATCGGTGCGGCTGCAGCCCATGGGTCGAGCACTGGGAATTGCTGACTATTGATATAATCACGTGTTGCAAGAAGGGGAGGTGAATGGAGTCCTGAGAACATTGTTAGGGCGGTGGAATCTTTTAGGATGCTTTCAAGATGATGACGAGCCCGTGGTGTGCTCCCTCGATGGTCAAGAAAAATCACAGAGAGTGAGCAGGATTGAATTTGGTAGTCAATCTGACTTAATGCGGTATGAATACCGAATTCAATTGAGGAACCAGAGGCTTTGGCGCTGGTTTTATCTGCACTAATATAGAGTGTTAGTTTTTTGGCCTCTCCTTGGATGCAGAGGAAAAGAATACTTATAAATATATGTCTGAGTATCATAGGGAATCCTCTATTTTTGAGATTGTGACTCTATAGAATTTTGAACAAGGGTATAGGTTGTGGTGTATTCTTCTTTTGTGATGGTATGATGTGCTTGACAAATTTGTATATGGGTATCAGGTATGATTCTTTTCATAATGTGAATAGTTGGTGGCGACTTTAATGGATTGTGTAAGCGTGATTGTAACATGGCCATTGTTTTCTCGAGCTGCTGTTTGTCGTACAAAATCTTTTTTAAGGTTATAAGCCTGTCCTTTATGCGTGCTTGAGTCGCTCCATCCAGGGAGGCTAAATAAGAGGGGGTTAAGGCATCAAGAGAATACCCGGTGTTTGAGTTTTGATGTTGGCGAATAGCGAGTACCAATGAGCGGTGAGTAAGAAGTACTTTTTGGTATTGTTCGAGTAATGTATTATCTATTCCGGCTATGATCTTTGTTTTTTCTAAAGAGGAGCCAGCAGAATGGAGCGCTATAGAGTGAAAACAATTGAGGACCCCACCAATAACACAACCTTTTTTACCTTCACGCATGGAATTACCTTGTACAGTAATACTGGTGTGGGCAAATATGTTTGAGTTGAATATATACTTGTATACGAGTAGAGAGCCTGGTAGCCTCAGGGTGCAATTTTGAATATAGCCTGTTGTTAGGTTTCCCGAAAGTGAAACATTTTTCAGGGGGCCAGATATACCCCCTATTACTGTGAGGTGTTTACAGCTAATGGCGCTGTTCTTTTCAATACTATTCTCAATAATAACTATTGATGGAGTGGATATGGAAAACCCACTCGTGAGCGACCCTTTCACTATAATAGCAGAATCATGTGAGATATTCCCGGTTTTTTGGTTAACATCTCCATCAATAATAAGCGTTGGCATGACGTCAGCATGAGTATCATCAAGATCGAGCACACCTGAAATTTTTGCAATTAACACCTGTGTACCGTTTTTCTGTTTTACCAATACGTTTTTATTTGAAGTAAATGAAATAATGGAAACAGGTGGGGCTTCTATTGTATTACCATTGATATCTATTCCTGATTGTGAAGGGAACCCCGGGAGGAGTTCTGCGATAATGGTTCCTGTAGTAATAGGTTGGTATGGAGTAATATCTCTATAATTGATGGAGCGTTCATTCTCTTGAGGCTTGAAGGCTTGCTTTACTTTAATACGTAATATACTCTCTTGACCATGCACCGGTGCTTTACCCGTTTTGAGGATTGCTATGTACAGTTGATGGTTATTGAGATTCGTTATGACGGACTCAATTTTCTTTTCTCTATTTGCATCAGGAGATTGTGCTGCGAGTTCTTTGCTCAAATGGGAAATCATTTCGGGTTGATTTTTTGTAGGAAAGCAGATATATGATAGTTCTGTTGAATCATAGGTTGAAACTATAGGGCTTACAATTGTTAAGCCTGACCCATCATAACTAAGATATCCAGATATATCAGCAATATAGTGTATATATTCGTCTGTCTCCTTAATACGAATTGCTGTAGAGGCAGGGAGCCAAAAAGCGATATCAGTTCCGGTAATGGTTTCATTGAATATTGATTGAAGTTGATGTCTTTTTTTGACACTGAGTATGGTATTATTTTTTTCTATAAAATAGTTTGACTCTGGACGATTTGAAAGGAGACATGTGTGATTGGCATAATAGTGAGAAATAAACTCGTATGGTACTGAGAGGGAATCGATGAACTCCTTCAGAGAAGAATCATTTAATGAGAGCGATATACCTTGTATCGTTATTTCTAAGGATATAAGCTGTGCACGTGCTACAACGGTTGGTGTACTGTTTTCATTGGTTGTATTAGAATGAATGATTGATGTAATAGCCTTGGAGTCGATTCCAGTGATTACTCCATGGCCTTTTAAATAGTCATAGATGATACTCTCCGAAATATCCATATTCGGTTTACTGATGTATGCAGCATAATCAGTAGTGCGGAGTATCTTATGAGTACCTGTTGAATTCATTACATATTACCGATAATATCATCTATGGCATGAATGAGGCTGGATGAATCCTTTGAGAGGTCTTCAAGTGATAATGCTAATGAAAGAGTTGAGCAAAGAGCTTTATAATGGGGGAGTGTCTGATCGAAACTCATTTCTTTTAGATGAGTAATCAGAAGGGCACCGAGAGTGGAATCGATAAACGATAAAGGGACAATTGCTTCATTTTTAGAAATAATGGGCATTGATTTTTGGTAGTATTCCTGCATGTATTTTTCTGTTTTAAATTCTTCCTTGGAGTTTGGATACCATTGATTAGTGGAGCGGTTATGCACTGCAATAGTAGTATCTGGGAAAATACGTTGTAGTTCGGAATGTATGAGTGGAAGAATTGATGCACTACTTTCTCCTTGTAGTAACATACTTTGAATCGAGTTTATGGATTCAATTTCATGGGTCCGTTCTGTGACCTTATATTCAAGAGAACTATTCAGCTCTTTTAAATCTAGAATGAGCTTGTTGCGTTCTGCGGTTACTTCATAAAGTTCAATTGCATTTTTAACGGTAATCAGTAACTCTGTATTGTCCCATGGCTTTGTGATATATCTCCAGACATTGCCTCTATTTATAGCGTCCAATACCGTTGTAAGGTCGGAATATGCAGATAATATAATGCGGATGCTGTCTGGTGAAGATTCACGGGCGAGACTTAAAAAATCAATGCCATTCATTTGAGGCATATTAACATCAGATATAATGATGCTATATTTATTCGAACGAACCATTTTTAATGCTTGCTCACCACGATCACACGTATCAACCGTATAGGGTTCATCGAGAAATACTCGTTGTAGAGATTTGAGTATTCCCGGTTCATCATCAACAATCAGTATGGCGTGTTTCATAAGGTACCTTGATATAATTTATTTGTATGTAGTTCAATAATACAGGTGGAGAGGTCTTTTTCTGAAATTGAGAGAGAGGTGAGGAGCTGTGGATCAAGAGTCTCGGTAAATGTGGAATAGGTTGGACTATCAGAGAGTGTATTGGCTAGGGCGATATAGCCAATGATATCTTTATTATATACGTCGGGGTGGAGCGGATTATGATGAAAGAGCGATACCTCAATTGCATATGAAGGGAAATTCCACCAGTCGAGAACTGCAGCGCCGAGAAGTGCATGATCTATTCCAAAGAGTTCCTGTTCACTCTCAGAGGTGAGTGCAACTATGGATGAATCAGATGGATGGGGCTGTGGAAAAATCATACACATAAATACTTTTCCAATATCATGAAAGAAACCGAGGGTACGGAGGTCGGTACTTAAGGGGGTATTGTTGAAATATTTATAGAGGGCATTAAACAGGGTGTTTACTTCAATAAGGTGTTCAATGATATCTGAAGGTAGTTGAGAATTATTTTTTGTTTCAGTAGTGTCTAGAATGGTTGTTGAAAAAACAATATCCCGAAGTGCATTGAGCCCTATAAATGAAATCGCCTTCTGAATATTGGTTGTAGCCATTCCATACACTGCAGAATTGGTGATTCGTAAAATATTGGTACAACACGTTGGGTTCTTTTCGATGCATTCAGTAATTTCTTCGAGGGATGAATTCTCTGATATGAGAGTATTAAGCTCTACATATAATTGAGGTGGTGCGGGGAGTTGTTTGGGTAGATTGAGTTGTGTGATAATGGCTGCCTTTTTTAGGGTAGCATAAATTGAAAATAGATGCTGAATATAGGCAAGGAGTTGTTCATTATCCCAGGGCTTGAATAGGTAACTTTGGGCGACACCATTAATCACAGATTTGAGGATGTTGTCTTTATCCATAAAACCACTGAGAATGACACGCATGGAAAGTGGTGAAACCTTCATTGTTTCATTTAAAAATTGATACCCATTCATTTCCGGCATACGAAAATCGGATATGACTAAATCTATTTGGTGGTGTTTTAGAATGTCTAATCCTTCTTTTCCAGAATGTGCACAATGGACAGAATAATCACTAAAGAGAAACACCCGCCTTAAGGCGTTGAGAATTGAAGGGTCATCATCGACAAAGAGTATTGTGTGATTCATAAGCATAAGTATTTTGAGTTCTTTTAGTATACTGTTCATTTGTGTAAGTGTCAAGAAGAGCTTAAGTAATAGGATGAGTTTGAGGTGGAAATCCGAGCGGTGCATATATCTTTTTGGGGAAGTGTACAGGGGTGGTAGCCTCCAATGTTTTCTTATATACGCTGTGCATGTCGCAAATACTTTTCGGAGGATCAGTTATTGGGTAATTACTCATGAATACTGCTTTCATTTGAGGATCTACCGGATCGTAACCATGCATACCATTGCAGGGTTTTCTACCCATATGACTGGGCGAAATTTGTACCCCTGAATCGAGTAAAAAATAGAGATTACCATATTTTCCGTTAAAATCAATATGATAGTACTCTATTTCCTCTTTAGTTAAAAATCGACCGGGGGTATGTGCCAGCGCCTTCATTATCTCAGACTCCACCCCCTTTTCGGTGACATAAAAACGAGCCATAGAACTGTCGAGTATAACGTCATAGTCTTTTGGGCGAAGGAGGTTATTGGCATTGAGCAGAGCCTGAATATCTACGGTTTTTTGCAACGGAACCATACCATGATCTGAACAGACAGTGACTTGTACAGAAGAATAGTGCTCAGAAAGTTTGGTATAGATACGGTGTAAGGCACGACCATATTCATTTGCTTTTTCAATCATGAGTGATCTATTTGTGGCATGTGAATGACCAAATGCATCATATTCGCACAAATATATCAGACAATGCTCTACAGAACTTTGGGTACAGTCTGCAATAAGATTTTTTAGGAGTTGTGTATCAGGCCCCTGTTTATATGAATAACACTTCCAGTTGGTATTACTTTCAGTATAGGTATCAATAATAGTTTTCGACCCGGAAACACCATGAGGGGCGAATATATTTTTTGTTTCACAAATTGCAATAGTAGCGAGTTGATCAACAGGATAATCATAGGCTTGATAATATCCTTCAAAACCAGTGATGGCTTTGTTGCAAAGTAATCCTCCTTTTTTCAAAATTTTTGAAGGAATATTATCAGACCTCAGATACCGAGGCAATAATGGGTAGAGTTTAAAAAAAGGAAAACTGCTCTTTTTACTTTTATAAAAAAGATTGCCTTGACCATGCTCATCAGGCATTTTCCCCGTTAAAATAGAAGGGATCGCCGAAGAACTAAATCCAAGTACCGTTTCAAGCTCGTGATAGTGAGTATTGAGAAATGAAAATGTGCTGCACTCAGATGCTATGTCCCATCCTAATCCATCAATAATAAAATGTAATGTAATACCTTTCATATGTGCCTCCTAATCCCTTATGGCTTGATGTTGCAAATTTCATACCACTACTATTTGAGCAACAACGGGCAAGTAATTAATATTTAGAAGTGATCTGACTCTCAAATTGAAAGTACTCAATCAAAATGACACTCTAATAACTCAAATTAAAATCGGTATATAGCCAAACGAGCCGTTTGTTGAACTCAAATAGATTGGCACTCATTTTGCAATACGCTACCTGTGGAGGGAATATGGATAGTACACAAACAGTATTGAGAATATTAGGCGTTATAGGCGTTGGTTTAATAACAATTCCTATAGCATTTTGGATTTCAAAGAGGTTTGACATAGTAGACAAACCAGACCGGAAAAGGAAATTACATGGTAAGGTGACACCGTATCTTGGTGGATTAATATTGTGTGCGGGTATGTCTTACGGGTTTGTGATTATCGAAGAGCTCCACCGTTATTGGTTTTCGATCACTGGGCTGTATTTATTATTTATTGTTGGTTTAATAGATGATGCAAAAGGAATGCGGTCTTCAATTAAATTGCTTTTTCAATGTGCAGCAATACAGCTTATCTGTTTTGATGCATTAGTCGGGGAGTCATATAGCTCTCTGGCTACATTCATACTCTCATGGGGTTTTTATACTGTTGTAGGCATTGGAGCTATAAACTCTATGAATCTTATTGATGGACTCGACGGATTAGCAGTACGTATGAGTCTCTCGCTCTTCGCAGTAGTAATGTACCTGGGGGTTTCCGGGGGGAATACACCAATTGCGGAATATAGTCTCTATGCAATGGTGGCTTGCATTCCGTTTATTCTTATAAATACACACCCTGCCAAAATGTTTATGGGAGATGCGGGCTCATTGTGGATGGGTGGTGTTCTATTTTGGCTTTTTGCACAGATACAGAATCAAAATGGTAGTTCGCTATCTGTGGTAGTAGGATGGATGCCCTTGTTGCTTTCTATACCTGTTGTTGATGTTGGGGTTGTTATGCTAAGAAGAGCTATGAATGGACATTCAATAATGAAACCAGATAGGAATCATATACACCATCGGGTACAGGTGTTTTTGGGACATTGTAATACGGTGGAATGCATTGGCATAATAAGTGCGCTGTGGAGTCTGATTCTTATCATTCTGTTGAACCGGTACTCTGTAGCGGTAGCAGCTACTGTGGGCGTCCTTTTTTATTCTGTGAACTATGCAGTATTGTTTCTATTGGAACGTAATCAAAGTAACTCAAAAAATACCCAAAATCGTTTGGATGAGGAATTGACATTCAATCAGTCACGATTTGTATTCCGCTCGACTCTTTTTAATGGGAGGGCAGGTATGCTACAGAATAAAAAAAATAGAGATATTATCACTTCAATTAAGGAGAAAGTATGACACTCAATATTTTAAATGGAATTGTTGTAACGGGTATGGGGATTTTAGTATATGTATATGTACTCTATCCAATATTACTTTGGTGTGCAAAACATTCTGTAGTTCGACGAATGTTGCATTCGTCAGATTACTTACAGAAACTACGTGAGGCCTTTAACAATGGAGTGCAACGACGTATATTAAAAAATGATCCACAAGTAACCATGATAGTTCCCTGTTACAATGAAGCAGGCGTGATTAGAGAAAAAGTTCACAACTTTAAGTCTTTGACCTATGCTTCTCCTAAATTGAGTCTGATTATGGTAAATGATTGTTCTGATGATACTACTGGTGAAGAGATTACTAAACATGTTTCTCAAAATATCTCTGTTATTCATAATCCGGAACGGTTAGGAAAACTTAAATCAATGATTAAAGCATCTGAACAAGCTGAAGGTGATATCATTGTGTTTTCAGATTCTGCGGCTATGATTGGACACCATACCATTGATCATCTCATTGGTCATTTTAGGGACAGCTCTGTTGGGTGTGTTACTGGAGTTTATAAAAAGGTCAATAAATTTCACTCTTCTCGAGGAAGTGGAGAAGGGATATATTGGCGATATGAAATGGGTATTAGAAAGTTAGAAAGTGATTTGCGTAGTACAACACATGCAACAGGGGCCCTCTATGCGGTTCGTAAAGATTTGTTTAAAACAATTGTTTGGAAGGAGAATATTGTAAATGATGATTTCTTTATACCACTACAAATCATAGAAAAAGGCTTTGATGTACATAGTGAACCTAAGGCGGTAGCCTGTGAGTATGTGGACACCGATGTACAAGGAGAATTTTCGAGACGATGTAGAATTGCAATGGGAAATTTTCAAATGATCCCTGAAATACCGCAACTATTAAAGGTACACCAGTATTTTACTGCTATGCAACTGGTTTCACATAAATTACTACGGAGTTTATCTGGGTTTTTATTGCCTATACTTCTAGTGGTTAGTGTGATACTCTCCTTTTTTTATGGAGGATATCTTTATTTTGTTGGTGCGCAAGTACTGTTCTATGCACTTGCAGGGCTCGGGATGATAGGGGTGCCCAATCGCATGCTCCAGAAGGCCTGTGCTTTGCCACTGTATTTTACTATTACAAATGTGGCATCAATGGTTGGTTTTAGTAAATACCTATTTTCTGAGCAATCAGTTTTATGGGGTAAAAGTGATACCAATACACTCGAGGTCACTTATGCAGCAGAATAATAGATATCTCATAGATGAACAATTAAGTCTGATTACATCTATAGTGAAGCAGGAGTGCACCGAAGAGCATTGGCATACCTTTTATTTAATAGGAAGTGCGGCTCGTGGTGAATTGACAATAGATAGTGTGTCAGGGGAGTGGAGAAGCGATGTGGAGTGCTATCTTATTTCTGATGACAAGAATATTCAGGAGGTTATTTCTCACATACAAGCTGCTCTTTATTTTGATGAAGGGATTACAATAGATGTATCGATATCAGGTACAATCGAAAAGACTTTTATAAGCTTTGCACCAAAACAGTGGCTTATCGACGCGGCAGAGTATAATAGAGTTCTCTGGAGTTCAGGTGCTAATAATTTTAATCATTTTTTGCGTTTTAGAGGACAGGCAATTCCGGATAATGATCTTATTGATTTATTGACAAATCGGATTGTGGAGTTTAATAATCGAAAGGACCCTTATTCATTAGTCAAATTATATTGTGATGTTGTATCAATACAAATGTTACATCGCGGTTGCTATACGGCATCATACCGGAAACGATATAGCTGGATTGACGAGGGGTATTTAAACAGGGGGTTTCAGAATACTCAAAGACAGGAATTGTTTGAACAGTATGCTTGTAGTGCATTACGCTATAAACTGACGGGCGATAGAGCTGTCTATTCACAAATAGCGAAGAATTTCCAAAAGTATGTAGATGTGTTGAAAATTACTATAAGTGAAGTGTTTTGGAAATGTATGGGTATCGATGATAAACCCGTTAATACTGAATCTGCTTATCAAAACTATATGCAATCAAGATCAAGGATAAGTACTCTTACGCATTATTTGCGAGATGTATATCATGCTCCTTTTCTTAGTTTATATATCGGTTCACACTTTGGGTTGATATTACCACCATCGGCGGTCATCAGAAGAGAAGCATTAAAGGAGTTCTTTAATCCAGATGAGTTGTTTGAACATAATATGTATTCGAGCTGGAAACAGCTCTGTAAAAATGTTTAGGAGGTGTGTATGCACATAGGACATTTGCTTAATGGAATAGAATGGGGGGGAGTTGAAACACATACTATGGATCTTGTGCGAAACTCCTATTTCAAGGGGTATCAGGTTACTATTTTTTGTACCTCAATTTTGAAAATGAGAATTATAGAAGAACTCAATGATTGTACAGGGGTAACAATTTATGGGGGTGCCCCAAGGAGTTTATTTGATGTCAAGGGGGTGTGGTCATTCTATACTCTTTTAAAAAAATGTAGACTCGACGTATTACATTGTCAGCTCTACCCTGCAACTCGTGTAGGAGGGCCAATGGGTAAATTGGCAGGTATACCGGTTATTCTTGAAACGATTCACCTAGAGGATAATTGGAGACAGGGACTAAAGAAGCTGTTCTATCTTTTTGATACGTTACTTGGTTGGAGTTGCGTTACTCATTATATAGCTGTTTCAAAAGCAGTGGCATTACACTATATGTATTATAAGGGGGTACCCGAAGAGAAAATATCTGTTGTATACAATGGAATAGAGCCAATTGAAAAGGAATCTAAAGAACTATTGGAACAACAACCTATTCGGTTTGGGTTTCTAGGGAGGCTTTCACATCAGAAAGGGGTTGATGTAATGTTGAAATCAGTCAATATTTTAAAACAAAAGGGAAGAAATTGTTCAGTGCTCATTGGTGGTTCTGGCGAATTGGAAACTTCGCTTCATGATCTATCTCAGTTACTTTCCATTGATAATCAGGTAACTTTTCTTGGGCATGTAGAGTCGATTGAGGCTTTTTTTAATGAGATCGATGTACTGATACTACCATCACGATTTGAAGGATTTCCTTTGGTTGTCCTTGAAGCAAGTCAATGGGGAAAACCCGTCATAGCAAGTGCAGTTTCTGGTACGAGAGAAATAATATTTGATCACGAGACTGGACTGCTGTTTGAATCAGAAGACGTAGAGGGGCTCGGAGCGTGTATGGAATATGCCTGTTCACACAAAAAAGATATGGAACGTATGGGGCAAACGTTACGATATTTGGTACAGAGAGACTTTGATGCGGAAATACAACATGCCCTTACCCATGACATATATCGGAGGACTTATGCGGATACTTATCATCAGCAATCACTCGCCATTTCCTAAGACCAGTGGCGTAGCGGTTAGAAATTCACTCTTCATTGAGGCACTTGCGCACACACACACCGTAGATATGCTTATACAAGAGTATGAAGGTGAACAATTGCCAGCCATTTTTAATCAGGTTTTTCTATTTAAAAAAAACCGATGGTCACGTCTTGCTATGATTCAGGCTGCGCTTTCTAACAAAAAATCAGTGTATGTACAGAGATTTAAGAATACCAGAGTCACCCAATTTCTTTCTTCTATTATCAATAGAGATAGGTATGATTTGATCATAGCTGAAGCACTTCCTGCTATTGTTAATGTTCCTCATCAGTGCCCGGTACCTATATGGCTGGATCAACATAATATTGAACATATTATATACCAAGAATATGAACATAAATATAAGCGTACTTTTATGAAGTCTCTTGTTAAAAAAGAGGTTGGTAAATTGGCTGTATACGAAAATAATGCAATGTACCGAGCATCTATTTTGAGTGTATGTAGTGCAGTAGACAAACTATTACTTGATGAAGGGCTACAGAAAAAATGTAAAATAATTGAAAATACCTGTGCTGAAGCAGCACAGAGTAACGATATTGAGGTCGCGTTCAACGATCAAAATCCCCTTATTGTATACAGTGGAACTATGAATTGGCACCCCAATATCGATGCCTGCCATTTTTTTCTGGACCAGATATATCCTACGATACAGCAACAGATACCGAGAGTTAGATTTGCAATAGTTGGTAAAGACCCGGATGCTTCGCTTTTGAAAAAAGTTGAAAGTATTGAAGGGGCTTACTGCACCGGATTTGTACCTGATGTTGGGGCAGTGATTAATGAGGCATCGTTGAGTATTGTACCACTCAGAATGGGGTCGGGGACCCGAATTAAAATAATAGAGTCTGCACGAGTAGGGCTTCCAGTGGTGAGTACTAAAAAGGGAGCGGAGGGATTGAACTTTAAAAATGGTAATGATTTATTGATTGCGGATACTCCAGACGTTTTTGCTGAGCATGTGGTTCGAGTGTTACAAAATAGTACTGAATGGAAACAGATTGCAGAAAATTCAAAAGGTCGATTTTTAAAACAGTATAATCGGACTATCCTTATGAACCAGATACAGAAGGTTGTAGGTGATCGATTGTAACAGGTAAGGAGGTAACTATGAAAAAGTCAACAGCCTTGAAAACAAGGCTTTTTCCCGTTTTAGTAGTAGATGATGAGGGTGGTGTACGACGATCGTTGCAGAGAATTCTTGAATTTGAAGATATTGCAGTTTATACTGCTTCAAATGCACATGAAGGTTTGGCATTACTAAGTTACCATGAAATTGGGTTGGTGCTCTCAGATTATCGCATGCCGGGTATGGATGGTATAGAGTTTTTACATAAGGTAAGAGATGAGTATCCAATGGTGACACGGGTAATGCTTACTGCATATTCAGAACAGTCGATGTTGACTTCTTTGATCAATCAGGGGTCGCCATTTAAAATAGCAGTAAAACCATGGGATAATAACGAGCTTGTATCATTCATACGTGAGGGCTTGGAGAATTATAGAATAGAATTGAAAAATTTTGAATCAATGGACAATTTAAAAAAGAATAAGAAGAACCTGCATAAGATGGTATATCGATTGTTTCATGAAAACAAAGCATTGAAAGAGGAAGTGATACACGACAAAATGACTGGACTTCTTAATCATGAGGCATCAATAGAACAGGTAGGTACAGAGCTGGCGCGAGCAAAGAGACAGGGGACTAAGTGTACCCTTGCTATTCTTGATGTAGATAATTTTAAGGCTATTAATGACACCTTTGGACATTTGGTAGGAGATCGGGTAATTATGAGTGTTGCAGATTCAATTCGGCGTCAACTGAGACGGTGTGACAGTGGTGGGAGATATGGAGGTGATGAATTTTTGTTACTCCTACCTGACACTGATCTGAATGGCGCTCAGGTATTAATTCAACGGATACTTGATGATGTGTCGAACTTTTTACCAGACGACGTTACAGGGGTATCACTGAGTTACGGCCTTGCAGAATCTCATGTACACAGTCCCATTGATCTAATTGCAGTAGCAGATCAGGAGATGTATGCACATAAAGCGAGCAGACGGGAATCATTAACCACAATTGCACTTGAAAGTACCGTTGAATAGTTAATGATTCGTCTCGTTGAGAATACTTTTCCGGGTATAGTATACTACATATGCCCCATATGCCATTCGAGATAGCGTCACTGCAGCAATAGCTCCATACTGTTCACCCCAAGGGATAAAGATGGAATTTCCAAGCAGCAATCCACAGGCGGTAACGAGTTCCATAAAAAAGAGCCTGTGGGGAACCCCTGCTCGATGCAAATAGAGTACTGAATAGGTTGATGACATGGTTATCCATACAGCAGGGAGCATCAGGGTATAGAGTGTAATACTTGCTGTGTAGCTTTCACCGACAGCACTCATAATCACTGGTCCGATACAGAGAGCGCTCAGGGCGATTACACTGGCATATACTATTGACAATAGGGATGTTGTCTTTTTCCAGGAGGCCATTGATACTGTTGTATTTGCGGATATAACTTTAGGCGAAAAGACCGCATTAACTGATTGAGAGACCATTGTGAGTGCTTGGATCATAGTCTCAGCAAGTGCCCATGCCCCAATAAATGCAGCGTCAAAAAAAGAACTCAGCATAAAGAGGTTCGCGCGAGTACCAAGAAAAAATGATGCTTCTGTTGCGACGATCCAACGAGAATAGGTTAGAATAGCAGTGAACCACTGGGTTTCAGTCGGTGTGGTCAAAGATTTCCATATGAGGCCCATACCGGGAATCAATGCGATGAACTGAGTGACAATCAATGCCATGAGCGTAGATAGTAACTGTAATGAATCAAAATAATATAACATGAATATCATGATGAATTTTAATATTCGTGCTCCCGATGAGATGATTGAGTAGAGGGTAAAGTGCTGGAGGGCTTGGCTGAGCTGAAGTATGTGCCGCTCAACTGAAAATCCAATTGATTGCATTGCAATAAAAGCATAGGGAAACCACCCAATCCGGCCTTCATGAATGGTTGATACTAAGATAGGGCAGAGGGCAATTAATAGCAGAGACATACCAGCAGATGCAGTAAGCCT
>JAOPTX010000072.1:0-25396 GCA_051532055.1 Fibrobacterales bacterium | reverse complement strand
CTTGACTTTTCGGGTGAAGTTCCTCAGAGTAAGCAGTTATTTGACAATTAGAGAGCTCCCAAGCTTCGCTTGGGTTGCATGAAGACGAGGAGCTTTAGCGACCGGCTGAATGTAGCGAACTTATGATCAAATTATTGACTGCTATGAGTGTTGTAGCGAGTTACTATGGGTCTATCACTACAGCTTCTTATTATTTTAACGGGTATAAATCCCGACCGTAGATAGGACGACGGAGGGCGGAAAATATGTTTATAAATATTTATTCAATAATTCATCAATTAAATTCTAAATTGTAAATCAAACCTAAGATTGGGCAGAAGCATGAAAAAAGAGAACTTTTTAAAAACAATTGATACTCTTAAACTTTATCATCGATCTGAACTACTAAATGATCAAGGTGATAAAATAATCAACGACTTATATGTTGACCCCTTGCCTGAAAATCACACAATGAATACACTTTTGAAACCCAATACAACTTTTTTAATTGGCAGAAAAGGCACTGGTAAGTCCACAATATTTCAAAGAGTTCAGCATGAATTAAATTCTGACAAGAATAAAACTTGGGCATATATTGATATTAAAACACTCTATGAATCATCTACTTCTGAAATGGTAGGAAGCCTACCTGAAGAGCTTAGTAATGCTCTCTCTACTGATGCAATTCAACGATTAAGTGTATTTAAAAGTTTTATGATTGAAATGCTCAATGAAATCAAATCACAAATTAGCGCACGAATATCTTCAAGCCTTTGGAATCAATTTAAAGAAGCATTTACAGGGTCAGCCGCAGAACTTTTTGAACAATTAGATGAGTTTTTAGAAGAACTCAAAGAAGATAAATACCTTGATGCAACAGGGAGTATTCAAGCACAACGGTCAGAAGAGGAAACATCAAAAGAGACTGAAAAAACAAGTACCGAAGTAACAGCTACCGCCTCTAATAATCCTTCACTACAAGCAAAATTTATTGCAGAATTAATACAGGAGCTTGAAAAGAAGAAAAGTCAAAATTATTCACAAGTCTATATTAAAATATTTAACGTTAGAAATTTAATATTACGTATACGAGAAATCTTAGACCAACTTAACCTTCGTCATTTATACATATTTATAGACGACTTCTCTGAATTACCTAAAAATGATATGGAGCAAGTAGTTGATACCATTATTGCTCCACTAAATAATTGGTCTGATGATTTCATAAAATTTAAAATTGCAATTTATCCTGGCAGACTATATTCAGGTCAAATTGATATGTCTAAAATTGATGAGGTTTATCTTGATATATATAGAGCGTATGGTAGAAACGATTTAACAAACATGGAAAGTCGTGCAGTTGATTTTACAAAACGATTGGTTGAATCTCGTATTGCTTATTTCTGTGACCAGGATGTTAGTGAGTATTTCGACTCATCAAATGAAAATTTTTGGAGAGTCCTCTTTTATGCTTGTATCGGTAACCCTAGAATCTTGGGTTATATTCTCTATTATTGTTATGAATCAAGTATTATCTATGACAGCAAAATTTCTATTAAGACTGTACAAGCTGCATCTCGGAGGTATTTTGACGAGAAAATATCATATTATTTCAAACTCAATAAATTTCTCCACGAAACTTTTGAAGAAAGATCCTCAATATATAGTTTAAAAGAATTACTTGAAGCTATAGTAAAACGCTCAAAGGAATTAAGAACATATAAAGATTCAAAAGTAACGAAAGACATACCAGGAAGAACCCCTACAAGTCATTTCCATATAGGAAGCGATTATTCTTCTATAATGTCTACTTTAGAATTAAACTTCTTCATTACAAAATATTACGAAATGAAAGATCGTGATGGTCGGGAAGTTTCTGTTTATTCACTAAATTATGGGCTATGTCAACAAGAAACACTCAATTTTGGTAGACCAACTGAGACCAGAGAGCAACGCTTATATTTTGTTGAACGTATATTCGATTATACTCCTATTGTTTTATCATATATAAAGATTAACCAAGAAATTGTATGTGATAACTGCAAAATGAAACACGCAAATGAGTTACTACCTATGTTGCAAGCTTATGACATGCTATGTCCTGAATGTAAAACAGGCACTTGCAGAGTAGTCAATTTATCACGAAAATATGAGAATTTAATCCAATCTATTGATGATGAAAATTTACTCCCAGGTACAGAACTAGGTATTCTTAAAACACTACACGATGAACGCAAGGAAATGTTTGCCAAGGATATAGCAGCTGAATTAGACTGTTCATACCAACTTATTGGAAAACGTGGCCGCATATTATCCGATAGAGGGTTAGTCGATAGAGACAGCCGAATATCTGGTAGAAGAGTTTTTCAACTAGAAGAAATGGCCGAAAACATGTACTTCCAACGAGACGGTTCAGATGACCTTAATTTCGAAGAATCATAATTAATATTTATTTTTTAAATCAGCCCCACAGGACGTGGGGCTTTTTTTATACCCGTTTAAATAATTTGCCAATATAATTTGACCCATAGTAATTTGCTACAACGTTTGAAAATGTACGCAGCGATTTTCTTCTTCATACTAGAAAAAATCGTTGCGTGCTTTTCTTGTTGGTGGATGTAGTAATGGGCATACCTAGCATGATGCTTATTTGGGAGAAAAGAAAATATTTTTGTTTTAATGAACGTAGCCATGGACGGCGGATAGAGTCTTTTAACTAAGTCTTTCTAGAAACATTAATCATTTTTTTCAGAGCACCGAAATTCTAAAGATGCCGTTGGAGATTGAGCAAATCCTGAATCAGTACTTTCAAAGTTTACTGTTTCAACTTCCTTATTTTGCTTCATACAGAACTCATTGGCTTCTTTATAAACATCCGCCTTTAATGTTACAGACGGACCAAAACCTACTTGGGGACTTTTCTTAGAGACTAGATAACTCCCTTGTCCCATAGATACAACCCCAGTAGAAGAGCAACCAATTAACACGAAAAAATATGCAATAATAATTTTATTCATCTCTTTCCCTTAATTATAACTTTTAGTTGAGCGGAACTTTCATACAGAATATAACATTTAACGGTTTCCGTTCCAACGACTGTTATAAACATAAACCATGTCCCTAATTGCTCATTTGGTGAGTGGGTTTTTATTCTACTGATAAATTAATTAACAATGTGTCTAAGTTTAGTTCAACAAAACGAATTTCCGTAAATCCGCTATCTTTTGCAGTAAAACTAAATGTTTTATTATATGAGCCACCATCGCAATTCTGACAGCTAAAATCCTGATTTGTTGTATTGAGATGTTCAACTTTAGAAGAATCATATGCAACTAGTGTCCAGTCATTTAAACACCCGCTGCATAGCCTTATTTTAATATTAAATAACTCTCTCTTTGATACTGTTAGATCATAATTCTCAGATGGAAATGAAAATTCCTTCATCTCAATTTGTTCTGTAGATATTGAGGTTGCACAAGCCATAAAGAATGTCAAACAAATAATAATGAATAAATATTTCATATTGTCCTAAAATGTAGTGTCTGATATTAGACGAATTTTATGTTTGAAATGTTCTCAGAATCATATCGAACTGAAATATTAAGCAAATAACTTGTATTTACACAGAATATAAAAAAATAGCCTGCCCATGGACGGGCAGTCGAACCAAATAAAAATATTTTCGTCCTTGCATAACTCATTAAGTCTCCCCCATCAAATATCCCTGCCCATTCCTATGTCCAGCAACGCTTGGCGAACGTACGCAGGCTTTTAGCACTTCAGTGCATAGAAAAAAGCTTGCGTGCTTCGGCTGTTGGGCCTAGTAGGTGATTATCGAAACTCCCCGAACACTTTAGCATAATCAGTAATTCATTTCGAAATTTATTAATTCATCCAAAAAGCCTGTTAACTCTTCTGAAAACAATAAGCCTTTAATTGTACCATCTGGATAATACCCTTGAATTGTATCATGGTTATAGACAAGACTAACTTTAGATATGTGTTGGTCGTAACATCTTGATTTGTGTGGATCACACCCATATTCCCACTCTAAGGTAACATCAGAATGCATAATTAAGTTTTTCAAGGCGATAAAATCACCGGTTGATAACTTTTCTATTCGGTTTGATGATGTCACACTATTAACACCAATACTCTTATATCCCCCGCTAAAGTCGCCTTCATCAAAATCGAATTCATAATTCCCATCAAACCTATCCACCAATATTTTCCGTACTTTATAAAATTCATTTGAATCATCATAACCACATTGAGGGTTTCCTATTGTTGTGCAAACGACATTTTCTGTGGCACAATCAAAATTGGTACAAACCTTAATTCCTATTTTAGAACAAGTGCAAACATTACAACCATCTTCTAAAGAATCTATAGCTATTTCACTACAGCTATCGATGGTGAGTTGTGCTGTGGGTTCAAAATATGCTGAAATATCGTAAGGACGCTCACCTTCTCCAAGCTTTGAGCCTACTGCAATTATTGATTCAAATTCAGCAGGCTCACAGCCTGCTTCTGGAATATATTTAAAGCGAATTTTCATGAAACCAGAATAATAATCCATATACTCATAAGTATTGTTAATGATTACACGTTGTATACTATCGGCATAGTTTTCACTATCAACAATGAGTATTGTTGAATCATTAACCATTTGAATTCTAGACTTGCCGGAAGGCATTTTATTAACCCGTTCCTCTATACCACTACACCGTATACTTTGCCCCCATGGCTCTAGCATTATGTAACTATTTTTGTTCTTAAGAGGGTCTTCAGTAGTTGATTGGGGATAACTTAGCGAATCATCAATCATACCTAGCCTTAATTTATATGATTCGTTTTCACACCCTGGATAACTCCTGCTAAAATCCATTATTAAACTCTCCTCAAAATAATTGATATAGTTTATGGTACTATCGTGAATTACTGCATCGAAATAGTGTTCAGGAAATTCAATTGAATAGAATCGATATAAACTATCACTTAATCTATCTAACCCTCTTTGGAACTTTCCCCCAATAATCTGTATTAATGAATCCTCTGCAATTTTAAATGTATACGGCTCACAATAACGCGATGACATATTACGTATAACATATGGAAAATGCTTATTGATTTGTTTATTAAAATCATTCGATGTGTAACTTTGACTATTGTCCGAAGTTGATGAAGCGGACGTTTGAACTCTGGATCTTTTATGTGAAGAACTTACATGTCTTTGAATTTCTGAGCTAACACCTATAGCATTATGGGAAGACTGAACTTGAATGACTATATCAGAAGAGCTAACAACCGATGTTTGTGATGACACTATAACTTTTGAAGAGAAACTATCAACTATAGTAGCGGACGAACTGTTAGAAATTTCAGCAATTTCTGTTTTATCAAAAACACAACCCAAATAGCAAAAACAAAAAGCAAGTAAATAGACTTTCATAATAACCTCGTAAAATCCTCATTTATTAAAATATAGTAATAATTAAAGCCCTGTTGTTGCATCCGCATAGTAAGCACAAGGAGTTCAAACCTAAAACAATATTTCCTATCACCTATTGGGCCCAACTATGTAAGTACGCAATGCCAACTTCCCCACGATACACCGAGAAGTTGGCAGTAAAGAAGGTATAATACAGTATAATGAGTATTATGCAGAACCGTTCATAAGACGCAAAATAGAATTAGAGTGCCCTTACCCTATTCCTTTTTTTACTATCCTCAGAAAATAATGCGTAGCAAAGCCGTCTTAAACTACCCCAGTCTACCCCATTCCCATCAGTAAGTTAGCACACTCTACAAATATGTATCTTGTAATAGAATAACAGGTTTTTCCATTGGCAAAATTTAAAATGAAGCTCGACCATAAAGTAATTGTACCTGTTTCTCTTTCTTTAAATGATATAGAGATGCTCACTGTTATAAGTCTGTAGTTACAGACAATTGATCGTTTTAGTATGAAGAACCTGAATTATCTGAAGACATACCGGGTAGTATTAGTGCCCCTTTGATTGTATCTTATGGTACTAGACGAATCTGTAACTTGGTAGCTGAACTGCTTATGCCAACAGAATCATTATTGGGTGAGTCATCATCATTCATAAAACATGACAGAAGTAACACTGCTGCTACCATTGGTATTAATAGTTTTAAAGTCATAGTATTCCTTATTAGTGTGCCCAAGGATTAGACGTCGCTATTATTGATAATGTTACATGCTTTTTAAATAAGATGTAAAAGAGCGTTTTGATCTGACACGAGGAGTACACCTAAAACTGATACTCAAACTCCCACATAAGTGGATACCAGCGATCGGGCAATTCATTATATCCATCCCGTCCGCCATATACTATATCCCCATCTGCAAAGACAAATGAAAGGGACGTACGCCAATGTTCACTACTGAGATCAAGTAACTTCAAAAATATTCGAGTACTTGGTGGGTATATTCTATTAACGTAGCGATACCGCACCGCAGAAGACCACTGCCAATCTGAATAAAAGAGCCCCGCTCTCCCCTTCCATACAATAGATAGCCGAGAATCATAAGAGATAGTGTTACTCCAATTAGCAGAATAAGGACGACTTGTTTTTCCCGTGGCATCTGTATGAATTGCGGTATAATACCCCGCTTCTATGAACCCTTCCAGTGCCCCCTCACTTTTAGAGAGCGTAAGACTTGCTCCATAACTATTACCTTCGATTAAAGTAATATAGTCTTCTATCACTGCATCTTCTTTACCATAGGCACTATTGGTAGTATCATCATCTCCAAAGCCATAAAGGTTTTCAAAGCTCTGATATGAAAGCGAAGCGGTAGCTGAAAAAACAGAGAGTATATCGTCTATAGCGTACTGTATACTATAGAGCCTACTCCTACTCGGACTAATGGAACGATACGGAGTTTGTTGAGCCAACAACACCCAAGGTTGACCAATGCTAAAATCACCAGGTTGCCCTGAAGTATTAATAAATTGAGTATATTCTCCTACATGAATAGTCACTTTCTGAAATGCTGTTAAGGCATAGTCTAGCGTAAACCGAGGATCAAACGTAAACTCTTTCATATCGAAATGATAACTCATACGAGCACCAGGAGTAATACGTGCATTCCCAACACTCCACTGATCTTCAATAGACGCATTTCCAAGCCAAACTTCTACTGAATCTCCATGTTCCGTTTCTACAACAACACTTTCTGTACGAGTACTATCAGTGTATTGGGCACCCGAAGAAAATACTTGTTTGAACCCATTACTTATGCTACTGAGTGCAAGCACTCCTGTTATCGTGTGATTTGGTACGACTCGCACACTCAATTCATTGCGAACAGTTGATACAATCAAGTTGGTTTCGGACTTTACTACCCCTCGAAAACCTGAAACATTTTTAGCACTACTCTGTGAACCGTGCACACTCAAATCGAGACCCTCAGTAATAGAGCGTACAGTATAATTTAGTGCATACATTCGTGATTCAGTTGAGAGACTAGGATACATCTGTTCTGTTTGACTCTGTGAAAATAGTGTAAATCGAATATCCTGATCGGGCGTGATATCATAGGAGGCTCCTCCCTGAATGGTTACTTGGGAATATCGATCATTCCAACCTTCTAGTGCAAACTCTTCTATGCCTAGGAATTCATTTTCAGTATTGATATTTCTATACCCTCCAAACCACCGAAACCCACTATGGTGCCCCTCATAGGATACTTGTTTATTAAAGGTCCCTACAGAAATTTTGGAGCCTTGATAATATGAATTACTACTATCGAGGCCTCCTCTTCGCGATGTCATATCTATCAATCCCGCATGATTATCTCCATAGGCAACGGAATACCCATGCACATTATATTCAGCCTGTTTAATATGGTCATCTATGAGTAAGGAATAGACATCAAAATAACTGGAGGAGATAAAAACCACTGCCCCATCAAGATAATACAGATGAGGTAACACACTCAAACCCCCTATATTGGTAAGTAAGTCATTTTCATCTTGGTTAAGCCTCTGATAGGTATGATGACGCACAGGAATAAGAGATACACCCTCAACAGAAGGCTCTGCAACAACAGTATCTACCTGAGGCACGTCAGCTCCATTGAGGGTTTGAATACTATCAAGCTCTATTGCAGATAGGTTTTGAATTAGGAGTATCGCTGTGATACACACGAGTATCAGTGGTCTTATTGAAAACATATATCGCCAAGGGTTAGGAGCTACGAAGTTAGGGGTGTTGCACCGATAGGATAAACATAAAATAATTGTATGAAACACTCAACTATAGTGATTGAACATAGTGCTACTGACTTTTAGTATATCTCCCTCAAACACTCATCCCAAAACATGTGGTTGTTTCCGTCTAAAATTCTAATAATGGCGCATCATCAATTAATTTAGATGATGTCTGAAATTCTAGGTTTTCCTTGCCATCAATTTTAACAAGTGATATAAACGATATAGGCTCGCTTAAAGAACTTAGCCGAAGTAAAACCCAGTTATCATTTTCCCAAATGCTAATACCAAATATTGTGTTGCTATCATAATCAAAAGTTCCTGAAGCATAGATCTCAGTGTCTTTAACTTTTAGTGTGATAACTGGCTCGCTAAACTCAGAAGAAATATCATCAAGTCCAATTATAGGCAACTGCCAAGATTCATCATAGTCTTCGTCAAGGTTTACTTCCCATGTCCAAACCCAAACCTTGTTTTCAAGCACATCATTTAAAGTGATACTATCTAAATCTTTTGGTGTGCCAAGTTTATTAGTGGGAGACATTACAAATCCTATTTGGTGAGCAGAAATAATATGTAATCAAAAGCCATATAACTCTTATCACACAGATGGTAAATTTACACCATAAACCTAAAAATTCCCCCTCAAATTACAACGTAAAAACCAACATCATTCACAAGAGACAACATCCACTCCCCCTCAAACCATTAATACACACAATCGTGTTCCCAATCACCCCTAGATTCAGTACATTTGGGTATCAATCTGAGTGAGTTACTCCGATATTCAGCATAATTACGACGATATTGACCTTATTTACACCTATACTCAATAGAATACATGCCCTATTCGGGTCATTACCTACCAGATACAGTCTCCGCAATACGATCTCCGGTATAATCCCTATCCTATTGAGCTCATTTACCCTCATATTTCACCGAATACCGCCCCTATTGGGGCAATTACAAGTACTATCTGAGCAAATACCACCCATATCCCACGAATTACCTACCGTCTGCGAGTGCTTTACAACACTCTTGACCAGAATTACTACCATATGGAGTCACAGATCTGAGAAAAGCTTTCCTAGGGATAATAACTTGATTATAAGGACTGAGAATGTAAATGCCTAGTTCAGAAAAATTCTAAACAATGTTAATTGATATTAAACCATGATATGTAAATCTTAAGCCAGCAGTACTCAATATTAGAGTCCTTTGAGTATTGGTAATAAATTATAGATCACAGGCAATAGCTTAATAATGACTTGGATATAGCTTAGGTGCCATGACTTACACTGATTAAATAACCAAAATTCTTTAGTAAAATCAGATATTTAATTACTCAATACTGGTAAGAAAGGATATACTGAATCAACCCAATATGGATAGTATCGAGTGACCTATGGATAGGAAATTACCACATATAGAGAGTATCCTCTTGCATAGGTAGAGCAAATCAGCACATACCCATAGCATTCGACCACCTATGGATAAGAAATTGCCCAATATGGATAGCATCAGCATACATATGGACTGCAAAACACCCAATATCTATAGCAAACCGTTGCATATGGATAGGAATTAACCCGAGGGAGACACCATGAGTAGCAAGAACGATAACAAAAGCCCCTATACTAGGCCCAGCTCTAAGGTTCCCGACCAACCTAAAGCGTGTTATGGCCTGATTATCGACGAGATTACTGCGCAACCGACCAATGCACTCCACATTCCCTCTATGCGTATCGATACATATCTCTTTGAAGTAGAAGAACTGGGTAAGACTGCACTCAATCACTTAAACGCACTCAAGACCTTTGGGTTTAGTAAAGAGACCGCACATAAAGCAATCATGCAGTCTCGGGCCGCACAGCACGCCGACATACTCTTTAAGCAAAAGTTACGCACCGAAACCACCGACCGTGACATCTGGACACAACGCGCCCCTTAAGCCAAGGAACTGCGTTCTAAGATGGTTAAAATTTTAAAACTGGTGTGCATGAAAGAACCACGCCACATTAAAAGGATCATCTCTTTTAATAAATCAAAAGCTATGGACGGTGTGCTGAGAGATATCACAGAACTTGCCTTACTCGGCAGAGCACTCCCCCTCGAAGACTCCCCCGTCATTTTTGATACTCACCTCTGGGATGAAGCTGACGCCCTCGTAACAGAACTCCGTGAACTCAAAGTCCTCGCCCATGCAGAGAGGTTCCATGCAACTGATTTCAAAACCATCCGCGACCAATGTATTTCACTCCTCAGAACTACGGAACTGGAGATTAGAAACTGGATAGATGTAGCCTTTCAAGACTCCCCCGAAGTACGCAAGGAGTTTAATAGCCAGTATGCTCGGCAACAGTATTTGAAAAAGAAACGGTTGAAGGCAGTGGGTGTTGAGGATAATGATGGGAAGGAGAGGTTGGCTTTGTAGGGCGCTGTAAGAGGGTGTGTACCTCAAATGAGCAACCACTATAAGCTACCGTTACACGAGGTTACTGACTGTGATTTAACAAATACTGTGGGTGATCACCATTGGTCAATCAAATTTCTCACTAATCTTTGTCTATTTTTTGGGAATTATAATCATAGTTCCGTCTATAATGATACGCTGTTTGATATCTCTGTTCATCCGAAGGTTTAGGCATTTCATTGAGATCAAATTTTGGATCCGAAACTTCTAACACTAAATCCTGAAGACCTTTTTTAGCCTCTATAAACTCATCCTCCAATACTGATACATCTTCGAAAGAATTATACCACATCAGAAGTTTGTAATAGTCTCTGAAATATATCTCTGCAAAATAAATATAATAAGGCTCGACCTCCATTTCGAATTCTTCATCATCTCGATCAAATGGTTGTCGATATTGGCTGTACTTCAAGGATATGGGCACGCTTATATCTTTCCGAGTATCAATCATATATTGTTTAACATCATACAGGGTATTAAGATTTGGAACTTTAGTCCACGGTAAATACGCTGAGGAATTACCAAATTGTACGTAAATTTCACTGGTATACACCACTTTCTTTTCATAGGCAGATAGTTCTGTTGCACCATTGAGAATGTGAATTAAAGCACGATCTAGGTCGTTTTTACTATAGTGTTCATCTGATATATTCTGTAGTTTGATTACAAAATACTCAATAGTGCCAAAAATAATTTCACTGACATACGAAGTTCCAAAATCATCCCTTACATCTGCTTGGGAAGTATACGAATCATAATCAACAGTATTTGTTGCGTCTATAGATAGACTAACGACTCTCGAAACGCTTGATCTACTGAGCGATAAAAAATTTACAACTTCATTATGCGCAATTTTTATGTTGTATAAAGAGTCAAGCACTTCTACCCCAGGCACATGCATATCATATTCAAATAATTGATCTAATTCGTCATAAAACTCTTCTTGATTAGTTAGTACGCTCGAATTACCCCCGTAAGTGAAACCAGGCCATCTTACTTCATAGTTTATGTCAAAGAGGCACTCTTTTGTTTCTTTTGTAAAAAGATCTCTACATAATTCTACGTGTTCTGCCACTCTGCCCTCTTCAAGCTCTCTAATATAATTAATAGTATCTTGGAGTATAGGCTCAAGGGTGATATCTTTGACTACCACAGCGCTTCTATAATCGTCTGATACCAAAGTGCTATCATCTTCATTTGCTAAGTAATCAAAAAGCGGCTCACCAATATCTTCAATAGATACACTATTGGTACAAGCAGCCATCAATAGCGCCATGCAAACACTGTAAATCATTTTCATTCTAAATATCTCATTCAATTTAATCAGGGACCACAAATTAGTAATTAAGTGTTGAGTAAACCCACCGTATTGAATCATATACGAAACTTAATATCGTATGCCAAAGCGATGCATTTTCCCAAGTACCGCGTACACTCACCTCTGGGATTAAGCTGACGCCCTCAACAGAACTCCGTGAACTCAAAGTCCTCGCCCATGTAGAGAGGTTCCGAGCAACTGATTACAAAACCATCCGCGACCAAGGTATTTCACTCCTCAGAGAAACTGGATAGATGTGGTCTATCAAGACTCCCGTAAATTCGCTTCCCTCTACCTAGAGGAATTCAATATTAATCTAATGCCTCTATCGGCACCCATTTTTAATTAAAACGATTAATTGGTTCGAAACCAACCTTATGCTGTTAAGAAAACCCCTTTTAAAGCAATGTTGAAAACGTTATTATACCGCTGTATTTTTCTGGAACAGTTTGCCCTCTCCAATGTTAATCACAAGTATCATTAAATAACTCTTACTATATTTTATTCACTTTCAAACTATTAAGGATGCTTAAATGCTTATAATACAAAAACTATTGCCTATTGAAAAAGTCATTTTCTTTGGTCTACTCATTCTCGTTTCTATGGTTGGATGCAATATTTCTGATACAGATTCCAAATCAGATTCTGAAGAAAGGTCGAGTACCGAAGGAGAATCAGAGACAGCGGAATCATCCCTTGTTGTAAAATCGGGATTACCCGCCTTAAAGCCAGGGGAATCGGAACAATTGGATGTGGAGTTGTACGGGGCAGATGGCGCGACAGTATCAACGACTATCAGTTACTCTTCTGCAGATCCATCAGTTGCAAAAGTAGATAAGTCGGGAAAGATTGAATTCACGGGAATAGGAGCCACTTCTATCACTGCATCTGCAACGGTAGATGGTGAGTCGTTCTCAATCAACATTCCTGTTGTAGGACTCAATCCTTCGGGAAAATTAATTGTTGGCCCGCCTGCCTACATGGGAATGCTTGGTGATGATTTCGAAATAGTAACGCTTATGAGTGTCGTGGGTGACTATTCAGTAACCTATAAAAGTCTGAATGAAGTGGTAGCAACCGTGAGTAACTCCGGCTTTGTTACCCTTAAAAAGGCGGGAACAGCAACCATACAGGTTACGGGAACTTTTAATGGATCATCCGAAACAGGGTATGTTGCAGTGACGGTGTTACCAGAAATAACCCCACCACCTGTCCTAGGCTATATTAAAGTGACGCGGGCAGATGGTAAAGTAGAGATGGTCTTTAAGGGTGATCAGGTACAACTCAAAGCTCAGGGATATTCAATGGATGGAAAAGATATGGAAGCCTCCTATTCTTGGAGTACATCAGTCGATTCCGTAGCTACTATTGATAGTGATGGACTGGTGAGTACAAAAAAGATTGGGATAACGACTCTTTCAGCAACTGCTCAAGGAGTGAGGGGGAATTATCTACTTGAAGTGCTCGCAGATACGGTCATTGTTGTTACTCCCTTGATGGCCAATATTGGGAGTAGTCAATCTAAACAATTTATGGCTCAGGTTATGGATCTGAGAAAGAAAGAAGTTGTGGCAGATGCTGGTACTATTAAATGGGGTGTTTTTGATCCTTTGGCAGAAATGTTAAATTTTGGAAATGATTTTGGAGGTGCCGCTGGTATTGATGTTGGAGATATGCCCGACATGAACGGCATGAAGACTACGATCACGCAATCTGGATTAGTATCCGCACCCTCAACAGCCATCGCTGGAGGTATGATGATCATCTATGCGGAACTCGAAGAGAGTACATTGGTAAATGGCGGTGCGATTGCATATGTAGGACCTGGCGTTGGACTTGACTTCCCCGAGGCTACACTAGAGACTCCAAGCAGCAATATAACCCAAGATGAGTCTTCATCAGAAACTAATTCTAGTTCTCAGAATTCTTCAGAAAGCTCAAGCTCTGAAATTCAGGGTAACTCCTCCCTGAATGAAAGTTCTTCTTCAACAACACCATCGTCATCGTCTTCGTCATCAGACAAAGAGGTAATCGAAATAACTCCTAAGAATGAAAAAGTATCACCGGGTGAAACTCTTCAACTTTCGGCTAACGTTGTTTGGGAGAGTACTGGCGAAACCTCAGAGACACAAGGAACATTTGTTTGGGCGGTCCAAGAAGATCCCTCTGGCGGTATGTTTGGTGAGTGGCCTACGATTGATTCAGACGGGCTCCTTTCCGTTCCCGCAAGCGCAGCACCCGGACTATCTTTTACTGTTGAGGTTTCTATCGAAGGAAACACTTCTGTTAACGGAATGGCTGTTATAGCTGTGCCGCTCGGCTTCGGCTTTTAAAACCATTTGTTAGTGAAACAGAAAGGCTCCTTATAAAATGAGGAGCCTTTTTTGTTGGTTCATTATTTTTATCGGATCATACACCTCCATTAGAGCCGTACGTAACATTATATATCACCAAACACATTTTCTAACACAAAGTCACACTATTGCCCTTAATTTCACATTAAAAGATCATTTTGGTGTAATAATGAACTCAATATTCATGTTTCTGGTGTCAAAAATATGTAGTACCGTGTTATTACCCGGCTGAATCTATTTGTGGTATTGTAAGAGAAAATGCGTTGTTCCCCCACTCAACACATATATTTATAAAAAGGGCTACCTCAGCAAGCATTGGATATATTTATAGGCAAGTCATTAACTGATTACCCCTATGCAGCACACCCTTTTTAAGCCTCTCTTCAGCCCCCTACAGACAGTATGCCTTCTTTTGGCAACCACACTCACTTCAGTATTTGCCCAAGACACAACGCCTCCTGCTGATGTTACGGCACTGTATGCTGAAAACATCACGCATACTTCTTTTAGAGTCCGCTGGGAACCCCCTACCCCCTCGAACGACGTTGATCATTATGCCATACACATGAGCCATCAAGAAAGTGGACAAGAATGGTATTCCACTCAAACAGATCTTTCAAAGGAATTTGCTCAATTACCCCCTGGTCGGTATGATTGCACTGTCATGGCTCTGGATGCAAGCGGCAACCGATCTATGGGTAATGCATCACTCAAGTTACGAATAGGACCTGTTGACTCTACAGAAATGCGCACGTATATTTTCGGTCATAGCCTCGTACATCATACATTAGGTCCTGACCCACACACCTCCAATATTCCATTTTGGCTCTCACAACTCGCAACAGCAGGAGGTAAAAAATGGGCGGTTGATGGACAATTTGGACAGCCGCCTTACCATACAATCCCAGGGACGCCTCAATGGAAATTTGATGGAGTACCTTCTGCATGGAACAACAGCTTTGGAGAAAGCTCATATACCAATATCATTATCACTCATGCAAATTTTGTACAAAACTCCCCTGCAACAGCCCCATACGGAGGCTTTACACCTATGGAGTCAACCTTTCGATTACTCGACAATGCGCGCAGCCACTACCCCAATATTCCATTTATCATATATGAAAACTGGCCAAAACTCCCTCAATTCCCCGCCACACAAGATGAAATGGAAGAATATCATACCAATGCACGTGGTGATTTTCACACCTGGTGGCTAGATTTACAAGACATGATACAGCAAGAACGACCCGATGCTTCGGTACAGATGTTCCCCGTAGGCCCTATCATCAGTGGGCTCTTTCAAACTATTCCCGCTCTCAACTCAATCCCCCTCACCGATCTCTATGAAGACGTTGCCCCTCATGGCAGACCAGCCCTCTATTTTCTTGCCGCGCTGGTTCACTACTCATCACTATTTAAGGAGCCTATTCCGTTAAATTACAGTATACCTAACACCCTTCCACTCCAAATCAGCGAAAACATACATGCAATCCGAGATTACATATGGGATGAACTCAACGCATTTACCTTTCCCAATGGAGACAGTAGAGTTTGGACTGTCCCACCACTCCTCAGTTCTGAAAGTTCAGAATCATCAGTTTCATCAGTTTCATCAAGTCCAGAATCTTCTTCTCACTCATCACAGCAACACGTTTCTTCAATAACAGAATCATCAACGCACCAACAGTCCTCTCACGAGCAAATACACACTTCAAGTGACTCTCAGTCTTCTAGCAGTATGTTCGTTTCATTTTCAGGGGTGAGCAATGGGAATAACAGTATAGAAAGTTCACAAGAGAGTACTCACTACCCGCACTCCTCACAATCGAATAGAGAGGAGTTAGTATCATCGGTTCACACAGTACCCGAACACTTGAGTAGTGATACATCCATTGCCCCGCTCCTCAACACCATGATCACCCATAGAACTATGCGAACAGGAAGGCTTATCCACTCAGCAGCAACGAATATTTCGGTACCTGAATCCGTCAAGAGCTTTAATATATACACCTTGTCTGGTTCTCGAATCTATTCAGGAACAATTTCTAAAGATGAAAGAAAGAATATTCACATTCCAAAGGGAATTAAAGAAGGCCTGTATTTTTTGCAGTATGAGTAAAGGGGCGATGGATTTTGAGGAAGAACTAATAGATGAAGTGGATGAAATGACGGAATTACGTAGGGCACCATAAGAGAGTGCGTATCAGTGATCAAGAAACTATATTCTTCACCACTGCTACACCAACCCTTAAGTAAACAATCTCCCAAACATATGAGCATTCATCGTGCAATACATTTGATGATTACCAGTCATCATCGAAGCCGTCGTCAAAGCCATCATCGAAGCCGTCATCATTTCCTGGTGTGCTTCCACCTGAATCAGTTTTACAAGCAGGGGTGTGCTCATCTGGATCTCTTTCCCATCTAAACCCTTCGTCATTATCGCAGCCACAATTAATGGTCCATTTGCCCACTATTTCAATTTCTGTTACAGGGGAACACATATTTTTTGATTCGCACAATGGCTTCAAGTCACTTTTGGATAAGCAGGTAGTAGGTTCAGTGGCAGAATTTGGTGCACAGTTTTTTGGACCCATAGAACGATCAAAAGAAGCCTCACCATTATCACATATACAGGTGTATGAGTAGTCGCCGTCAATTCTAGCAGAGGTAGAATAGCAATTCATATCATTTGGACAATATACGGCAAGCAAATAATCCTCCTCGAAACATTCTTCTGCATTAGTGCCAGCAGATGAAGGATGGTCTTGTTGGGTATTTGATGATTCTTGTCGAGTTGGACTAGCCTCGGTAGAACTTGAGATAGTTTCATTGTTACCAGTGGTAGCGTCTTCTCCACAAGCAATAAGTAAAAAAGTTAATGCGAATAAAGTTGTATAAAATATTGTTTTCATGTATATCCTTAAAGGGTAAAAATGAAAATTAAGATAGTATTTATTAAGCAAAAATCAACTGGTTAACGCATTAGACTTCACCCGATAGAGTGATCTATTAAGGGACCAATCCATCTATAAGGGGATTTATTGATGCCTCTTGTGTTGGGTGAGAATTACAGATGTATCTATCTAAAAAACCTGTTTAGGTTGTCAGATGTTGAGCTATGGAAATTAAAAGCAATTTAAGATACCGCTATCAGAACGGTTAATAGTATTACCTTCCACATCACCAGCACAAATACATTTAATCGAATGAGAGCCATTAGATTCTGCTCCAATTACATCTGCATTCATACAGCCCATGTGGTAGTCGCAATCTTCAAGTGCCTGTTCTTTAGTATAGCAATCTGATTGCTGGTTATTTTCTGACGAAGATGAGTAAGTGGCTTCGGAAGAGTTAGTGAGCTCAGTACAGTTATCACATGAATTTGAAGAAACATTGGTGTTGTTTTCATTTGAATCAGAAATACAACCAGATAGAATAAACAATAAAATAATAAGAATAATTAATTTCATATTTCCCATTTTAATTTAAAGACAAATACAATGTATTTAAAGTGCCACTATTTGTGATCATACTATATGTATTATTATCCATCACAACAGGAATTACACCAAATATTTTTGCTGTTGAGCCCAGTAGGTGATTATAGACACTGTTTCAATTATATTATTTTAGATCAATAATTTAATATCAGGCCGGTATAGTAAAACTTTTGTTACTGAATCCAATTAATAGCTTTTTGACAATTTTGAGGTTCCGCTTTAAATAACTAAAATAGCATGTCAACAAAAGTCAGCATTATCACAGTGTTATTGTCCTGCACACACACATTCATGCCTATACGTAGTATATACTTAAGTTAGGGAAACACACAAAATATACACTCTCGGGGGCACACATGAATAAGAGTCATTTTGTTTTATCTTGGTTTTCAATCATTGTAATCTTATTGTTATCAAGCGCATGTAGCAAAGTAACAGACTCAGTACTGGAACAAGAAATTTCAGATTCCTCTGCTAACGATAGTAGTGATACTCAATTGAGTTCTGAATTAGAAACAGGTTCTTCCATTGAAAAAACTGATCCTGAAGTGACACCAAGCAGTAGCACGCAGGGTAATAGTACCCTCAGTAGTTTCAATACTCCCGAAATCTCTATCGTTTCCGAGTCCTCGAGTACTCGCGTAGTTTCCTCTTCTGACGCTAAAGAGAATAGCTCAAGCAGTTCTATTAGAACACAGGATAGCCTTACCATAAGTAGTTCAGACGAACCTACGGAATCGTCGAGTACATATCCTGATTTTGCAAATTGGGGTCTCCCTGGCCCGACTATCCCCCATGGGTTTGGAGTCAATATTCATTTCCGAGCAAACAGCCCTCAACTTGATCAGATTGCTGATGCTGGCATTAAAATTATACGCATGGATCTCTTTTGGCATAAAGTTGAGAGGCAAAAAGGAAAATTTGATTGGTCGCAATATGACGCACTTGTTGAAGGATGTGAACAGCGTGGACTCCAGCTATTGTTTATTCTTAATTACTCTAATAAAAACTATGAAGAATATGGGAACTCTGTCTGGACCTATGATGGAAGAGTAGCCTGGACTAATTATGCCTCAAAAGCAGTAGAACGATATAAAGGAAAAAACATTATCTGGGAGTTGTGGAACGAACCCAATATCCACGTTTTCTGGGCACCAGACTCTGATGCAAAGGCCTATATGAAACTTATGAATATGGCAGTGCCCGCTATTAAAAAGGCTGATCCCAATGCGATACTGCTTGGCTCTGCAACAGCACACATCGATTTGGGTTGGATCGAACAGACTTTTCAACTGGGTATGCTCAACCATATTGATGCTGTCTCTGTACACCCCTATCGCCATCAAGATCCTGAAACAGTAAGGAGTGAGTACGATAAACTCAATGCTCTTATTGATGGATATACCGGCGGAAAAGGCAGGCCCATTGTGTCGAGTGAATGGGGCTATTCAAACATAAACTGGGATGGTAATCCACTCAGTGACTTCGATCAGGCACAACGTTTGGTGAGAGAGCTCTTAACGAATATTTCCAAGGGGGTTAATCTCAGCATCTGGTATGACTGGAAGAATGATGGTACTGACGCAGGAAACAGAGAACACAATTTTGGACTCGTAGAAAATGATCTCACCCCCAAGAAAGCGTACCATGCATACAAAACATTAAACACTGTGCTTAATGGGTATACCTTTAGTAAACGTATCGACTCAGGAACCCCTGGAGTATATTTTCTCAAATTCAAAAAAGGATCCGACACCATCTATGTATTCTGGAAAGAAGGTCCGCAGGAAACTCGAGATATTCAGAGTTCACTCGGGAGGGTTGAGATAAAGGATCTATTTGGCGAACGTAAAATCATAAAATGGAAAGGTTCGTCCTTTCCTTACAAGTTTACGAATGCTCCACAGTATATGATTGTACCTGGGGAGTAATTACATCTCTTCGCTTGCAAAGACATGTGAAGTACATTACGAAATGAGGTCATAAGCTGGCCTCACGGTATATAATAGTAGAGCATTAAATATATTTATCGGAGGGTAATATGGAATACACAGGCAAGTCTTTAAAGCAGTGGCTTGGGGGTAGTTAAATGCATTTACGGTTTAATAGTATAGCGCTTAAGCTTATTGTTTTTATTTTATTTTTCGGTTTAACGAACTCCCTTGGACTGGAATTTAAATATGAGGCAGAAAATCTGGCAGTTGAGTCTGTTACAGATGGGGTCTCTTTTCGAAACTTTAGTTATCCGGAAGGAAGTAATGATTTAGGGGTGATTGTAGAATCGGATGAAACAGGAGATAGCCTTACCTTTAGCTTTAACATTGCTGTTGCTGGATCTTATGATTTTAGTGTTGGTGTAAAACAAGGGGACTCTCGGGGAATATTTCAACTACTATTAAATGATCAGGAAATTGGTGTACCCATTGATTTGTATTCAAACAGTACAGTACATGAAGAATTATCTATCGCAACTATACAAATCGAAAAACCCGGTGTTCATACCCTCACTTTTAAATTAATCGGCGAAAATAAAAAGAGCGGTAGTGGATGGTTGGCACTGGATTATATCGTCTTGGAAAATGAAGAGTCATTTACTCCCCCCTCCGATGAAACAGGTTACAATCTCTGGTTACGGTACCCCAAAATTTCGGACACGGATTACCTTACATCCGCTAAAAACGTCATTAAGGCAATTGTTTTTGAGGGTTCTTCCCCTATACTTGATGCAGCAAAAATTGAGCTGATAAAAGGAATAGGTGGCCTCCTTGGAGAACCTATCACTTCCACAGCTTCTTTAACCACCGAAAATACCATTATAGTGGGGAGCCCAAGCGGGTCAGAACTCATTGAGTCGTTAAGCTTGACTTCAAATTTAAATGACTTGGGGAATGAAGGGTATCTGATTCGAACCACACTAGTAGCGGGTAAACAATGTATTGTGATTGCTTCGAAGTCTGATATTGGGGCACTCTATGGAGTATTTGCTTTTTTGAGACTGATACAATCGGGCTCTTCGTTAGAATCCTTGGATGTATCAAGTAAGCCCCAAAACTCTTACCGGCTTTTAAATCATTGGGATAATCCAGATGGGAGCATAGAACGAGGGTACGCCGGAAAATCACTTTGGAAATGGGATGAGTTGCCCGGTACCGTTGATCAAAGATACACTGATTATGCGAGAGCCAATGCATCCATCGGGATTAACGGAACAGTATTAAACAATGTAAATGCCGAACCAGAAATATTAAAGGCATCAAACTTGAAAAAAGTGGCGGCCCTTGCGAATGTATTTAGGCCTTATGGTATCCGAGTGTATGTAACTGCGCAATTTTCCGCACCTAAAACTATTGGCGGCCTCTCCACTGCCGACCCTACAAACGCATCAGTACTTGCGTGGTGGGAATCAAAAGCCACAGAAATATATGCCCTCATTCCAGATTTTGGTGGCTTTTTAATAAAGGCCGATTCCGAAGGTCAGCCTGGTCCTCACGATTATAATAAGACCCATGCGGATGGTGCGAATTGTTTGGCAAAGGCACTCGCACCCCATGGAGGGATTGTAATGTGGCGAGCCTTTGTGTATGGAGGTCAAAGTAGTGACGATTATGATAGGGCGAGTGCTGCCTATGAGTCTTTTAAACCAATTGATGGACAGTTTGATGATAACGTGGTAATACAAGTAAAAAATGGTCCCCTTGATTTTCAACCCAGAGAACCATTCACCCCTCTTTTTGGAAACATGCCAAACACAAACATAGGGATTGAGTTTCAAATCACTCAAGAGTATTTAGGTTGGAGTACCCATATGGTTTACTTGGGTACCCTGTGGGAAGAAGTGTTACGGTCAGACACCTATGCCAAAGGAAAGGGTTCTACCATAGCAAAGCTTATAGATGGTTCTTTATTTAACTCAAAGATCAGTCTCATTGCTGGGGTTGCAAATATTGGAAATGATTCAAATTGGTGTGGTCATCATATGGCACAATCAAATTGGTACGCCTTTGGGAGGATGGCATGGGACCCAACTCTGAGCTCACAGACTATACTGGATGAATGGATTTCAATGACCTTTAGCCCCAAACCGGCAGTAAAAGAGGCCTTGCGTCCAATACTATTGGAATCTCACCAAAATTATGTGAATTACACAATGCCCCTCGGCCTACATTTTTTGACTGATGGAAAGCATTACCTGCCAGGCCCTGAGAAACGTTCGGGATATCACCAGGCAGATAAGAACGGTATTGGTTACGACCGAACAACAAGCGGTTCTAATAACGTATCACAGTATCACACAGAAGTAAAAAACAATTTTAATGATGTAAGCCAAGTCTCCGAAGACTATTTGCTTTGGTTTCATCATGTACCGTGGAGTTATAAAATGGCTTCTGGTAATACTCTCATTAAAGATATTTTTGCCCGGTACGATTCATACCATCCTAGTGTAGCGTCTTATATGGGTGCGCTCAATCAAGTGTATGGAGAAATTGACCAGCAACGGTATGATGAAATTCAACAAAAATTTAATACGCAAATGATAGACGCCAAAGAGTGGCGTGATGTATGTGTTCAATATTTTTCTAATGTGAGTGGGATAGACTATACAGACGACTATGAGCCTATAGCACCCTACTCTTTTTCTGATGAGAGCAGTAGTTCACACATCGGCTCAGAAATCGGTATAAGTAGTAGCTCGGCAATTGGTATTTCGTCTGAATCAATCAGTCCATCTTCTGAAGAATTGAATACGCGCAGTGAAATGAGTGAATCATCAACACTACACTATTCAAGTAACGAAACTGGCACAGTAGCAAGTATACAGCTTACAGAAAATCACAATGCTGGCATTTCTAAACTCATAACCCTCAATGCATTTCAAAAAACAATTCCTCTTGTACCGGGTGCAAAGCACTATAGCATATACTCGCTTTTTGGTGAGAAATTGTTGAGCTCTGAAATAAATGGATCACCAATCATTGTACCGGCTTCAATCCCAAGTGGTGTTGTTGTTGTACACTTTAAGTAGAGTTTGTAATTGTTTAAACATAAAGGAGAACACACAGTATGTCTATCACATCACACTATTTTATGCAATCTAGATCTATGCTTAAAAAATGTTTAGCCTTTATTCTAGGGGTATGTATTTTAATAACTCCCCACTCTCTCTATGCACTGGACATTGCACCAGTCTGGGCAGGTCATCCCGTTCGTTTTGATTTGAAAAACACCGATTCATTACAGTATGTAGCGTATTATAATGCAGACCGTAAAATGACCATCGCTCAACGGCTTTTGGGTTCCTCAAAGTGGGAGTACCACACCCTTCCTTCTAAAGTTGGATGGGATAGTCATAATTCCATTGAAATGGAAATTGACGACGAAGGGTATATTCATATAAGTGGCAATATGCATGATGATCCGTTGGTTTATTTTCGGTCTTCTAAACCCCATGATATTTCCAGCTTTGAAGCTCCAGGAATGGTTGGATCGCTGGAAGATAAAGTTACGTATCCTAAGTTTTTTACAAATTCAAATAATGTGTTGATTTTTCAGTATCGTACCGGAAGTAGTGGCAGTGGTACCACTATATGGAATGGATATGATATACATACAAAGACGTGGCATCGGTTAACGAGTAAAGGGCTTTTTGATGGGCAGGGCAAAATGAACGCCTACCATGGTACTCCTAAGCTTGGCCGTGATGGGTACTATTACATTGTGTGGGTGTGGCGAGACAGTCCAAATGCTAATACAAACCACGATGTTTCACTTATCAAAAGTAAAGATTTTTCTGAGTGGGTCACCATGAGTGGCGACCCCGTTTCTCTTCCTATCAAAATTTCCACTCCAGGGGTGGTGGTCGATCCAGTGTCTTCCGGAAATGGCCTAATAAATATGGGTGTGGGATTAACTTGGGATACTAAAGATAGAGCCGTTGTCAGGTATCATAAATATGATAAAAAAGGAATAAGTCAAATATTTAATACACGCTGGGAAAATGATCGTTGGGTGATTTATCAAACAACTCAGTGGACTAGTTATACGTGGAATATTTCCAAAACAGGTTCAATAGATCATAATGTTAAAGGCTCAGGTTTCGGTACAGATACCCTTGGGCGAATTATTCAAAGCTTTGAACATGTTAAACACGGGAATAGCAGTTGGATTCTTGATGAAGAGACCTTACAACTTGTAGATGTATATATTCCCGATCAAACCCTAATACCCCCGAAAACATTAAGAGAACAACTACAAACTGTGGAATCAAAAACCTCTGGTATGGAATTACAATCCCGTTCAAGTGGGAGCTATTATCTCCGATGGGAAACACTCGGAAGAAACCAAGACGAACCAAGAGACCCTCCCTACCCTAACCCAAGTATGCTGAGAGTATATAACAAGTCATTATTAGCAGATACAAATTTCATTAATGAGAAAACGTATAAGCGTGACAGTGATGACTGGATTGATCTTTCCAATCTATGGGATGGATCAACTGGTGGTGGAGCACAAGATTCAAAAACAGTTGATGGCAGTGAAGGGTGGGTTGAATTTGAATTTGATGAAATGAAAGATGTAACGCGTGCTCGAATATACGAGGATAATAAAAATTCTCAGGTTTCAGAATGGAGAATACAATATTGGGTAGATACTGCATGGCACGATGCATTTCCCTATGAAAAGGCGGATTTCAATGGGTGGGTTGAAAAGGAATTCACGGTTACAACAAACAAAATTAGACTTATTGTAAAAAACTCTGAAGCGGGTATGGCTGCTAACTTACATGAGTTTCAATGCTATGGTACTACTTCTGAAGTTATACCGATGGATAGTTTGGATACACTCCATAGAGATAGCTCTGACACACTGGTAACAGATACTTCAAATACCCAACCAGTGGATACATCTGATACCCTACCAACAGATTCGTCCGAAGAATCTACTGATACGGTAAGCTCGGCACCTGAAGACTCATCTGATACACAACAAGAGGAAGAGAATAGTTTTTCATCCGAATCAGTGTCCCCTATTAATCATCCATATCAGGGTACAAGCAGAGCGCACTATCAAGTCATTTCCCCTTACGATGTTCTCCCTGAATTGCAGTTCGGTACGAAGGTGAGGTTTTTTACCCTGTCAGGTACTGCAGTGCCCGTTCTCCCCCATACCAGAACTGAAGTGATGATCATGAAGGTGTTTTAGGACATGAGCCAGAGCAACTCAAATAGTATTGATGGTGTATACATTGATCCACGCCGGACGGTGTGCTGTACCCAATAAATTATTTTCGTCTGCCCCTGCTCAACGTGCACAAAATGTTGGCAGCGATTTTCTTCTTCATCTTTAGAAAAAATCGTTGCCTGCTTTTGCTGTTGGGCCCAGTAGGTGATTATAAATCTAATCTCTCCCAAGAGATGTACATACATCTGTTTATCATCAGATACCAGAATGACATACTTACAGCTTTTCAGCTTTCATAATAATTGCTGTATTCAGTGCTTTGCTCAGAAGTGAACTCGGCACGGTAA
>JAOPTX010000071.1:0-2879 GCA_051532055.1 Fibrobacterales bacterium | reverse complement strand
ATGATCTCCTTGTACTTCACCCGCTATACCACCAACAGCGGACTCTCCTTTTACAATTCCTGAAGTAAAACTCCGATCGATCACTCCTTGTAAATAACCAACGAGACCACCAACATTGTACTCCCCATGTACAGATCCAACAGCATAGGACCTATCAACTGCACCAGTGAGCCTTCCAACAAGCCCTCCAATATAACCTTCTTGCCCCTCGACATCTGAAAGGCTATGGCTATTGGTTATGGTTCCGCCAATACTCCCTCCTACACCACCAACATATCGTGTCCCTGTAACAGTACCCTTATTATACACACTATCCATAGCTGTAGTTGCAGTAGATTTACCTATCACTCCTCCCACATAATCATCACCATCAACCATCGCTTCGACCTTTATATTTGAAAGGGTAACCATAGAATCAGCGACTCCTACAAAAGCTCCTACATAATCATCACCTTCGATGGTTGCATCCAATGAAACATTCATAATGTGAGCATGCCCATTGAGTTTACGAAACAATCCTATCGTATCTTCTGATGGCCTATGTATTACTATGCCAGAAATAGTAAATCCACCACCGTCAAATTTCCCTGAAAAGCCTTGAGTTCCACCAATAGGTTGAAACCCAGCACCTTCATTTTCATACTGAGAGAGCGATGCATCAATATCTGCCGTTACCCTGTAATTCCCATCAAGAGGATACAGCGGATCGACACCAACACGTTTAAGGGTAGCATAATCAGGAAGTTCAATGACCGTATACGGTGCATAAATTTTTGATGCAGCCCCCCACAAAGTATCTCCACTCACAAGGGCATCTCCTGGCTGATACACCACAACCATATTCCCCCCTAAACTTGTATCATTGACAACTCTCCACAGTGTTGGAGTGCCTGCATCTGGCCTCTTGTCATTGAGTAACGCAAAGGATATATCTGAGGTATCAATAACTGAGGTAGTATCTGTTCTACCATAGGAAGGGTCATGTACGCCAATCAATCCAGGTAACGTATACCCATCCACCATCTCCCACACTGTAGAAAAATCCCATTTATTAAAGGTTTCACGGTGCAATAGAACATCACGATCGACATAGGCGTATCCGTATCGATTATTGGTATTTGAACCCGCCCCAGCTCGGACACTATAGGAATGTACGACACTTCCATTTTGACTCCCTACAAAGCTATTATTAGTCCCATTAAATGAGGAATAGCATTGTTCTATAGTGCCATTACTATATCCTGCGAACGTTCCACTGTAGGTCCCAGATGCCAGTGCAGATTGACTATAGCTATCTTTTATTATTCCATTATATTTGAGATTCCCAACAAACCCTCCTCGGTAATATTTTGTGCCATATACCGAACCTGTGCTATAACTTTGCGTAATAATCCCTTCACTACTGCCGGCAAACCCACCAATATATGCGTACCATCCTGAGATTGTAGTTTCAGTAATTGTAGAGGCAAATGATCGAGTCACTTCACCATAAAGCCCGCCGGCAAATCCACCGACATATGTCCCCGTCGCGGATACAGAGCCCATTGTATAGGAATGTGCTACAGATCCTTGAAGGTATCCTGCAAAGCCTCCTACATAATTAGTACCGGTGACCTCTCCTGAAAAGTAACTCCCCTCTGTAGTACCCATCTGATACCCAAAGAGTCCACCGACAGAATCCTTCCCACTTATGGTACCATGGACGGCGCTTTCATACACTGTCCCAGAGACTCTCCCTGCAATCCCTCCGACACTATTACCGCCAATAATGGTTCCCGTAATAGTAAGACTATCGATCACCCCCTCTTCTCCTATCCAAGAAAAGAGACCTACACCATTTTGGCTCTCACGATTGATTGTCAAATCTGAAATAGTAAATCCAGCACCATTCAGTCTTCCTGTAAATCCGTGAATTGAATCCGAGGCTATTGGCTCAAATCCATCTCCTGTATTATCTGTTATAGATGCAGATGCGTCAATATTTTGAGTTAGTCGATAATTACCATTGAGTGGATACTGAGCACTATGACCAATAGATGAGAGCGTTGCATAGTCAGGAATACTAATAAGGGGAGAAGGAGTAGTAACATATCCATACCCGCCCCACAAAGTATCCCCTGAAGCAATAGGCTCACCTGCGGCATACCAATAAGTATCATAACCTCCTGATCGTGTATCTTTGAGGGTACGCCAAACTGTTGCCTCTGTGTTCTCCACATCACTCGCTAATGACAAATAGTCTGACAAATCTGAGGGGTCTGCAATTGCACTGACCGTATCGATACCTGCAAGAGGTGCATCATTTAAAACTTGTAACCCCGGAAAAGATGCTCCTTCGCGTATTTCCCAAACGGTATTAAAATCCCAAGACTCGTAGAGTGATTCGTGACGCATTTGCGCATCGGTCACTCCATACCCATCTTGAGCTAATATACCAATTCGGTCACGATTCCAGAATATGCTCTGTGTACCATAACTTTTATTACTTTCTTCTGCATTAGGTACTGGTGGTGGTGCTTTATCTGATGAAGTAAGGGATGAACTACTACTAGTATTGTACTCCCCCCTATCAGTAAGATCAAATGCTCCCTTATCACCATCTGTTTGTACCACTGTATTAGTATAACAATACTCCACTATACCGTAATTTCTCTCATTAAAAGCAAAAACATCATCATCACCTTCAACAAGGCCCACACTATAACTATTACGTATCGTCCCATAATTTGAAGCTACGAAACCCGCAACGTTTTCTTCTCCTGTAATATGAACTGATGCAAATGATTTTTCTATAATCCCTTCATTAAATCCTACAATACCCCCAACATCATTTCCACCTTGGATCGTGCCGACCACTGAACTTGACACGAGGGTTCCAT
>JAOPTX010000070.1:0-2173 GCA_051532055.1 Fibrobacterales bacterium | reverse complement strand
CGCGATAAGAGAAGAACAAACTGGAAGCTTAAGACACCTACAGCTTCAAAATGGCCACAATGTGGATCAACCAAAGAACCACACAGAGTATGTAATAACTGTGGTTACTACGGTGAAAAAGAAATTTTTAGCCCAGACGATATTTAATAACGATACCTTTGTATTTTAATATATTAGGTTTTTCACAATATCTAGCATAAGGGTAGTATGATTAAAATAGCTTTGGATGCTATGGGTGGTGATAATGCACCGCAGATAAATATCGAAGGTGCTGTAGCTGCTGTTCTAAAAAACGAAGGCACGTACAAGGTAATACTAACCGGTCCTAAGGATGTTTTAGAAGCTGAGCTTCAGAAGTCCGGGTATACTGGTAATGGAATTGAGATCTTTGATGCTCCACAAGTTGTGGCCATGGATGAGTCTCCTTCATCTGTATTAAAAACAAAGCCAGACTCTAGTTTGGTTACTTGTGTTGGACTTCAGAAAAAAGGTGCAGCTCAGGCAAGTGTGAGTGCCGGCAATTCAGGAGCAATGATGGCAGCATGCCTCATGGTTCTTGGTCGTATTGGTAAAATTAGTCGCCCATCAATTGGGTGTCTTATGCCTACTGCAAAAGGTAAGGTGGTTCTTACTGATTGCGGCGCAAACATGGATGAGAAAGCAACAACACTCGTTGATTTTGCAGTATGTGGAAGTGTATTTGCAGAAGTCGCACTGAATAAAACAGAGCCAACTGTCGGTTTGCTCAATGTTGGTGAAGAAGAGAAGAAGGGCCCTGAAGTTGTTCAGGAAGCACATCAGTTGCTTAAAGATGCTCCGATTAACTTCAAAGGCAATGTTGAAGGTGGTGACATTATCATGGGAGATATCGACGTTGTAGTGACATCTGGTTTCAGTGGTAACGTTATCCTTAAACTTATGGAAAGCTTTTACCATTATCACAAAGGTCTCTTTGGTGATATTGATTCTGATGCTGGTAGAAAGTTTAATAAAGAGTGGGATTACGATACCTATGGTGCAGCGCTATTATTAGGGCTCCAAGGAACGGGTCTTATTGCTCATGGTAAAGCAAGTGCTAAATCAATAGAAGTCGCTCTCGATACAGCGTATCAATACGCGCAGAGTGAAATCTCAGAAAAAATCGCAGCAAAACTCGAGAATTAATATGAAAGCATATATTCGTGGGATTGACGTTTACCTCCCTGAAAAAAAGTTGACCAATTTTGACATGGAGAAAATCGTCGATACTAACGATGAATGGATCCGTACTCGTACAGGGATTGAAGAGCGCCGTATTGAAGAAGATCAGACTCAAACAACTTCTGAAATTGGTGCTCGCGCAGCGAAGAAGCTAATCGATAGGCTTGGAGTAGATCCTTCCGAGATAGACGGCATTATTGCGGGAAGTATGTTTCCCGATAAGACGTTTCCTGCTAACGCTTGTTTAATTCAAGATAAATTGGGATGTACGAATGCTTTTGCTTATGATATTACCGCAGCATGTGCGTTTATTCCTTTTGCCTATAATTCTGCTGCTCTTCAGATTCAAGCGGGGCAGGCAAAAAATATTTTAGTTATTGGCTCTGAATTATCATCGCGGGTTGTTGATTGGAAAGATCGTAATACCTGTATTCTTTTTGGTGATGCGGCAGCTGCGACGCTTATTTCGGTAAGTGACGATGAGAGCAGAGGTTTTGAAGGCTCTGAACTTAAGAGTAGAGGATCTCTATCTCATATTCTGGATCTTCCACAGCTTGGAAAAGCAGATTCATATATGACTATGGATGGATCCGCAGTTTTTAAACTTGCAGTAAAGGAACTCGCAGCAATTACTCAACGAGTACTTGAACGTGCAGGGTATACTACTGAAGACATTGATCTGTTTGTTCCACACCAGGCAAACATTAGAATCATTGAAGCAGCAGGTAAACGCCTCGGTCTTCCAATTGAAAAAGTTATGGTGAATGTTCAAAAATACGGTAACACATCATCAGCATCAATCCCTCTTGCGCTCTATGAAGCGGAAGAGGAAGGGCGCTTGAAAAAAGGTGATCTTGTTGCGGTAGCAGGCATCGGTGGCGGAATGTCATGGGGATGCAACGTATTTAAATGGTAAATTGAGGATACTATGTCAAAACTGATAGGTTTATTTCCAGGTCAGGGGTCACAGTAT
>JAOPTX010000069.1:0-12925 GCA_051532055.1 Fibrobacterales bacterium | reverse complement strand
CGATAGCGTCAGCTATTGAAGAGCAGTCGGCGACTACAAATGAAATTTCCGGAAATTTAGGTGAGGTATCACGAGCGTCAAATGATGTCACTGATAATATTAAACGCGCTGCAGAAAAGCTCGAAGCAGTATCGGATAATATCCATACAGTAAATGATATTATTGACGAAAGTGCAGAAGAAATACGTTCTGTAGAAAAGAATTCTCAATCACTCAGCTCTATTGCATCTGGCTTACTTTCGAAAGTTACTAAGTTTAAAGTATAAAATTTATGTAGTATATATGTTTAGTGGTGTACAAAATTAAATACTTATAAAATTATTCAAAAGTTGCTTTCCATATGTGGTCATTATACTTTCTGGGTGGAATTGTACGCCATAGATAGGTCTGTTTTTGTGTGCAATAGCCATGATAATCTCATCACACCAAGCGGTCACCGTAAAACAATCTGGGAGTGTTTCAGGGGCAATTATTAATGAATGATAACGGGTAGCCTCTGTTGGACTTTCAATTCCTTTAAATAGCACGCTGTCATCATGAGTTATTTGAGACGTTTTTCCATGCATAATTGATTGAGCCCGTACAATAGAAGCACCATATGCTTGTGCTATGCTCTGATGGCCTAGGCATACACCTAGAAGAGGTATGGTTTCGGGGATCTCTCTAGCTAGGTCTACACAGATACCTGCTTCATGAGGCGTACAAGGGCCTGGGGATAATATTATGTGAGAGGGCCCAAGAGCTATTGCTTCAGAAACAGAAATTTGATCATTACGTTTAACAACTATGTTGGGATTAATTTCTCCGACATACTGTAATAAGTTATAGGTAAATGAATCGTAATTATCAATTAGTAATATCATAGCTCTCAATCTAAGGAACTGCGCTCAGTTATTTCAGCATACAGTTCAAAGTGCGTTACATTCAATAACTTACACTGAGAGTCAAAGTTAATTAATTTTGTAGAGATTTACCCCAGTCTTTGGATCGTTCATGGTGTATTTCTTGTACTTTTGAAGAATTACACGGTTAAAAGGGTCTTCCTCATAGGCTTTTGTGAAGAAGTACTTTGCTTCTTGTGGCATACTGAGGTGTTCATGAGCAATTGCTGTCTGTAGTAGTGCTGGGACATAACCAGGGAGAACTTCTAATGTTTTAGAGAGATGCTGAATTGCCTCCTTATGTTGGCCATTGCCATTGAGTATCATGCCTACTTTGTAGTGAGAGAAGTGGTGTTCGCCACTTAATTCTAGACATTGTAAATATGATTCGAGCGCCTTTTGAATATTAATCCTTACATTGGGTATTTTATCCCCATCATCTGACCAACTTAAGTAAAGCTCGCCAAGGTTATAGTGGGTGTTATAGTCCTGATCATTAAGTGCTAGAGCCGTCCGGTAACTATATTCGGCTTTTTTATCTTCCCTAAGATAGAAGTGAGCCATACCAAGGCGAGCATTAAATTTAGGGTTTAATGGGTCCATAAGAACTGACTTTCTCAGTCGTCGTTTGGCCTCTCCAAAATTACCTTGATTCATGTTCATACGACCATACTGGTACCAGGCTTGAGCGTAGTTTGGGTCAAGGGTAATCGCTTTTTCGAATTGGGTTTTAGCTTCTGGATCATTCACATTGAGCTCGGCTTTAATGGTCCCAATAAAGGTCGCAAGCTTTGGATTTCGTGGATGTTGAGATTGGAGGTCATTAAGTTTTTTAAGGGCTTCATTGACCATACCTACCTTGAATTCAGCTAAATAAAGTTCCATTGCAATATCAGGGTCCTCAGGGGTGAGTAGGTGAGCATCTTTGAGATAACGAATTGCTTCTTTCGGTTTTCCTGAAGCATAGAATGCTTTACCGGCATTGGTCAAGAAATCGAGATCATCAGAATTAAACGGTTCTATTCGTTCAATATGGGGGAGAATTTTGTGATACTCTTTCGCTTGTTTATAAATTTCAATCAATTTCATGTGTGCATCAATGTCTTCTGGATCAATTTCACTTATGATATCAGCTACGAGCTCAATAGAATCGATGAGTGACTCCTGTCCTGTTTCTATAAGATGCTCAACTTCTTGAGTGTATTCTTCTGGCTGCATTTGTTGATGTGATATGTCGGTATAAATTTTAAGTATTCCTAATGCAAAGACCAGAATGCCCAAAAGTGCAATGGAGAAAAACTTAATAAGGTTTCTCTCTGCACGAGAAAGCCGTTTCCATATTTTGACTATAGGTTTTGGCATTTTAATTTTCATATACTATCCACTGAGTTACTCTATCTATCGGTATTTATAACCACCGCTCTTTAGAAAATAACCTTTAAATTGCCTTAATAGCCTAATAAACTCTATTGCTTTAATGTTTACGCGAATTATCACTTTAGTATTTGCTGTATGTGTAGGATAAGAACAAAAACGGCTACCCCTGTTGTGAGGTAGCCGAGTGTTATCAAAAGTAATGAAACATCTTATTCAATAAATGATATGTTGTCGATAAAGAAGACCATGTGTTCTAAAGGGTGTTCTGGAGTAATAGAAATTACGACTCTTGAAACATTAGTGAAGTCAAAATTTTCATTTTTTAAATATTCAAGATCAATTCTTTTCTCAGTCCACTCCCATACCGGGTAGCTGTATGAATACACTGTTGTACATTCAGATCTAATAGCTCCTGATGTTAAAAAACAGACATCAAACATTCCTGATTGAGTACCGAGCAAATTAAATGTCATATAATTTGCTTTTGAAATATCTTTCGCAGATGCGAACTCTTCTTGATTGGTGGGTTCTGTACCTGTTCCATCTGGATTTGTTGTTATATAGGCGCCAGCTGTTCCACCAATTGTGTGGTCAATATAAATCTTAAGAGAAGTATTGCCTTCGAAAGCCTCTTCGCTGGTCATTACAGCGTTACCCCAATTGTTTGCGGTTAAGAAGTTAGAATTGTCAGGAGCTGAGGTGTAGCTATAGTCCCATGCGCCATTGTTATTAACATCTTCATAGAGCCATTTAAATTCAAACGGGATACGAATAAGTTCCCAGAGTTGATTATCACCATTTGAAAAATCCCATTGGTGAATATTGCCACCATTCCATGTTGCAAAATCAGCGACATCAAGAACTTTATTACTGTGTCTACTTTCGATTGAGAAGAAGCCATCATTGTTATCATTTAAATTCCATAGTTGGTTTGTTCCACCTACAAAATCCCATAAATGAATATTAGCGCCATTCTCATTTGAAATTCCTGAAACGTCTATCGCTTTATTATTGGCTTCGCTCACAATAGAGTATCCTTCGGTTTCGGGAGCAATGTACCACAGTTGATTTTTGTCACCATTGTAGTCCCATTGTTGTAAATTGGCTCCGTTATTTAAGTTGTTATCGGCAATATCGAGAACTTTTCCACTCTGTTTAGAAACAATTGTATAGGCCTGGTCAGGGTCAATTCCTGGAACAGCAGAATAAATTACCGATCCTTCGATCCAATATATTGTGCCTTCAGAAATTCGCGGAGTATGTTTATACTTGCTGTTGATAGTAACAACTTTCTTATCAGCACCTTTTACATGATAAACCTGGGGTATGTAGTAGTTGTCGTTAGTGCTACCGATAAAGACAATGCCATCGCCATCAATATCAGGGGAAGAATAATCTAAATCTTGTCCAGATACTGAAGTTAATGAGCTACCATCGTATTTAATAATTTCACTCCAGGTAACAGTACTGCGACCTGATCCTTCTCTTTTGTATACATGCTCCCAAACAACAGTGCCACCTTTGAGAATCGGATTATAATCTGTCTCTGGACTATTAGAAATATTTTTTACTTCATTATTGGCGTACATATAAATTTCAGACATTTCACCTTGTGCAGGATACCCATACCATACAATGACACCATTGTCTATTTGTGGACAATAGTTGATTGCTGAACTGGTAATGAGGCGTGTCTCACCATCTTTGTATAAGCTAATATGAGAAGAATATTCTGGATTATAATTATAAGTGTTCCATGCGATTTCTCCGTTATCTATTGAAGGGCAAACGTCATTATCATCATTATCAGTTAATTGAACAGTTTCAGTTCCATTATAATAGAAGATTTCATTGTCAGTACCATCATATACTGACCACACAACACTCCCCCCATCTATTTTGGCATAATAGACGCCATACTCAAGATCTTGAGCGAGTGGAATATTTTGCGTTCCATTAAAAAACCATAAACTTTGATTGTCATCATTCCAAACATAAGTGGCTCCTTCAATATCAAGGAATGATTTGTAGTTAGTGCTATTGGTGAGCTGAGTATAGCCACTTTGTGTTGAAGAGTAAAGCTCTGTTCTATAGTCTTCTTGTGTTGTACCTGAAAAATAGATCGTTCCGTCGTCTATTCCGGCAATAGATTTCCAGGCAGCTTCAGGCTGAGGGATTTTCGAAATGTTGTATGATGCGATGGTTGAACTCCAAAATAATGAGGTAAGGAGTACAATTTTGGGTAAGTATGGTAATAATTTTTTCACAATGAATCCTTTTTAAGGTTTAACGTTAAAAGGAACAATGCTTCGTTACATCATTAGCTACTCGCTAATGATTGTAATGTGATACTTCAGTTGTAGAAGTGTTTGCATGTGTCCAAATTCAATTATATGTATTTGAGGACACGCTTAAAGGGATAGTGTAAAAAGTAATCAAAAAATAACTTTTTACAGGAAGCACTAGATCATTCGTGAGCGCTCTATCTCATAAAGGGCAATTGACAGTGCGACTGATGCATTGAATGATTGTGCTCTGTCAGACATTGGTATTTTAAGGACATTTGTACATGCTCTAGACATATGAGGAGGAAGACCTTTATCTTCACCACCAATAATCATTATACTTTTGTCTGCATAAGTAATATCAGAAATATTGATTTTTGAACTACCATCGAGTCCGTAGACGCCAAAGCCTTCACTTTTAAGAGTTTTTAATTCATTCTCAAAGTCTTTGACGCGACATATGATAAGCTTATCCATTGATCCGGCGGCACTTTTTGAGGCTGCTGGAGTGAGGGCGCAAGTCCCTTTACCTGGAAGTAAGAGTGCTGTAGCGTTAAGGGCTAATGATGAACGCATGATTGCGCCAAGATTACGTGGATCTTCAATGTTTGCCGCAACAACGATAGTTATTTTTTTGCCGTCAGGTACATTAAGGATTTTCTCTTTAACATCACTCCATTCGTCCAGTTCGCGCTCGTGGCATATCGCAATGACCCCTTGGTGATTGCGATAGAGGTTAGAGAGCATCTTCTCTTGCAACTGCTGTACGTGAATGTTCTGTGACTTTGCCTCTTTTTGAAGGCTGTACAGGCGAGGGTTCTCAGAATTAAGCTGGAAAATTATGCGGTGTATGCTTTGTGGCTTTTCTTTAAGGAGAGATTCAACAGCATGAATACCTGCAACTGTATTTTGAGAAAGGTCTTCTTCACCTTCTTCTCTTTTTTGATGAACTTTTTGTGGAGGGCGGTTGCCATCATTTTTAGGGCCATCAAATTTCCCCTTAGCACGACCAAAAGTACCCTTACGGCCTTTGAGTGGGGCATCTTCTTTTTTTCGTGGTCTATCGTTTTGAGAATCCATGGAGTACCCCTTTTAAGAGTTGCTAAAGCAAAGAGTGGTGCCTAAGGTGTCTTAGGCGTTTACGTTTTTAAATGTACGACAATTTTCAGCAAATTGATCGAAGAGGTAGTATGAATCGTGTGGCCCTGGCGATGCTTCAGGGTGGTATTGTATTGAGAATACAGGGTACTCAACATGCTTAATACCAGCAATAGTCTGGTCATTCAGATTAATATGGGTAACGACACAAACTTTTTCATCAAGACTTCCCGCTTTTACTGCGAAACCGTGATTTTGAGAGGTGATTTCTACTACATCAGTAGCAAGGTTTTTAATGGGGTGGTTGGCACCACGGTGACCAAATTTTAATTTAAATGTTTCTGCTCCAAGTGCAAGAGAGAGGATTTGATGGCCAAGGCAGATACCAAACACAGGTACTTTACCAATAAGACCTTTAACCATTTCAATTGCATAGGTAACTGCAGCTGGGTCTCCAGGGCCGTTACTGAGGTATACTCCATCAGGATTGTGAGAGAGAATCTCTTCTGCTGTAGTGTTTGCAGGAACAACAGTGATCTCTGCACCGAGATCTTGAATACGTCTGAGAGTATTATATTTAACACCGAAGTCAACAGCAACAACTTTAAAGCGCTCTGTTTCTTTGGTAAATGCTGAAGGTTGTAATGTATGAGGGAGCTCATCCCAGCTATCAGTTGACTCTCGTGTTACTACTTTTGCTAGGTCAGCGCCAACAATAGATTTTACAGCCTTTGCTTTTGCAACCGCTTCTTCAACGGATATATCTCCGGTAAGTAATACTCCTCGCATTGCACCGCTATCACGGAGAATACGAACAAGTTTACGAGTGTCAATATCGTAGATTCCAGGTACGCCATTATCAGCGAGGTATTCACTGAGTGCCTTATCGCCTTTACGGTGATTAGAAGGGTAGGGGCATACGTTTTTACAAATGAACCCGCCTACCTGAATTTGTTTACTTTCAATATCTTCAGCATTAATGCCGTAGTTTCCAATTTCTGGATACGTCATACAGACAATCTGACCATTATAGGATGGGTCTGTAAGAATCTCTTGGTACCCCGTCATTGATGTATTGAATACAACCTCACCTTGTGCGCCGTCAGTTGCACCAAATGCTTTACCTTCAAAATATATTCCGTTTTCTAGGGCTAGTATTGCTCGCATTAAGAAATCCTTATCACTTGTTTTTCAGTTATTACCAGATCCATTTTCTGGTCGTATGTATCAATGGGTACCTGTTCTACCAAATGTGACTCAAAGCATATGCCACATCGTATTCCTTCTGTGCATGCAAGAAGTCGATCGTAGTAGCCTTTACCATGGCCAATTCTGTTGCCGGTTTTATCAAAACCGATACCAGGAACGAGAATTATATCCAGTACCGGGTCAAATGTAGTTTTTTTGAGTTCATCTTTGGGTTCTAAAATGCCATAATGAGAGACTACAAGGTCGTTTTTCAACTCTTGAATTGGTGCAAGTGCAATATCATTAGTTTTTGGGGTTACCCAGGGGAGAAAAAGCTTTTTTTTATCTCCCAAAGCGGATTCTAGGAGTGGGGTGATTTGTGCTTCTCTCTTCATGGGCATATAGCCTGCAATTGTGCGAGCATTTCTCCATTCAGGGAGGGAGAGTATATTTTCCCTGAGTGCGTTTGATTGAGAAATATCAATGGGGAGAGAGCGTAACATACGTCGCAGCTCGGTTTTAGATAGCATCTTGTCCTCGAGTAGTGCATCTTAAGCGTAATAAAATATAGGTTATAACCATCTAAAATGAGATCCAATTTTATCACGTGTTTTTTGAGGAAGACCTGCTGATATAGCAAATGAGTCCCATTTTTTCAAGCTTTCCTCTACCTGTTCTATAATTGGACCGGGGCGTCTCACGTCCGCTGCATCAGCGGCGGCTAAAAGGTCTTTTTTTATAAAATTATCTCGTTTTCCATTACAACTCATCTGCTGTTGTGCAATCCAGCGAGAGTTTTTGTTATACGAAAAGGTTATATCATAGGCTGGTGTTTCACGCCAATTCCCAGTACCATCCATCATAAATGCATGGTTTTTAGAATGGTCATCTTGATTGCGGGCTAGAATACTAAATACCATCCGGCGATAGAGTTCATCAAGGCTGGGCTGGGTAAGTCCGAGTTTTCGAGCAACCAAAAAGAGCGTTTCGTAATGGGTATTACCTGCAGGGTTTCTATCCTGATGCGCTATACCACAAAACGTCTGTACATGAATTTTATGCCCTTGATACCTATCAAAGCGACGGGTCATAAAATGAGCACGTGAGCCATCATCCAGTAGTCGGCTCTCCATCATGGTAATGCCCGCATCAAGAGCCATGAGGTAATACGCATATTCTAGTCGGCCAACATCACTATCTGAATAGTGCTCACTATTTTCGATTTCAGAAAATTTTAATATCCAGTGATCAAAGCCCTCTGGACATTCTGCTTGCCCTGACATTACTTCATTGGTTGTGCTATTGAGTGCAATAATAGCTTTGGCTTTGGCGCCCCCTGCACTTGTGCCAACTTGAATTAAGGAGTGTAATTTGTCGTTATCATTCAATTCATTTTTGGAATCTTCATGTTGATTGAGTACTTCTTGTGCAACGAGAGCGAGTTCATCAATTTCAATGCCTATCACGGTATTAGCACTAGTATCCGCTTCGGGTACAAATTCGAGGGCACCCATTCCACGAGAGCCGATATAACAGAGTTTTTCAATTGGTGAAAGGTCATTATAGGTTAGACCTTTTCGAGCGAGCCAGGTTGCCATCAGGTTGTTGCCAAATTTTTCAGTCAATGAGTCTGCAAGTAGCCCGGGGAGTCCTACAAATGTTTCACTACGAGTATGAATAGGAAATCGATAGACATTAGAATTTAAAGGCATTACTATAGGACTTATCTCTACTCCTTTTTTTATAAATGTAGGGTCGTATTGAAAAGCAGCGATAGCATTATCTGGCTCCCAGGATACTACACCAATACGCTCACCCCATAGTGTCACTTCTATGGTGTCAGATTGTACCATGGTCTTCCTTATGATTCACTTGATTAGATGAAGTGGCTGCTGTTCCAGTAGAGAGGTTGATCTTTGCAAATGACGGTGGAGGTGTCTTATTGGTATTGTGTAACCGAGTATGACCCTCGATTTTCTCAAGTGGCGTGAGTTCTGATGGGGCAACGAGTTGGTCGAGGAGTGTATTGTTTGAAAGTCCACGCAGTACCCTAATAAGTATATCAGTCCCTACGTTTTTTCCCTGTAACAAATGGTAGAGAGTGGCTCTATTAAGGCCCGTTTGTTCGGCAAAACCGGTGATAGAGCCTTGATTCTTAATCTCTTTCTGCAGCCTTTTACCAAGGGTTATTTGTAATTCACCGATAGTGGCATTTTTAATATTTATTGTATCATTCATTAGACAAATCGGGTTGAAATGTGGCTATATGTATAATATATAATACTTTTATGGTGATTGCGATATGTTTTGTATTTGTAGTCAATGTTGTATAAAATATTAGTCATAACGTAGTTTTTACTCTGTTATTGTTTAATATTATTTGCGTAAGTGGGTGTTGGTAACCTACACATTTCAAAAAGTAAGAATTTAAAGGCAGAACTTCTCATTATTAATTATAGATTTTATAGATCATACCGCAGATCTGTAAATGTAATATTCGAGGGATTTATGATTAAGAAACTAGTAGTTATAACAATGAGTTTAAGCGGGGTGCTTTTTTCAAACCCCCTGGAAAAAACACTATGTGTATTTGATTATGATCTGACTCTTTCGAGTCATGCATGCCCGGCTGCCGCAACAAATGATAACCATTGTCGAACTAACACACATGGTGCCACCTATGGCTGGAACGACCAGTGCTTAGGTATTAATGCTAAAGAGGCTGTTGCTCGTTGTGTCGCTAATGGCGCCTATATTTCAATAAATAGCCATGCACCATCGGGTAACTTTGATGATAAAATTGCACCAATAGTTTCTGAAAATCAATTTCCTGAATGGCTCGATGCACCCGGCTATAATAATCCTGATCACGATCCTTATTATCCTCCTTTAGATAACTCCGGTTTAATTAATGGAGATGATAGCTTTAATAGCAATGATTTTAGCATCGAAAATATCAATCGCGGGTTTTATTTTATGCGAAACTCAGACAAAATGGCAAAAATTGCGCACACTATGCGACTGATAGGAATGGACCCAGATAATATAGCGCATAGAGCACGAGTCATTTTCTGGGATGACTCTGGACACAATATAGACCTCGCTAACAATTGGGGAGGTATACGGGCGATATTAGTTGATAGATTAGGTTCAGGAAATGGCGCTGATGGTGGTTGCGGTGTTACCTTGGATGATATCGAAGAAGGTTGGGATGGGTTTGTGGTCTACACAAACGTTGAGAGCTCGTCAAGTGAAGTAGTAATTATATCCTCTGAAACGGTGAGTTCGAGTAGTTTGGAAAGCTCATCTGAAGTGCTTGAATCTTCAAGTGAAATTGTTCAAGAAAGCTCAACTAAATTTTCTTCAAAAGAGGTCATTTCTTCATCCGCAAGTTCTGTTGACGTGGAGTCAAGTGAAATAGTTGAGAGTAGTGATGTTGCCGAGAGTAGTGAAGATACGAGCCCAATATATGGCATGAATTCTAAAGGAACATTTGTGTTTACTCATCATGGAATAGAGGTGGTTTCAAGTGATTGGAGTCAAGGTGTATTATCAATATACTCTATGACTGGTGTAATGCACTATCACCAAGAATTGAAAAGAGCAGAGGGTGTCGTTTCATTAAAAGGGTTGAGTGCTGGTCCATACATAGCTGTGGTTAAAAACTCAAACACTACTGAATCGCAGTCATTTTTAATTAAATAGACATTTATTTGTCGAGTTTAATCTCATGATCCTGGAGTTTTCGCCAGAGAGTCGATCGTGAGATACCAAGTTTTTTAGCAACTTCAGTTTGATTATTTTTAAGTATCGTAAGGGCTCGTATTATATGAGCCTTTTCTACATCAGCAAGTGACAGAAGTTCTTTTGATTCCTGAGTAATTTCATCAATTGTATTACTTCCAGTCGACTTAGGAAGCTGGAGATAGTCTGGAGTTTCATGAAGTTGAGGAGGGAGATCTTCAAGCTTAATAATCCCGTCTTCTGCTAAAACAACCCCATGTTCAATGATGTTTTCAAGTTCACGAATATTTCCAGGATAGTCATAAGATGAAAGTGCAATTTGTGCAGCCTTATCAATATTCATGACATTTTTATTTGTTTCATTATTGTATTTGAGTACAAAGAATTTTACCAAGTGGGGGATGGTCTCTTTGCGGTCACGAAGTGGGGGGAGGTGAATGTGAAATACATTTAACCGATAGAATAGGTCCTCTCTAAAACGTCCCTTAGAAATTTCATTTACCAAGCTTTTATTGGTAGCAGCAATTATTCGAACATCAACATGGCGAGATTCATTATCGCCTACCCGTCTAAACTCTTTATCCTGAAGAAATCTCAGAAGTTTTACCTGAGTTGCAGCTGGAAGATCTCCAATTTCATCTAAAAAGAGGGTACCGAGGTCGGCATCTTCAAAGAGCCCTCGCTTATCGGCGGTTGCGCCGGTATAGGCGCCTTTCTTGGTGCCAAAAAGTTCTGACTCTACTAGATTCTCAGGGATAGCGCCACAGTTCACCGCAATGAAGGGATCGTCTGTTCGCTTGCTCAGTCGGTGAATAATGTTTGCAACAAATTCTTTTCCCGTTCCTGATTCACCAGTAATGAGAATTGTGGAGTTTGTTGGTCCAATTTTATAAATCAACTTTCTAATTTTTCGCATCTCAGGAGTGTCACCGAGAAGATCTTTCAGAACATGCTCCTCAAGGGTCCGGTGATTAATCTGATCGCGAATTCTAAAACTAATCTTCCGGGTTGCCTCGTGTAAGACATTTATATTTAATGGCTTAAGGAGATAACTTGATGCGCCTTTTGATAACGCATTTTCTGCAATTTGAACTGACTTACTGTCGCAGAGAACAACAATCTCTATCTTTGGAGAGTGCTCTTTTATAAACGAAATAAAATCGAGTTCATTGATAATAAGAAAATCACTTGAAATAAATATAGTATCGAACTGATCTTTTTTTGAAACAGCCATAAGTTCAGTGTTTGACGATGCCGTTTTTAAAGTGGAACCTTCTAAGTTCCACTTTTGATAAATGCCATCAACAAATGATTCATTGGGATCAGCTAATAATACTCTCATAGGGCTCTCTTAAGAAAAGACATCCTTAAAGTTTTCAAAAAATGACTTTTCACGACTTTTTTCTTGGTCTGAATGGAGATCAGAAATTTTTGTAAAGAGCTCTTTTTCTTCTGAACTTAATTTAGTTGGAATCAAAGGTTTGATTCGGATGTATTGGCTGCCGATATTTGAGTTACGGTTTACCTCTGGTATACCTTTGTCTCTGAGTCGAAACATCTTATCAGGTTGTGTTCCTGCAGGAATTTTAAGCTCAACCTCTTCTGTCAAGGTTGGTACTCTGAGAGTGCCGCCGAGTACTAGTTTTGTTATTGGTACATCCATCGTACAGTATATATCTTGATTGTTTCTTTCAAAGAACTCATCTTTCTTTTCGAGAATTACCACAATAATATCACCACTGCGACCACCACGACGCCCTGCATCACCTTCACCGCGAAGAGTTAAGTAATTACCTTCTGAGACGCCTGGAGGGATTTTAACACTAATAGTAGACTCGTCACGAGTTCTACCTTCGCCATTACAGCTATTACAGCGAGATTTGATCGCGGTACCGATACCATTACACTCCGGACAGGTAGTAACATTAACCATTTGTCCAAAGAGGGATTGAGTCACTTGACGCACTTGGCCTTGGCCATTACAGGTACGACAGTTAGAAACACCTGTTCCGCCTTTTCCATCACATGGTTTACATGCCTGTTGTCTTTTAATCTTAATCTTTTTAGTCACACCTTCAGAGATCTCTTTTAGACTAAGAGAAACTTTAACTTGAAGGTCGTTTCCTGGAGGAGGACCGCCTTGACGTCGTGAACTACGACCGCCGCCACCGCCAAACCCAGAATCGCCAAAAATATCGCCAAAACTGCTAAAGATATCTTCAAAATTAGAGAAGCCGCGACCAAAGCCACCGCCGCCACCACCCATTTGTCCTGCATCATGTCCAAAACGGTCATATTGTGCTCTTTTTTGATCGTCAGAGAGTACTTCATAGGCTTCTGCAGCCTCTTTAA
>JAOPTX010000067.1:0-11055 GCA_051532055.1 Fibrobacterales bacterium | reverse complement strand
TATAAATATCACGCCCTTCAAGTTCGAGTGCAGTATATGGTTTAACGCTACTAATGGTTGGAACATTTGATTTTATAATAAAGGCAGGTACCAACTCTACAACAGTCCCACTTAAAATAAGTACCGCAACACCTATAGCCATGAATAGAGGCTTTCTCTCAAGAACCGTATGCCAATAGAGGCCTTTAGTAGACTCTTTTTCAGTCTTCCATGTCGGTTCTGCTACCTCAACCGTTTCGTCTTCAACTTTAGCGCCCTTCACCGTTTTAACGAGGTTATAGACCATGATAAAAAGTGAGAGAAAATAAGCGAGTCCACTCACCATACGCACCCAATACATAGGGATAATAGCGGTAAGAGTATCGAGAAATTGAGTATAGACAAGCATTCCTTCACTATCAAACTCTTTCCACATGAGACCTTGAGTGATTCCCGCAATCCACATAGATACCATATAGCCTACAATACCAATGAGCGCTACCCAAAAATGAATATTTGCAAGCTTTTGACTAAAAAGCTCACGCTTCCAAAGACGTGGTACCAACCAATAAATGACACCAAATGCAAGAAACCCATTCCAGCCAAGTACTGCTGAATGAGTATGTCCTATTGTCCAATCAGTATAGTGTGACAATGCATTAACCGATTTAATTGAGAGCAATGGTCCTTCAAAAGTAGCCATTCCGTAGAAGGTTACTGCAGTAACCATAAATTTAAGTATTGGGTCAGATTTGAGTTTTTCCCATGAGCCACGAAGAGTCATAAGACCGTTGATCATCCCCCCCCATGATGGAGCCCAAAGCATAATGGAGAAAACCATTCCTAAATTTTGAGCCCAGTCGGGAAGTGATGAGTATTGTAAATGGTGAGGACCCGTCCAAATATAGAGAAATACCAGTGCCCAAAAGTGAATGATTGAGAGACGGTAGGAATACACTGGGCCATTTGCTGCCTTTGGAAGAAAGTAGTACATCATGCCAAGAAAGGGGGTTGTCAAAAAGAACCCAACAGCATTATGCCCATACCACCACTGCACAAGAGCATCTTGCACACCTGCATAGACCGGATAACTTTTTGAAATAGCGACTGGTAATTCAATAGAATTTACAATATGAAGAATTGCGATGGTAACGATTGTTGCTATGTAAAACCACAATGCCACATAAATATGTTTTTCATTACGCTTTGCAATAGTTCCAAAAAAGTTAATAGCAAAACTAACCCATACGAGAACAATAAGGATATCTATCCACCATTCAAGTTCTGCATATTCCTTGCCAGTAGTCCACCCAAGTAATAACGTTACCGCAGCACATACAATAATAAACTGCCAACCCCAAAAGTGGACCTTTGTTAATAGATCACTAAACATCCGCACTTTAAGCAATCTCTGTGTAGAGTAGTAGATACCCATGAATATGGCATTACCTGCAAATGCGAATATAACCGCGTTTGTATGGAGAGGACGAAGTCGTCCATAGCTCAACCACTCGACACCAAAGTTAAACATGGGGTCTGCCAATTGCAATGCGATAAGTACTCCAACAAGCATACCTACAGCAGCCCAAAGAAGGGTTGCTATAAGGTAGTTCTTGGTAATTTGATTATCGTAGGTGACGTTTATCATTATGTCCTCGATTATTGTTTTTTGTTTTTAATTTCATCATTATCAAACAGCATTCTCCATTTTGGTGACTCCATATCATCATATTGTCCCTTCTGTATTGCTCGTATACTCAGAAATACAAAAAAACCAGATATGATAAGTGACAACGGAATCAATAAAAAAAGTATCGACATACTATTATTTTTGATATACCTGAGCTGCTTCTTCTTTACCATCAGCTGTGCCCATCTGCATACCAATTACAAGACCTGCAATTGATAGGATAACTACAGCTATAATTTCGATTTTACTCATACCGTTCTCTTTTTTTAATGACATGAAGGTACTCCTTGCATCATATTAAACTTGTAAATTTTAAAGGCAAACATACCGAGAAAGAAAAACCCGAGAGCTCTCTGAAACCAGATTTGACCAAATACTCGATTTTTAACAAAAGGCACTGACAAAAGTGCGAAAGCTGGTGTGGTAGCGACCCCAAACAGAAGAGTACCACCAATAACTTCAAATATATTTTCAACACTTACTGCCCATAAAAAAACTGCATAACTTGTCGGGCAAGGGAGGAGTGCATTACAAACCCCAAGAAAAAACTTACTCACATGACTTGTTTTACCGAGCAGCCATCTTTGGAGTTTTGCAGGGAATAATTTTGATAGCCCTTTCTCCATATTAATAGGAATAAGGTTGAGATACCACAATCCAAAAAAGAGAAACATACTGACCACAAATGAAAAGCCAATTTTTTTATAGAGTGGGTCTTTAAGAGAGACTATTGAGTCTGACATAAAAAAGAGGATCGTTGCTATTCCAGTATATCCGAGGATTCGGCCTATATGATATAAAACCATTGAAAGTGGAGACTTAGAGGTTTTTTGTACTACAAGATTTAGGGGAAGACACATTCCTGGGCAGTGAGTAAATGCACTGCCTATGCCAATCAGTAGTGGTGCTATCATTAATTCTCCCAACAAAATTACTCTTTTGTATTTCTTACCAAAATTATAGCCAATTTAGGGCTTAAATTGGTAAAAATTTTGTGGGTACAATAATAACTTGAAATTACAACTTTGGAATGGGCAAGTTGTAATTCAACAATCGAAATACAGAGTTGTAACACATTTAGTAAAAACGTGACTCCTCGAAAATGAGAGAGCCACTAATTTTATTCAATACAATACCTAGGTAAGGGAGCTATTCCTTGCTATCAAAACCATCGGGATATTGAGTCATTTTAACAATTACTCGATGCATCCACAATAAGCATACTACTGAAAGAAAGCACATAAATATCCAGCAACTTGACCAAAGTCCCGTCCCCTCAAGCAGATAGCCAAAGATAATAGGACATACAAACCCACCAAGCCCGCCAAGTACTCCAACCATCCCACCGACAACTCCAACTTCATCAGGAAAATAATCGGGGATATGTTTATACACTGCAGCTTTGCCAATACCCCAAATACTGCCGAGTAGGATAACAAGTACTGCGAAAATCCATACATTTGCCTGGAAGTTAATCTTTGTAATCCCTTTTGCTATGAGTTCTTTTTTCTTTATCACCTGACCTACAACAACTATTGACTCTTGCCACCCAAGTTTTGATGGAAGAATCGAAAAGCTATTATCAGATATGCCGGTAATTTTTGGTTTCATAGTCAATGGAATTTCACCATAATCCATTACTATTTTTTCAGCTGTAACCGCCTGTACAATCCCATCTCTTTTCGCCATAACTCCTTTACCCGGTGAATAGATTTCCATTCGTGGAATGATAAGCATAAAACTAATTAATGCAGAGGAAATCAAAATCCAATACATGACTCTTCGAGCACCAAAATGATCTGACATCCAGCCACCAAGGGCACGTATTATCCCAGAAGGGAAACTAAATAATGCCGCTAAAATCCCCGCAGTAACAAGATCCATGCTATACACATTTACAAAATAGGGAACCAACCATTGAGAGAATGCAACAAAACAGCCAAATACTAAAAAGTAATAGAGGCCAAAGCGCCACACTCTAATATTTTTTAAGGGCTGTAACATCATTTTAATAGTCTTATTAGATGATGCTGGTTTTTTATTCTCTGAAAAGAGGAAAAAGAATACACCAGATACAACTAAAATTATAGCATAATACTGTGGTAGTAGCCTCCATCCTTCAAGGTGAGAGCCGTTATCTGTTAATGTATTCAGTATAGCTGGTGCAAATAGAGTGGTCAGCGCCGCTCCAGCATTCCCCGCCCCAAAAACTCCCAAAGCAAAACCCTGGTTTTTCTTGGGATACCAAATGGATGTGTATGCTATGCCAATTGAAAAACTTACCCCCGCCAACCCAAAGCCAAAACTACACAACGCAAAACCCATATAACTATCTACATAGGACAACAAGTACATCGGTATTGCGACAATAAAAAAGAGGGCAGTAAAAATTGGCCTTCCTCCATACTTATCAGTGAGTATACCAGCAGGTAACCGAAAAAGTGCCCCAGTCAATACGGGAATCCCCAATAACCATCCAATTTCAACCGCTCCCCAATCGAATACCTGATTTGCTGCTAAGAATGTTACAAGCACTCCATTAAGCATCCATACAGCAAAGAATATGGTGAATCCTAAAGTGTTCAACGTTAAAATTTTATGTGATTTACTCGTTGCGATTTCCATTTAGAATCCCTTTATATAAATTATTTCATTAACAACTTTTATTTCATACGTTTCAAGAATCCAATCGTTATCGTCAAGGGACGATCCATTTTCAAGAGAAAATTGGTTTTTATGAAGGGGACACACTACTTTTGGTTCTTTACTCATATCCCCTATTATACCACGAGAGAGAACACTTCTATTATCATGAGGGCATGTATTTTGTACGGCATACCATCGCTCTAAATCGAAATTAAAAATTGCAATATGTTTACCCTTAACCTTAGCACACATCCCCGCATTTGGCTGTGCATCGGCCAAGGCTCCAATTTGAATCCAATCACTCATATCAATCCTTATTATTGCTCAAAACCTATTGAGCAGGCTGAATTTGTCCACGTACTTCATTAAATGCAATGTCATTATCGGTAATGTCACTATTTATGAAGGTTTTAAATCGCTGTTTAATTTTAGTGTTTTCAATACTCTCCTTCCATTCACACCGAAAAGTCTCAATTGAAAATTTCATTTCTTCTTCTAATTCAGCATTTATTCCCAGTACATCATGCATGACCACATCTTTTAGATGCTCTATCCCCCCAGGCAATTTGTTTAACCATGTAGCGGTTCTTTCTAAACGATCTGCTGTTCGAACATAATACATGATGATTCGATCTATATAGTCAAACACAAGGTCTCTCTCGATATCCGCTGCAAAGAGAACTGCATGTTGAGGTTTCATTCCTCCATTTCCACATACATATAGGTTCCAGCCATTTTCAGTAGCTATTATTCCAAAATCTTTTCCTTGTGCTTCTGCGCACTCTCGAGCACAACCTGATACCCCCATCTTAATTTTATGAGGCGTTCTTAAGCCTTTATATCTATTTTCAAGATCAATTGCAAGTTGCGTAGAATCCCCGACACCATACCGACACCACGACTGGCCTACACAAGACTTAACTGCTCTCAAGGACTTAGCATACGCCTGCCCTGTTTCAAAACCAGCATCAATCAAACGTTCCCAAATAATTGGAAGTTGCTCCACTGTAGCTCCATAGAGCCCAATTCGTTGTGCTCCTGTAATTTTAGTATAAAGATCATATTCCTGACCTATTTGAGCTAATACCCCAAGCATTGCAGCAGTAATCTCTCCCCCTGCTATTCGAGGAATAATTGAATAAGTACCATTCTTTTGAATATTGGCAAGATAATAGTCATTTGTTTCTTGAACATTCTGCTGTTCTAATAGTGTTGGGTTTTGATACGAAGCAAGAATTGACGCTACTGTCGTTTTGCAAATTTCACAGCCTTCACCGCTACCTAATGCAGTAATCACCTCTTTAAAAGAAGTAAAAATTCCTTCTTGCATTGTATCGCGAAGTGTTACTCGTGAAATTGAGAAATGTTCACACAATGAAGTATCAACGACACCTCCCGATTTTTGAATCTCATGATCCATAACATCTTTGATAAGTGAAACGCAACTCCCACAGCCGGTGCCTGCTTTCGTACACTTTTTTATAGTAGCAACTGAAGTCGCCCCATCCTGAACTGCATCAATGATATTTCCCTTAGAGATATTCTCACAACTACATATTTGAGCCGCGTCAGGAAGGGCAGTTATACCAGCTCCTTCATTCTCTCCCTCTACCCCCTTTACTATTAACTGAATAGGCGATGCCGGTAATTGCATTTCATTTTTATAATATTGGAGTAATTGCCCATATTCAGATGCGTCCCCTACAAAGACAGCCCCACGAAGTGTTTGACTCTCTTTATCTATAATGAGCTTTTTATACACTCCTTCATAGCTATTAAGTATTTCTACTGTAGTGACGCTGTGATCATCAACCAATGTAGAGGCACCAATTGATGCAACATCAACACCCATCAATTTCAATTTGGTTGACATATCTGCACCCTGAAATGAACTGCTTTCTCCCAGTACTGTTGCTGCCGCTGTAGTTGCCATTTGATAGCCTGGAGCTACTAATCCATAAATAAAATTGTTGTGGAGCGCGCATTCTCCAATTGCATACACATCAGGGTCATTTGTTTTTAAAGTATCGTCAACAATTATGCCGCCTCTTTCCCCAATCAAAATACCAGACTGCTTCGCAAGTTCATCACGTGGTCGAATACCTGCCGAAACAACAATCATGTCTACCGATAATTCAGTGCCATCAGTAAATACAATCTTTTCTACTGAATCTGTTCCTTCAATTGATTGAGAGGCTTTATTCAAATGTACCTTCGCACCGAGAGTCTCTATTTTTTCAACTAAAAGCTTTGACCCTTGATCATCAATTTGGTTTGGCATTAATCTACTCGCAAACTCTATTACGTGAGTCTCCATACCTAAATCAATTAACGCTTTTGCCGCTTCCAATCCTAATAATCCACCGCCAATCACCACCGCAGATTTTGATGTTAAACTATACGATCTAATGTTCTGCAAATCTTCAATTGTCCTATATACAAAGACCCCTTTCTTATCTTTTCCTTGTATGGGAGGAACAAAAGGAAATGAACCTGTAGCAAGTATAAGAGTATCATAAGTGGTCGTAGCGCCTTGATCAGTTGTAAGTGTTTTCGCACTTCGGTCAAGCTTTATAACTTTTTCACCAGTCTTTAGTGTCACACCATTATCACTATACCATGAAGATGATTCAATTTCTAAATCAAGTGGATCAAGAGTATTAAAAAAAGAAGTGAGTTGTACTCTATCATACGCCGGCCTACCTTCCTCACCATACACAATTATTTCATATGTTTCCTGTGTATCTTTCTCTAGTAGCTCCTTAATGTATTTAAGACCAACCATTCCATTACCAACAACGACACATTTTTTCTTCATAATTTCCCACTGTATATTCATCATACTGAAATATTTGATTACGCTATATTCTCATGTAATCAAACATCACATCTTTTGTGACCTATCTCTACTCTAGCAATATGTGTGCCATATAGATATTTGGTATTTGACAAAATTTAGAAGCAATATTAGCGACATTAAAACTTTTTAAAATGAGTTATGATATACTTACTAGAGGAGGATACTATGCATTCTAAAGATATGATACGCTATATCAATGAAATTATTGATCAAACATTTGCCCACAATGATAAATATCAGTTTGTTGATAGAGATGCTGTAAAGGAGGTTATCATCGGCACAGTGCTTAAACCAAGCGACTTAGATGAGTATATCAGACATGAAACACTCTATACGTCTTTAGGTAAAGCCACTGCCATCTGTAAAGGTTGGTGTGATAATGGTGCTCAATTAGTCAAACGGCCAATGGATACAAAAAAAATATTGGTGCAGTATATAGAACAAACCTACGGTACAACTTTGACAGTGCATCCCTAAAACTATATTTAAGTCACAAATTTACCGTAGTAAGACTACATAAATGAAATACATTTTTGTCGAAATAAACACACATCAATAAAAAAGGCCACCTTATTTGGTGGCCTAAAATAGTAGTATACCTACTAAACTCATTAATGATTTGAGTTTATTTAGAGTCTTTTATTTTCATCCCACCCAATTCAATATTGATAATGAGTCTGAGCAAGATCGTAAGAGTAATAAGACCTATGCCAAATACTCCAGCGAGTACTCCCCACTCAATGACTGTAGGTACATAACTTATTTCTTCTCCCAGTGGGCTTGGTACAAACCCAGGGACAACAAATGCTATACCTTTATCAAACCAAGCAGAAATAAACATCGCGCCACAGAGCGGAATTAGAAGCTTAAATTTACCCTTAAACAAGCCAACTGTTAATGCAATAGTAGCTACTATACTGAGTATTTTTAGGCCCCAAGCAAGATAATTGAGAGTTGTCATATGGTCGCCCAGCCCCCAATAGAGATACTGTGCACTTTCACTGTGATGCGCAAACATATAGAACTCTTTAAAATATTCAGAAAAGAACATAATCATATTTACAAGCGATGCCACTGTCATAATTTGAGCCATCTTATGAAGAGCACTATTCGAAATTTCGTAACGTGTTAACGTACGTACAATTGTCAAAAGAATCAGTATAAAAGCGAGTCCTGACGAGAATGCACTTGCAAGAAATTTTGGCGCCATAAGTGCAGATGCCCAAAATGGCTTTCCTTGAATTCCTTGAAATAAGAATGCGGTCACCATATGAATTGATACAGCCCAAAAAATTGAAGTTATTACAAATGGATAGTAATGTTTTTTTACTGGATCACGCCCGTGTGCTTTCTTATAAAGTAGGTAGATTGGTATACCTAAGTTGAGCATAAGGTAGCCGTTGAGAACCAATATATCCCAAGTCAAAATTGAGTCAGGAAAATTTGGGGTTCCTACAAATGGCATTAGATGCCAAACACGAAGTGGCCCTCCAATATCAACAGTAACGAACAATATACACATTGTAATTGCCGCTACCGCAACTGCTTCACCTACAAGAACCGAGGAACGAAATTCCTGCTCTTTAAATATGTAAAAGGGCATTACAATCATCAATGCTGATGCTGCCACCCCAACAAAATAAGTAAAATTAGCAATGTAAAGGCCCCAACTTACAATATCATTCATGCCAGTAACTGCCATGCCTGTATCATACTGTTGTGCATACGCCAATAACCCACCCATAATAAGGAGGGTTAAAAATGACATCCACATGTAATACTGAGCACTCCCGACAAAGAGAATACGTAGTGCTAATAAATTAAAATCGACGATTCTTCCAATGGTATCACGCATAATTTCTCCTTAGTCCTTGAAGTACCAAAATTTAGGGTCCGTGTTCAAGTCTTCTTTCAATCTGAATACCGATTTATTTTCAAGAACATATCTTATTTCACTATTGGGATCAAGAATATTACCAAATACTCGTGCGCCAGTTGGACACGCTTCAACACATGCAGTATTTTTGCCATCACGCGAACGTTGAATACAGAATGTACATTTCTCCATCACGCCTTTTGAACGTGGACGGTTTCCTAAATAGTGCTGGGTAGTATTAAGATCTTCTTTTGGTATTACAGGTTCAGACCAGTTAAAACGACGACCAAAGTACGGACAGCCCGCTTCACAATACCGACATCCAATACACCAATCGTAATCAACGACAACAATGCCATCAGGTTCTTTCCAGGTTGCTTGTGTTGGGCATACTTTTACACATGGTGGGTTTTCACAGTGAAAACACTGAGTCCCCATGTAAAAGTGATCATCAACAGGAATTTCATGCTGATATTGTGCATTGCCAGAAGTAAGGTGCAGTGATTCACCCAGCTTTGATTCAAATATTTTGATATACTGCATATTTGAATCTTGAGAAAGGTTATTCTCTTTTTGACATGCAGTAATACAGTCCTGGTAACCACCACAACGCCCAATATTAAAAGCATATCCGTATAGTACACCAGGTATTGCATCTTTCGATGATATGGATACATCAACATTGTGCTTTAGTTTTGCAAGCTCTTCAAGACGTTTAACTGTAGCTAACTTTTCTTCGCGAGTCATCACCTTGTAATTTGTTTTAATAAACTCTTGGAGTTCCAAATTACGAACGCGGGCTTTATCATTATCGTTCAATGGATTTTTTGCTGCACTTACCGCAGTTGCTGCCATAAGTGTACCAGCAGCCATTTTCTTAATTGCTGATCTTCTGGTGAGGTTTTTATCTTTTAACTCATTAAGATCTTTTTCAATGTTTTCTAGAAATTCATTTTGCATCGGTGATTATCCCCCGAGTAATGTTATAGTTCTGTGGGATCGCTTTAGGAATAGATCCTTTAAAGCTTGGATCGTGAGGATTGTGACACCCAGTACAGTTACGAATAACTTTTGGGGGAACCCATCCGCCAACACGTTTACCATGTGCACCAAAAGCCCAATCACGTACTTTGTCATTGTGACAAGTCTGACAGGTCTGATACACTTGAGAAAAATCGAGATTGGTTTTCATAGCACTCTTTAAAACAGGTTGCTTCGCATCATAGTCATGACACGTTGCACACTGAAGAATTCCTTCTGGCCCATGATGTAACTTTTTATCCCAGTGAGATAGTTTCGCTGATGATGGGCGGTTTTTCTTCATCTGTACGTTAAGTGATCCTTGGTGACAGTTAGCACAATTATCTCTCTGTGCAACACTCCCCGTGTCAAGCACATGAAAAGGTTGTGAACCAAACAGGCCAGAACCCATATAAAATTTCTTCGAATCTTTATGAAACTCTACAAGATTTTCAGAATATGTAGGAACCTCTTTGGCTGCATGAATGCGCTGGGTAAAGGTAACCTCTTCATGGGAATTACAACCAGTAAAAATGGTTATCATAGCGATTGTCGCAATAGTCAATAGTATTTTCATTCGTTACTCCTACTGGGCCAATGGCTGGTGACAGGCTGCACAATTCGCGCGTTCTTCGTGAGGTGATGCCACCTCTTTGATTGCGGTTGGGCCAAAGTGACATGATACACAATTTTTTCTCATAGCAGTAGAATGAGGAATCTGTGGTGGAGCACCAGGAGCCACTACATTATTAAGAGCGGGAGCACCTTTCGTTGCAAGACCTCCATCTTTATACCCTGGGTAAGGAGGGTTGTGACACATGCGACATTCACCGATAAAATCATGAGGCATTGGTGGAGTGAATTTTTTCCACTTCATTACAAACCCACCATTTTTATGACACGAGAGACAATCATTGGCATTCTCCCATTTGTTGTCGATCTCATGGGGGATAAATGGAGGTGCTCCATTTACCGAACGCCATT
>JAOPTX010000066.1:0-44286 GCA_051532055.1 Fibrobacterales bacterium | reverse complement strand
AATAATTTAGTAACTTCTTCTGTCTTTTTACCAATTAAACTCAATATTTCATCATTATTAAAATTGGTAATACCCCGTGCTATGACGGTCCCAGAACTAGTACACACCTCGACCAGATCACCTTTTTGGAATGATCCATCTGTTTTTTGTACTCCTACTGAAAGGAGACTTGAATTTTTATTTTCTAAAGCATTTATTCCGCCAGCATCTACATAGAGACGACCAACTGGTTCACTGACATAGGATAACCACTTCTTTTTTTGAGTAATTTTAGTTTTGGAGGCGATAAAGAGCGTCCCAATATTCTCACCTGCTAAAATATCCTCGATAGAGGCAGTGAAACCATTGGCTAAAATTACAGTTGACCCTGCAGCTGATGCTTGTTTAATGGCCTTTAATTTGCTTTTCATACCCCCAGTAGATATATTAGAACCTGCTTTGCCAGCAAGGGCCTTGATAGCGGGGGTGACCTTTTCAACAACACTAATAAGGGTAGCATCGTCATGTTCTTTGGGGTTTTTGTCAAAGAGCCCATCTTCATCAGTTAATATAATCAAGAGGTCAGTTTCTAAAAACTGAGTTACATCTGCAGAAAGCTTATCATTGTCCCCTACTTTGATCTCTTTAATCGTTACCGAGTCATTCTCGTTAATAATAGGGATAATAGAGTGTTTAAGCATACTGTGAATAGTATTTGAAATATTAATGTACCGATCACGAATTCTAAAATCTTCAGCTGAAAGGAGCACTTGGCCAACATGGAACCCTTCAATACTAAAATACTCTTCATAGATGCTCATCAATTTAATTTGACCAACACTAGCACAGGATTGCACATTTTCAAGTTTGGAGGGGCGTTCTGAAATGCCAAGAAGAGCCATTCCGGCGCCAACAGCCCCAGAACTCACTAATACTACATCGATACCCCTGCGTCGCAATTGTACAATAGAACGGGTAAGGGCCTTGATCATAGGTTGATTAACACCACCTTTTTCCATATCTACAAGGAGTCGTGAGCCGGCTTTAATTACCACACGAGATACGTTTTTAAGGATGTCAGATCGGTTACGATTCATAAAGTACAGTTCTAAAATGGGAGATAATATAGTATTTTCGGCATCTAAGTGTATGGAATTAAATAAGTAAGAGTTGATCTAAATGAGAAAGAACAGGTTCACTTTAACTCAATTAAGGGTCCAAATTTTGGTTGTTTGAGCAGAGAGAATGCTCGACCTTCTTCTGAATGTATGGTATACTCTATAGCAAAAGGAGAAGAGTATACCATCATCATGCCCTCATACAGCATTGCCAGAGTTTAGTCAGCCAGAATGGAATGACATACTTGTTGCCCGTAGTTTTTATCTTAATATAAAACGAGTGGGAGATGTAATTTTGGTTGTGACTCCCGTTGGTGATTATAAAGATTTTGATGCCAATAGAGCTCATGAAATATTGATGAAAATATATTCACAGGCCTTTAAGGAAGGCCAGCCTTTTCTTGAAATCGAAGACCTGTCACACGTGAGGGGCAAGCCTAACAGGAAGGAACGGAGCCTCTTTTTACAATATAAATCAAGAATTTCACAGAATTATCTAGGATACTTTGTTACAAGAGCATCTTTTGCAATGCGAGCTCGACTTAAAAGTAGACAGTTGTTATCTCGAAAACCAGTATACGAATATCGTGTATTTGCATCCTATCGAGAGGCACTTGAACAAGCACTTTCTTTTATTAATATTGAACCAAAAGGAGTGTATTCCCCGGTTCAACTCCAAGATTTTGCGGGCAATAATTATTGGACCTATACTTCAATAACCCATAAATATCGAGGTATATTTAAAGTAGCAAAAGGGTTTGCTCTTTATATAAAGCACAGTGGTGAAGGCTTGATACCCGAAGATGTTACTGGCTTTACTGCAATTGAAGAGAAGATCTTTAGAGAAGAAATTATTGATCAAAAACAGTACTTTCGAATCGTTGATTACTCCGAAATGGTAACAACACCAGTACGAGTAAGAAAACTCTTTGCCCAAGAAATACAGAGGATTCAAAAAAAATATGGGGTGAGCTCCTTGAAAACCTATATCATTAGCCCACACCCGTTAATGAAAACAGCACTATTGTTTGTACAGACAATAGTCAATATGCATTTTGTGTTTGTCGAAAGTATCAATGAAGCTCTTGATCTTATGAATGAACATATAGAATCAGAGCATCGTGAGAGTAAACATGAAGTGATGGAACACATGATTACCTCTGATGATTTAGATCAATTAATAGAAGTAGTGGGTTCTCTTGTTTGGGAAGGGAGTGATGGCATTGCAGAAAGGTTCGATGAATCTCACCCTTTTAAACAGATTGCTGAAGCTTTTGACTTAGTAAAAAATGATTACACTGCTTTGAATAGTGAAGTGCGTGCTAAAAATAATGAACTTGAATTACTCAATGATCAATTACGTCAGTCACTTGAAAAAGTAAATGAAATGGCAATGAAGGCGGAGCATGCAAATGTTGCTCGAAGTGCTTTTCTTGCTAATATGTCACATGAGATTAGGACGCCATTGAATGGGGTCTTGGGAATGGCCGACCTCGTACTTGAGACTGAGCTCGATACAGAACAACGGGAATTTATAGAAGTCGCTAAAAATAGTGGTACAGCACTGATGGAACTCCTGAATGATATTCTTGATTTTTCACGTATTGAAGCAGGGAAAATTGAATTTCAACATATCGATTTTGATGTAAGGAAGGCGCTTGATGCGGTATCGGATATACTCTATATAAAAGCAGAAGAGCAAGGAATCGAATTTGGAGTGGTGATTGATGATTCTGTGCCAAAGTTCCTTGTGGGTGATCCTGCTCGCTTTAGACAGTGCATTATTCATCTTGCGAATAACGCTATTAGGTATACCGAACAGGGACATGTATTAATTAACATACATAAAGTTGAAGATACTGATAACCACACTGTACTTTTGAAGTGTGTGATTGAAGATACAGGAGTAGGGATTCCTGAGAATATGCACGAAACGCTATTTGAACCCTATAGTAACCCTAGGACCCCGATGCCTAGTGGATTTGCGAGTAGAGGTCTCGGTATTGCAATCTCCCGCCAACTTGTTGAACTTATGGGTGGCGAAATTGGGTATACCAGTACTTTAGGAAAAGGATCGCAGTTTTGGTTTACTGCGAAGTTGGGTACATCAACTAAGAGTATTGCCCTTATGGAAACGGAGCAGGTTGATTTTTCAGATACACGCGTGTTAATCGCAGATAATTCACGGGTAGCGAGGCTTATATTTAGAAACTATCTAGAATCGGCTGGATGTTGTTTTATTACTGAGGCAATGGGGGTGCATGGACGGCAGGCGGTTGATACTTCTGTAGCTGAAGGACGCCCCTTTGATGTGCTTATTTTTGATAAAAGTATCCTTGAGGCTGAAGGTGAAATGTATTGTAATGGCCTTAAACAGAGGAGTGAATTTAAGGAGAGTACTTTTATTGTGTGCACTACTAAAGCAGCAAAGGGTGATGCGGACAAAATGTTCAAAGCGGGCTTTGATGGGTACCTTTCCAAGCCGGTAACAAAACATGAGCTTCTACAAACAATTGGTATTGCATCTCAAGGTGGTTTGAATGATCAAGAGTTAGTAACTCGGTATTCTTTAAAGGGCAAAGAGGGGAGTCACGAAGCAAAAATATTACTTGTTGAGAATAATACTTTGCATCAAAAAATTGCCTTGTCTATGCTTCAAAAGTTGGGGTATTATGACATTACTATTGCCGAGAGTGGTAATGATGCTGTTCAGAAGTTTTTATCCCACGGTTTCGATCTTGTGTTGATGGACTATAATTTACCTGGAATGAATGGTATTGAGGCAACCCGAACAATTAGAAATTTTGATGGTTCGGGGAAAACAGTTCCAATTATAGCATTGACTGCACAAGAACTTAAGAATGAAGTGGGGTCATTTACTGAGGCAGGTATGGATGATTATATTCCCAAGCCAATGAAATTGACTGAGGTACGTGACATTCTTCAGAAGTGGGTTACTCAGACACACAGCGAATAGTGGGGCGAATCATAGTGGCGAGTGATATACTTCTCATGATCATAAAAAGAACCAGTGCCCCCCACAGTAATTCTGGTTGTTCAAAATAGATGGACAGAGTTGCAAGTGGAATAAACCCAAGAAGTGAGGAGAGAATCATTGATTTCCTCAATACAGAACCACGAGCGATACCAATAAAAAACCCATCAAAAATATAAGCAGCTCCTGCAGCTATGAGAGTTACAATGATATAAGGTGTATAAGAAACGGTCAGAGAGATAACTTTGGGGTGATGTTCTGATGAAGCAAAGAGTGATATAATACTGTCGTGTGCAGATAGCATGCAAAGTGAAAAAAGGGCTATGGAGCCGAGGCAATACCAAAGGCTCAGTTTAAGAATTGCAAGAAGTTTACTTCCGTCCTTTTCCCCATAAAACTTGCCTGCCATCGCTTCTAGTGCAAAAGCAAAGCCATCGATAAAGTAGGCACCAACTGATATTAGTTTGAGAGCAATAGTATTTGCCGCCAAAATAAGGGTACCAAAGAGCGATGATATATTGGTAAAAAGGGCAAATACTGTAATAAGAATAAAGGTCCGGATGAGTAAATTGATATTGAGTGAGAGCAGCTCGAGAGTCTCTTTTTTGTTGAAAAGGATTGAGAGTGAGGGGCGAGGATAGGATTTAAGAGAGAAGAAGAGGATAGCTAGACCAACTGCTGTAGTTATGCAAACTGATACCATGGTTGCGTAGCCTGCACCAGCGGCCCCCCATCCAAAACCATAGATAAAAAGGGTATCAAATATGATGTTTGCTCCATTGAGAAGAATAGCGAGTATGAGTACTATACCTGAGCGGTGTATTCCGAGAAACCATCCGTTTATAACGTAAAGGGCAAGCGTTGCAGGTGCAGCCCAAATTCGAGCATCAAAATAGCCTCTACCTGATGATTCAACTGATTGTGCACCCTGGAGTAGTGTAAAACTGATCTCACCAATAGGAACTTTAAGAGCGAGGAGTAGTGCACCGATAATTGCAGCGAGTCCAAGGCCTCTGAGGGCGATGGTAGTAAGTGCCATGGTATCTTTTTTTCCAAATGCTGTAGCGGTAAGACCCGTTGTACCCATTCGTAGAAAACCAAAACTCCAATAGATATAATCAAAAATAATAGTGCCCAGTGCGACACCTGCGAGTGGGGCAATATCCTGAAGGTGACCAAGTAGAGCAAGGTCAATAATACCGGCAAAGGGTACCGTAAGATTGGAAATGATATTGGGAAGGGCGAGGCTAATAAATCGTTTATGGATTGTCATGACTTTTTCTCAACTATTGAGGTCACCAAAATAGCATTTATTTCGTCTAATACAGGGCTTAATAAAGAGATGAGAGGATGAATTGTAAACCAGTGAAGGTGGTGATTGCCATCAGTATTCTAATAATGACTCAGTTATGGTCATACTCACCATACCAACATGCGTATGAAAAAGTTGACGATGGTATTCTTACGTGGGATGAGTATCAGGATCTTATTGAAAGAATAGAGTATGCAGAGTGGGCGGAGGACTCTGTGGAGTGCGAAGCGCTTTTTGATGAGTTTGGCATTGTACTTGATACGGGAGATGTTTCACATACTATTCGGGCAGAGTACAGTTTCCATAGAGATATAGAGCGTGACTCTCTTTTAAGGAGTTCTTTAAGTGCATCATTAGCTACTCAGCAAATGGGAGTGACTTTTTCTTTATATCCACACACGAAAAGTATTCAATCAAGATCTATGGCACTTAAAAATGGACGATTGCGTGCTGAGATCGGTTCCATTTCTTTAAGGCATGGCAGTCACTCGATATCGGCACCGAGGGTTTTAAATAACAGTGAGTCCTCAATGGTACAGCCCAAAAAGAGGTTGAATGGTGGCTTGATAGAGTACATAGCCGAAGGAACATTGTTTCAACTTGGAGGCTCATATAAAAAGTATAGAAATGAGGATGGAGTATTTCATAGTAAGTTGGCCGTTGTTTCGGTTCGTAAAGAAATAGACAAGGGGTATATCGCTCCAATGATTATGTATGGCCATATCTATTCATCAGATTATCTAATCTCTCAGCGAATGCCTCTTGGGGGCCTGTCAGGAGAGATCGGAAAAGGGGGGCGTGTAATGAGTGCTGCACTGTATAATTCGGGTAGCCTTTCTGCAATGTATGGTGAAATTACAGTAAAAAGTACTATGAAAAAAATAGTGTCTAAACTTGCGATCTCATATCGAACCAGTTCTTATAGGGACTTTGTTTTTACACGGGTTGGATATGAGAAAGATACTATTGGTGGTGTACTTGTGATAAATAAGGGACAAGAGTTGTTGGTGACTCAAAGTCATAATTGGTCTAATAGTCAATGGAAGATTCGTTACACAGGCTCTACGTCAATAAATAAAAGGGAGTCCGTATTTCATCGGTCACGACTCACGACAGTATTTGATCTAGGGAAAGTGAAAGGTCGCAGTATTGCTCTTTGGAGTGACATGTCTCAGAGTGGGGTTCCTCTCGTGGAGAACCACTTGACCTACCATCATAATCTACAAACTGTTGGAGTAAGCTCAACAATTCACAATCGAACCTATAAAGGAAATAGGTGGTTACCTTTTTCAATATTCTTGGCTCGTTCCCTTCCCTATCTTTTTGATGATCGAGTGTCAATGACCCTTCCCCGTCTTGATTATAGGACGAAACAGATTGTGTTAGATTACACCGCTGAATGTACGCTTATGTCTAAAAAACGGCTAAACTTTGAGATTAAAATATCGCTCGAAATGTATGACTTTAAAAAAGTTACTCGACCAAAGCTCTTTTTTAAGATGTCTACTGCTTTTTAAGGGTGGTGTCTTTAATAATTAAAGAGGGACTCTTTTTTGAGAGTCATAAAGTCGTCAAAACGTTCATGACATGCAGAATTAAAGGCATCAATTACTTTACGTTGAAGGCGTTTAGTGATTTTTCTTCCTTTACGCGCTTTCCCAACAATTTTGTGTGAAAGCTGTTCAGTAGATGCAGCAACAAGATCATTGTTTTTAAGGGCATACTCTTCCATAAGTGCATCGATAGGTTGCACACCGAGTTCCATAGGTAGATCTTTTGGATTAATTGATTCTGACATTCTTCTTCTCCACTGATGTTGGGCCAAATGTAGTTAATTCGAAAAATTTGTCTCTGGCCAGTGTGTTGTGTGGCTCAACATTCAATTTATTTACACAAATAACCCTAATTTCGAAATCTTCATCCGTTTACAATGTAAAAGATGATAAACTACTTAAGCTTTTACTTTAAATTTTCGATAGATATAAAGGAGAGTCTCTAGTGAAGGGGAGCAACTATGTACATAAGTGGATATGATTCAGTGAGTTCAAGCACAAATAGAGTAGGCCTTTTTTCTGCCGAAGAGTCTCAAAAAATGAGAAGTTCAATGCAGCAGACCCAAACCATGAGTATTCTTGGGGGCATGCCTCAGTCAAATGCATATGTACTTGATGTGAGCTTGATGAATGCAATATATGACTCGAAAGCAGTAACACCAACAGTGCTCAATAGTTATGTTGATAAAATGGAAGAGGCAAGCGAACAGGATGATGATTCAGCAGTAGATTCACCAGAGAGCACCGAATATAAACGCCCTTTATCGCCGCAAGATGAGATAGCTGAGCGCTTAGCACAAGAAGAAGCTGCTGTTGAGGTTGACGTAGATGAGTCAGATTTAGTAGTGATCGAACAGGCGGAAGAAGGAGTAAATCCTTTTCTTGAGTAATTGATTGTGTGAGATTTGTCTCTAAGAAGTGGCTTTTTTATTTGGGAAATCTTTTACTCACTCGATTATTGGTGCCACCATAGAGCCCAATATCCCCTTGACTGCTATCACTATTCATGAAAAATGAGTGAGAAGAAGCGCCCTGTATAGCAGGAGAATACTTACTCAAGCGGTAGGGGGCCTCTTTGGGTCCGCGAGGAATAAAGAGCGGTACTTTTTTTAACCCTAAATTCTTTCTTTTTCTTGATTTGAGTTCTAGGTGATATAGAATGGTGTCTTTAATCTCTACTTTTGGGGTGTTTAAGTCGAGGTCCTTTTTTATCTCTTCTGCTTCTTGAGGGGATCCCACAAAAATAGGGTCCTTAAAGAGATTGTAATGAGTATCAGCAGAATCACCATTATCATTGGTAGTTGTTATTTGGGAAATTGTGAGTGGGCAATGAAAACAGTCAGCCTCACTGTTATTAAAGAAAATATTGTAGTTTGCCTCAAGTGAGTGACGAGAATCTGCCCAAATTCCGTAGTTAAAGTTATTGTAAAAAATATTTGCATACAGCTTTGCCCCAGAATGTTTATGGTAGATTCCCGCGCTGTAGTTTTCGGTAAAAACCGAGTTATAAATGGGGATAATACTCAGTTTATCGATAGCAATGCCAACATTATTATTTTCAAAGAGTGAGTTGGCAATATTGAAAGTGGAGTGCTCTATATTTATTGCTTTGTTTGCGCCAGATATATGTAAATACTCAATTTGAGTAGTAATATGAGACTTTTCTTTGAGGCGAATACCGTCCCAAGTGGCGCGCTTCAGGGTACTGTTTTCTGGTCGAATGATCACTGGTTCTTTTTCGGTGCCCACAATAAAAAAGGCTCCATCGGCTTTAATGGACACATATTGGCTATCATTCCAATCGACTTGTTTTTTCCATTTTGTAGCGGCTGCCGCCCTAAGTGAGTCTTTGGGGCCATGACACCACTGTTTTTTTGAAATAATTAGTTCAACACCAGCCTCAATTCTTAGGCGAGAGTTTGTTGGAATATAAATATCATCGGTTACCAAATAAGGAGATTTACATTTTCTTAGACTGGTAGGTAGCTGAATGTCTCCACAAATTTCAGTTGGGGCAAATGTACTTGCATCACCAGTAAAGGCCTCATTACAGCGAGGATCAGGATCATTATAGTCTTTTGCCATGGCAAGTGGTGCAATGAGCAGTAGTATAATTAGTATCGGCATAGTTAGTTTTGTAATAGGTTTAACTGCTTTATAGTTTTATTGAGACATTGGAGTCTTTTTATATCTATTCGGTAAAATTGCTTGGCAACTGCAGACTTATTTCCCAGGGTCTCTAATAATTTGATAGAATCTTCTGCCTCAATAAATGAAATGATATGAACTTTCTGGAGAATTTGAAGGAAAATTTCAATAAAGCTCAGCTCAGCGCGAGTTGCTTGACGCAACTCCTTTTTCATAGCAAAAAGTTCGACGTAGAAGCTAAAGACTCCCTCGAGTTGTAGATCGATACACACTCGGGGTAAAACATCTAATAAATAGCAGAACTCTTTATTGTGCTTTTTCTCCAAGGTATCTATTTTGAGGTATTCACTATATCCAAGGAGTATTTCGAGTTCAGGAATCATTATCTCTTGACGGTCAAACCGTACTAAATCAAGCTTTTCGAGGGTTTTAAGTCCAGAAATAATGATTGATTGATTGAGGCCCAAAATCTCAGATATCTCATTGACGACAAAATCAGTATTTTTTAACCGGCTCTGTTGATCATAGCAGAACACCTGAAAGAGTACATGAGAGATATTGGTTATGTTAACTTTATTTTTGCCAGATAGAAGCCGCATATTGGTTTCTCTAATCCGTATACTGGTCATAGATATAATGGACTTATACCAATGAGGAATCTTCTCAATTTGAAGATTGAATTCAATATTCGAGACTTCTGTAGCTGTGATATCAGTAAGGGCGAGGGCATTTGCAGAACGTGGCTCTTTGTTGATTATTGCCATCTCTCCAAATACTGCGGCTTTAGAGAGGCGAGCGAGGTGAATGGGGCCTGCAGGTGTGTTTTTAAAAATGACTACTTCACCGGAGTTGATGAAATACATGCAATCTCCACGGTCACCCTCTTTAAAGAGTATCGCATTCTTTTTAAAACTATTTTTTCCGGCCATGTCACCCTTTTATGGTTACCTCAATTGTCCAACTTTGAGGGCCAAATTGCACGAATAAAAAGGGCTGCTATACCAGAATTGTGAAATTTACTACATTGACCCAATAGAAATTCCAGATTGGATTATGATGAATGTAGTATTTATGGGGACTCCAGATTTTTCAGTCTCTTTTTTGAATAGAGTTCGTGAGGCAGGTCATACGGTCTCAGCTGTAGTTACCCAACCAGACCGACCCAAAGGAAGAGGGAGAAAACTGCAGGCACCTCCAGTGAAAGAAGCTGCTTTAGAGCTTAATATCCCGGTTATGCAGCCTGAGTCTCTCAAAGATGATCAATTTTGTGCAGAACTATCAGCATTGAAACCGGACCTATTTGTGGTAGTTGCCTTCTCTATTTTACCCAAAAAGGTATTGGCGATACCGACCCATGGTTCAATTAATGTTCATGGAAGTCTTTTGCCCAAATATCGTGGAGCAGCCCCTGTTCAGTGGGCTGTGGCTAATGGTGATACGGAAAGTGGTGTTACCGTTTTTTTACTTGATGAAAAAATGGATCACGGTCCTGTGTTAGAGGTAAAAAAATGCCCTATTGCTATTGAAGATACTGCTGAAACCCTCTTTGATAAGATAATGCATATTGGGTGTGACGCTCTTGATAGTGCGCTCCATAAAATTGATTCTGGTGACTATACTCCTCTTGAGCAAAATCATGAAAAGGCAACCTCTGCTCGAAAGCTTAAAAAGGAAGATGGACTTATTGATTGGGCTGCACCGACAGGCATCATTTATAACCTTATTAGAGGGTTCTTTCCTTACCCTGTTTGCTATTCATACCTCGAAGGCAAAATGTTTCGTATTCGTACTGCCCGACTAGTGTCTGATGAAACCCCAAAAGGTGCGGCAGGAGTGCTCTATTTTAATAGTGAGAAAGAGTTGTTTGTGAGTACGAGTGATGGAGTATTGCAAATTCTTGAACTACAGCTTGAAGGCAAGAAGGCGATGGGTGCAATTGATTTTTATAATGGACTTCAAAATCGTGAGGGGTTGCAATTACAGTCGCTGGTGTAGCTTCGCGTGCTGTTGCAGTTGAAGCACTCTATGGGTTTACCCAAGGGAGTGGTTTCGTTGCAGATCTGGTAAGGGCCCTTTCAGAGACACTGACCTCTGAGGATCGTGGTTTTGCTCTTGAGCTATCAATGGGCGTTATTCGTAATCGCTCGTTAATTGAGGTGACTCTAAAAAAGTATCTTAAGAAAAAACCAAAACCACGACTCTATATTGCCCTACAAGTAGGGGTCTATCAGATTGGTTGGATGAGAGAAGGTGGTATGCCTGATCATGCAATTATACATCCTCTCGTAGAAATGGTAAAAAGTGAGATGGGTCAAAAACAGGGTGATTTTTGTAATGCAGTTTTGAGGAATGTCCTTCGTGAAGGTCTCTACATACCAAAGGGCAATAGTACCAAACAATTGGCACTACGGTATTCGCACCCTGAGTGGCTGGTAAAAAAATGGCTCAAAGAGAATGGTCAGCATGTACTTATTAAACGTTTAGAACATCAAAATAAACAAGCTGATACCTGGATTCGTATCAATAATAAAAATGGCACTTCACATGATCAACTTCCCGATGAGATAAAACAGGAATTAGGAAATTCAGTATTTGATACGTACTACCAAGTAACGGGTTCACTCGGGGCACTCATTCGCTCAAGTGCATTTAGTGAAGGCCTCTTTTCGGTACAAGACCCCGCATCATTTCTTATGTTTCAGTTATTAGGCCCATTAGAGGGCGACATGATACTTGATGCTTGCGCAGCACCAGGTGGTAAGACGGCGATGATTCTTGAGCAGATGGGAGATGCGGTTCAGGTTGTTGCAGCAGACCTTAAGCCAAGTCGATTACAAAAACTGAATGATTTAACAAGTCGCCTTGACTTGCATTCTTATCAAAAAGTTGCTATGGATGCTCGGCAACTTCCTTTTAAAACATTGTTTAGTAAAATACTCATTGATGCCCCTTGTTCAAATATGGGTGTCCTTGCTCGTAGGCCAGAAGCAAAATGGAATGTAACGCCACACGAAATAACTGACATATCTAAAATACAGCTCGGTATTCTTGAAGAGTGTTCACGGTACTGTGAGCCCGGTGGTGTCATAGTGTATGCTACCTGTAGCCCTGAGTCTGAGGAGTGTGAAGTTGTTATCGAAACATTTTTAAAAAATAACCCTCATTATGTGTTGGATGACGCTGAGCAATTTGTAGACCCAGACCATGTATCAAATCACATGGTTAAAATTATTCCTGGACAGTCACCTTTTGATGGTTTTTTTGGGGCACGCCTTAGGAGAATAGGGTGAGGAATTGTTTCCTTTGCATAGTACTTCTCGGTGCTTCATGCTTCGCATTAGGTAATGAGGATATTGATAGTATTGAGTATCCTCAATTTTCAACAGGAACTTTTGGCCTGTCATTCGGTAGTATTATTCCCCTTGATAATCTCGATGATGTTTTAGAAATAGGCCCACTCATTGGTTTTTCATTTGCTACAGAATATGGTACGGCAAGTAGTATAATACTTGCCCTTGAGGGTAGTTCAATTAAGGCACAGCATCGACCAGTAGAAATTTGGTATATACGCGGTAAGGCGGGATACGCCTATTTACTCCCATTAAAAGCTCGAATGAGTGGTGGGCTTTCCCTCTCATTTGTACGATCTCGTTCGAATGATGGCCCTCCATTAATGCTCGATGACAATGAATCAGACTTTGGAGTGTATGGGGCCATACAAACACCTGTGCTCACATTAGGGCAATTCGATCTCTCTATTGAAGGTTCGTGGGATGTACTTTTTACAGAACCTGAGTACTCTCAGTTTGCATCTGTGTTTTTGAAAGTGGAGTATGCGGCATGGTAAAAAACATTCTTATTCTAATAATTATTTTATTTTCAGCAGTATTTCAGGTGGAGGCTCAAGGGTCGAATATTAGAACAGAGTGTGGAGCACTCGAAAGTAAAAGTCAAACAATAGACCCTTTTATACTACAGACGGGCAGTGAGTTTTTTACAAAACCATACACCTTGGCACTCCCCTATTCATCACGAGAACTATACTCGTTACCATCATTTGACCAGTTCGAACTCTATGGCAAGAAATATTCTGTGTTTAAACCCCTTCCACAATCAAAGTACACGCGAATACAGACGGGCAATGAAGTTGGCGATCCCTTAATACAAGAGCTGAAGGATGGGTATAACACAGAGTCTAATAGGACTCCTATGACAGAACTTACGCTTTACTCCCCTTCTTTTTCTGATTGGAAGATGTTTTTCTCATTTGAACAAGTTGACCACTTCAGTGCGGAGGATATGCAGTATAAGCAGCATGTTTTAAATAGAACAAATCCAACCTTTGAGGCTATTAACTATTCTTGGTTTGGTGAAAATTACGCCCAATATTCCTCTTTCGTAACAGGTGTAGAAAAAAGATTTTCTAAAGGGGTTTCACGAACATCATACAGAGATGGATGGCTGTGGCTCAACCTAAAAGGAAGTGGGAGGCTTCTTCCTTACAAATTGCGTACCGCTCAAACAGAACTTGCGGTCGAAGATCTTTATCTTATGGGTAAGTATCATTATAAAAGATATTTAGGAGATGAGGCTTTACCTCATAGGGCGTCCTACGGGACAGAGTACACTCTTGAGTATCGTGGTCATTCAACTAATCAAAGCACTCACAAGTTGGGGCTCGATATTTCGGTTCGGGGTGACGACCCATTGATTGAGTATGATGCCCTGTTAAAGGTAATCCCCTATGCTCAATTTGACTTTAACGATGAAGAATCTTTTACATTAACCAATACACTTGCTTATAATGGTTCATACTTTTTATTGAGAGACTCTCTAATGGTGCAGTCGTATGATGGCTTATCTGGTGCCGGTGTTAATCTTCTTGTCACAAATGCAATCAATCCCAAGGATGATTATACAGAGCGTGCAACCTCAAATTTTCAAGATTCTGTAAGGATAAGGCATACCCAACTAATGCAGTCGTATGCGGGGGAATTTTATAAGGGGGAGAAGAATGCTCTATTTGAGTGGAATGTTTATACTTCGCCCTGGGTGGTAATGAATCCCCATTATTTTAGGACGGACTCAATCAGAAATGATTCAATGAGTGCTGATAGAGGATATCTATTAAGGTCGGGCGGTATTACGAGCCATGGAGGTAATGCCTGGGGCCTTAAAAATAGTTTAGGTGGTTCACTCTTTTTAGTGAATAGGTTGACATTGAATGGTACGATACATCTTCAAAAGGCCTGGGGTTCTGCGCGCCATTCATTTGAATTGACAGAGCCTGAACTTGCAACACTTGTTGAGGCGCGGTATCATAATGATCTTGGACTGCAGATAACTGCAAATGGGAAGTTTCAAACAGTGCAATATGTCAATGGTTGGGGCGACTCGCCTTTTGAAGTAGAAGGACACTGGGAATATAACCTTACGATATCACAGTATTTATACAATACATCGATTTTAGTATGGGTGTCAGCATTAAATATTGGAGCACCCGAAATCGCAGAACACCCCAATGGTGCATTTGATCGCTTTCGCATTATTGTTGGGGGTGAGTGGCGGTATTAAAAAGCAGAACCTGAAAGAAGCTATCGCTTCCTCGCAGTAAGCAATTCATGAGTCAAAGGTCGATACATTTCAGTAAATTGATATTCAACAGAGTATCATGGCTAAAAGATGTTTATAAAACAACTTCTAAATAGTAGATTTGGCCGTGGCTTAACTGCATAACTACGTAAGGATATTTAATGTTTAAAATTATAGCGTTACTCACTATAACTCTCTGCAGTATTTCGATTGCAAATACTGGAAATGATGAAATTGAAGTTGAAGATTTTGGAGGTACACGTCTCTATGTTCTATTGGGAGGAGGTCTGTTATTTGAAGGTAAACAGAATGACCATGGGGTATACTTTTATGATGATTATGGTACCATATCTTCAAATTCTGAGTTGTCAACCCTTGGGGCTGCTCTTTCGGGGGCTTTGACAGAGAGGCTGGGTTTTGTAGCAGAATATAAATACTCAACAATAGATGCTGTAAGTGCCAATGCAAACACAAATTTGAAAATAAATGTATTTACAAAAAATAGAGTTGGTGGAGGATTACGGGGGTATCTCTTTAATAAAGATACAGGATTGAGTCTATTGCAATTGTATGGTCAATTTAAAGTTGGGTATGCTCTTCTCGATTTAAGTCAAGAGTATAACGATCTGATAGAAGAAGCCCCTGATTATGAGGCCGAAAAATATATTTATCCATTTGATTCATCGGCATCAGGCTTTTACCTGAATTTGGGTATAGGGTTAGATATTGTAATAAAAGATCAATGGATAATGGGTGTTGATGTGTCTTATGGGTTTGATAGGTACACTTCAAGTGAAACGAATCAATTACTCGATGGACAAGTAATTGAATTAGTGGCGTTGGTAGGCCTTAAATTTTAATTATTTTCTAATTAAAGTAATAGCTATTGTATCATTGACGGGATGTTTTTTTCTTATCAATCCGAGGGTTATAGCTTCATCTTTGTAGCCACTGAGCATCCGTTTAACCTTATTGGTTGTGTACCCTTCAATTGATTCATTGTCAATTGAAATAATTATGTCATTTTTTAGTATGTCAGCATAATACGCTGGTGTACTCGGTGATACTAATTTTATTTTGAAAAAAGACTTAAATGGTCTATACCGTATACCAATAATGCCTTTTTCCTGACTCTTAGGTTGATCTTTTTCAGAGCCTTTTAGAGAATGTATCAATGTTTTTCCCAGCTCTTTTCCAATACCGGCCAGAGAATTATCAGTGGCTTTACTGTTACTTTGTGTCGAGGTACTAGTAATTTGAGCAACCACTTTTGGTATAGATTCTGATATAAGGTCGTCTATATATCCTTTCGTTGTTGCATTCCCAGACTTTGTTATCGTGCTTGTTTGAATATCAATAAGTTTAGCCGTGAGAATAAAGGTGTTACCGACTTTGCCAATTGAACCGGTACAGATTTGGTCCACTCCAAGTAGTTGGCCGAGCTCAATTTGACAATCAGTAGAATTACACGCTCCACTGGACTGAAACCCTTGTTCTCCAAGTATTTTATTCATTTGTTGTCGTTCTAATATCTTAAACATTTTGGTTTTAATTAATTCACTTTCAATGAGTGAAGTAATTATTTCAGATTGGCTTGAATCAATTGAAGATGATTCAAATTGGAGAACAGCTATAGAGGGTACCTGTTTGCTGTGGGTAGTTTGGGTATGAACTGTAGTAACTACAAAAAGGAGGCATAGAAAAAAATATTGAAACATCATGGAGAGCTTTCCTAAAAACTTATGCTTATAAAGATAATATATTTACTAATATTGGATTGTTAACAAATCTAGACTGAGGATGTATGAAAAGATTACTTTTTAGCTTATTATTGATGAGTACATTATCGTATTCGGGTAATTATGGTATGGCAGGGTGTGGTATAGGGTCACTTGTTATAGGGGATAAATCTCAAGGTTCACAAATTATCGCAAGTTTAATAGATGATGCCTTTTTTATTGGTACATTTGTGCAAGGTGTAGGGTTGATCGTATTTACAAAATCATTTGCTATTTCATCGGGAACTTCAAATTGCGAAGATGATGGGATTTCAATGAATGACGAAGAGCAGTTCCATTTTGTAGAAGCGAATTATGAAGAAATTCTTGTAGAAGCAGCACAGGGAGAAGGTGACAATATTGTAGCTCTATCATCTCTTATGGGATGTGATGAGTCAATTACACCACTCTTTATTGAAAAAACTCAAGAACAATATTCTGATATTTTCTCCAAAGAGTCATCTAAAGAGGTTGTTGAATCTCTTGATGAGATGATACAAGATAATGATGAACTTTCGACACAATGTGTTGTGAACATTTAGGAGAATAATTATGAAGAAAATACTGTTAATTTTAATGTTTGTAACTGTTTCTTTTGCACAAGAATATGGAATGGGAGGCTGTGGACCTGGATCGGTAATTATTGGTAAGTCTGGTATTCAATCGTTTGCTTCTACTTCAAACTTTACTTGGTTTCCTATAAAATATGGCGCATTAAGCTCTGGAACATCAAATTGTGTTGAAGATGAAATTGCCATGGGAACTAAAGAACAGCAGTTCTTTTTTAGTGCAAACTATGAATCTTTGAAACAAGAAATGGCTCAAGGTGAAGGTGAGAACTTAACTGCTTTTATTAGTTTAGTGGGTTGTCAAGGTCAAGATGCTGAAAGTGCACAACAGGTACTTCAAGCTAACTATGACAAAATATTTACCTCAGAGTTAGTTAATCCTGGTGAGGCCTTAGATAATACTCAAAAGGTTATTTACTCTTCTGATATTGATTCTTGTATAGAAACAATATAAATAAAGAATAAATTAAGGAAAGGCTTTGAGTAGGGTTCTATTCAAGCCTTTTTTTTATGAAAAATTATGCTGTTCTATTAATTCTACTATGGGCTCAGTATACTTGGGCTGAATGTCGCGATTCTCATAACATCACTCAGTATATTAAAAAAGCAGACTCATTACTCATACATCATGACACTACATGGTTAAGATTATTGCATTATGAAAATGCAGATATTCAGGCTCAAAGTGACGTCGATGGTGGTAATTTCTTTTTGTCTCCACTCGGTAAGTTTGACAGTCAATCTGAACTCCATCGAAATATAGAAGGCCTTCTGTGCGATCAGAACCTGACAAAGATGGATCAGGTTCAAGATTCATTGGACTTTCATCCCGTGTGCCGGTTTCCAGCTAGGAAGTCTTATTTACAAAACATGTTATCTATACCTGATTCTCTTTTTCCTGAGTATACCTGTGTTCGGTATAATGAATGGAAAAAAAAGCTGAGCGTTAATGAAGTTACTATAGTCTTTGCATCAAGTTACATGAATAATCCCGCCTCTATGTTTGGCCATACATTTTTGCGGTTAGATAAATTATCTAATAGAAATAGAAAGAAAATGTTGAATTATGCTGTTAATTATGGGGCAACCCAAACAGATGGCCCAGGAATATTTTATGTCTTAAATGGCTTGTTTGGTGGCTATAGAGGGATGTATAGCATATTTCCATATTATGTATCAATTCAGAATTACGCGAATATGGAACAAAGGGACATGTGGGAATACACATTAGACCTTGATGATAGCCAATTGTCTTTTTTGGTTGATCATATTTGGGAGATGGGTGATACTTGGATGGATTATTATTTCTTTGATGAAAACTGTTCGTATAATATTCTAACTCTTCTTGATATACTCAACCCACAATGGAAGCTGAGTGATAAATTTCCAATATTTGCTATTCCTGTTGAGACGCTGAAATCGATTAATTCAGTTCCAGGGCTCGTTAAAGAGATTAGTTTTAGACCGTCATTGTTTAGTAAAATGTATCATAATTTTTTGCTGCTTAATGATGTTGAAGAAGAAGTTTTAACTAGAGTTATGGAATCAGATACTATAGACTTGCGTAGCTTAATTGAGGCTAAAAAGGTTGATACCACATCATTTTTAAGGGTTGTTGATCTTGGCTTGGATTATATTCAAATGAAGAAAAGAAAGTCTCAGAGTGTGGAAGAAATCTCTTCTTGGGGTAAAAAACAACGCTCTCTTCTTCTACAACGAATTGGCTTTAAAGGAATTAAATCGAGTTATGTTAAAAATATCCCGATTGATTCAACTAAATATCCTCATGGTAGCCATTTACCCTATCGAATAGCTGGTGAGTCAGGGATGATGCATTTTAACCCTTATCTTGGTGTAAACCTTAGGATGTCTTATCATGATGAGAACTCAGATGAAACAGGGCTTCTAAACGGTGTGACTGTAGAGACTCTTGTAGCAAAAGTGCGAGGGCGCAAAACAAAAAGTGGCTGGGACTTGGGGCTCTATTCTTTAACGGGGTTTCATATTCAAGCTCTTCTTCCCCATAACGCTTTTTTTAACCCATGGTCATGGCGTTTTAATATTGCGATTGATACGAGGAAAGGTTCAAAGGCGTTTAAAAATTCACTGTACTCTGAAGTGGGGGCGGGCAAAACATTCACAATGTTAAAAAATAAAATATGGGTTTATGGACTCTTAGAGTGCAAGATAAGAGCGGCCTCTTGGTATAGCTACTATGTTAATGCGGGTCCACAATCTCGCTTGGGAGTGAGATTACGTTTAAAAAGGTGGCTTTCTTATACTGGATGGGGAACTTATTTTTATCCCCTGATAGGCGAGAAGGTTAATGAATTTGTTTTATTTAATGAGTTAAGGTTTAATATATCGCCGAAATCAGAAGTTCGTCTTCGGTCTGTAGTTAATGACACATATGGAGAGGGAGGAATTGAGTGGGGATTATATTTTTAAAAAGGGTATATATATGATTAAGTTAGTGCTAGGGATAGTGATACTCAATATTCTATTAGGTTGTTATGGGGGGCGCCCTCCTGAACTTAATAGGTGTGTTCAGGTTTCTGAAGATGGAAGAGAAGTTGAAGAACGAATAGAAAGAACTTTAAGTAGAAGGCCCCGTAGAATATATTATGTCTATCGAGATCCTTCAGATAATTGGATCCAGCATGGCCGTGATGTCATTTACTATGTAAAAGGGTCAATTAAGTTTGAAGAACATTTTTTTGAAGGAAACAAGCATGGTAAATCTGAATCATGGTATGAATCGGGTGGAAAACAAGGTGAGTTGAATTATGAACAGGGAAAAATTGATGGTAAGTCATTTACCTGGTGGCCGAATGGAAAAAAGAGGACAGAAAAAAATTGGACTATGGGGGTTTTAAATGGCTCAGCTATAGAGTGGACAGAAGAAGGAATAAAAAGGTCAGAAATAATATGGGTAAATAATAAAATTATTAAGAAATTCAAATTTGATGAGAAAGGTCGCATAATTACAAAATTCAAGTAATGGTACAAATGAAATTTCTTATTCTAATATTGTTTACGCTGTTACATTTAGGATGCAATGGTGTGTTTTATCAACCGTCACCCCATGCTTATTCTGTAATAGATAAATCAAAGCTTGATTATCGAGATATATACTATGGAGATGATGGCCAAAAGCTCCATGGACGTTTATTTCCTCATAAGGGTGAAGAACCCTCAAAAGGCCTAATAGTACATTTCCATGGAAATGCTCAGAATTTGTCGGCTCACTTTCTCGCATTTATTTGGGTTGTGTACCATGGGTACGACTATTTTATTTGGGATTATAGTGGTTATGGTCAATCAACGGGCAGCCCTTCAAGAGAACAGCTATTTAAAGATGGATTAACTACAATGGATGTAGTTATGGACTCTATTCCTTCAGCCTCAGAAAACCTGTATGTGTTTGCTCAATCCCTTGGGGGAGCAGTAGCGGTTCCAGTAATAGCTGAGTGGGATAGGAAGGACAGTATTGATTTGTTACTTATTGATGCTTCATTTAGTTCGTATCAAGGTGCTGCACGAGGTTTACTTTCTTCTCATTGGGTGACATGGGTTTTTCAACCACTATCTTATCTATTGGTTTCAGATGATTTCGCTCCCGCTGAATATTTTAGCAAAATGCATAAGATTCCAATTGTGGTTTCCCATTGTGAAGAAGATCGGGTAGTTTCTTATGAGTTAGGAATGGAGGTTTATTCGCAGGTTCAATCTCCAAAGGCGTTACTATCATTTGATAGCTGTGGTCATATTGGTGCTTTTTCTCGGTATAGGCCAGAGAATCAACAGTTATTATGGCAAACAATCGACTCTTTACAACAACAGAAGTGATTCTGAATTTTAAATAAAAAAAGGCACCTTCAAATTATATTGAAGGTGCCTTTCTAATAAAAACTAATATGTTTCTATTTGTATTTGATCGCAGTACCTTTGATAGAAAGGTTGAATTGGCTAAAAATCAAATATGCTGAAGCAGTAACAGTTGAGTATTCAACGTTAATCACCGCATCTGCACCAATTGCTTTTGCTTTTTCTACAAGGCCATCATTCAAGCCAATAGATTTCATCTCAGAGATTTTTTCTTCTGTAGGGAGTCCAACTCCTAGAACAGTTGAAGAAGCTTCTACAAATCCAAGAGTTGTATACTCTTTGTTTGGCATATCACCAGTTGTGATAAGTACTTCATCAGTAGCTGGTGACATTACTGTAGTATAAGATGATGCACAACCACTGATAAGTAGTAGTACAGATGAAATAATAATGAGTGTTGCTAGTTTAAGTTTCATACGATTCTCCTTTGTTAGTTTGTATGATTTCAATTGTGTGTTTGTAACGTTGATAGTAGAGCATTGTCTGTAATAAGTTGATTAGCAATACTTTCAAAGAGTAACGAAGAGTTTTTAGATTTAAATTTGAAATCTATCGTCTCTCCAATGCCAAAAGCTGTTTCGTTCTTTCTGGCAGCCATACTAGAATATGTTTTATTAAATATAACATTTCCAGTTTGAGCACTCACTACAGATACATTGACCTCAAGCGTTACTTTTTGTTTGTACTTTACGACAAACATGAGGTTATTTTTATCTGTTATTTCTTCGTAAGAGTTAATGGTGAGCTTCAAAAAATGGTGCGCAGCGGACAATCCTCCCAGTTCTACATTTGAGCCTTCAGTTAATCCAGTCTCTTTCATTGATTGCTCGGTTAATACCTTATCAAGGTTGTCACGTTCAACAAATTGATAGGTATTACTCTTAGTAATTTGATTGATGAGTTTAGATTCTAAAATAGTGGCGAGATCTTTGGATTTTTTTCCTGTTAGATCTTTTGTATCAAGAAAGGCTAAGGCAATTCTTGGGTTCATAGCTTGAGGCGAGTGAGTCACAAGTTTTGGTTTATGATAACTTGAACAACTTACAAGAATGTGTAGGGCTAGGAGTAGCAAGAAAATGGGGTATCTAGGTATAGGGATGTTTTTCAATTTTATTAAGTATTAAGGTTTTCTTTTAAGAAATGTAAGTAAAAATAGCGTAAGGGAGAGATGTAAATTAAAAAAGCAAGAATATTTATTCTTTAAAGATGCTTAATGAGAGGAAGCACTTGGAAATATGGGTTATATTATAAATTACTTTATATAGTCGAGTCTAGGCAATTTTAGAAGCTCATATTCAAGAAAACATGTGGCTTTTCTAGTCGCTTAAACTTCTTCAGAATTGTTTCGCAGCCAAGGGTCCATTCACTATAATAGTGGGACCAGCCAAAGTAGCCAACGCTGAAAGACAAGCCGAGTGACGTTGCTGGAATTTGATTGAAAGGGCTTGAAGAAGCGTTCTGTGAGCTATTAAAGAATACATCATTTCGCAATGTTCGAATTGTTTGAATATCTCTTTGGGAAACATCTTCTACTTCAGGGATATTGTCATAGGTGCCATAGAGGCCACTAAAAAGGTCAATACTCATATTTTTAAAACGAGATGAAGTGGCAGTAGGGATCCACAAAGATAGGCTACTTGAGACAATACCTTGTAGAGAGTAAAGGGTTTTAGACTGCGGTACTCCGTTATTATCAATACTTGCATATCCAATTGAAGAATTTACTACACCATTTATGTTCAAAAAGAGTCTACGATGTAAGTTTGAAAAGAGGCGCAGTTCAGGAGATAGATTAAGTGTGGGGTAAGATATGAACTCATCTTCAGTTTGAAGAGCGACATAGGTGGGTGATATATTTATTCCAATAACATACCCACTATTGGTGTATTTAATTCCAGGGTCAACATCATAATATACAGGAGAAATAGAAAACCCTAGTTGAGTTTGAAGTGGTATGAATATTAGCCCTAGGCTCAAATTAAAAGGGATTCCTAGCTCCTTGACAGAGCCAGATCCTCCAATCATTTGTAGAAATGGTCCATAAGTTATTTGAGAATTATTTGAAATCATATGATTACTCATCATTTGAGATTGTGCTAAAACAATTTGTGGCGTTATTGTAAGGCTATCAGATTGATTATCGTCGGTATCGGTACTTTCTCGTATTATGGTATCAAGTGACATGTAAATCAGGTCAGTGGAGAATTGGGTGTTTTGATTGAAAAGATGGAACGTTTTTGTGATGTTAAACATGGGGTCTACATTGTTATTAAAGGGTTGTTCACCTATGTTTTGTGCACTTCCAATAAGGAGCGAGAGTGACGTTGATGATTGGTTTGTTGGGTTGCTCCACAGGTAGCTGCCTCCAAAACCAATACGAGGCCCAAAATCGAATAATTCTGATTCATCCTCCATCATTGAAACATTTTGTATGTAGCCAGTGAGCCCCCATCCAAGACTTCTGTTTTTGGTTATGGGGTCATTGAGTATTCGTTTCATCGTGATAGAGGTCAAGTGAGTGGTGTCTATCTTTGATATTTGTGTATGAGTGTTTTCGATAGAGATCGGGATATGAGGAGACTCTATCAAAGGATGCTGAGAAATTACATAGCCTGCAGAGTCGTATGCTGAAACATACAACGATTGCTTATTGATAACAGGCTGAAATGCACCTCCACGAAGTTGAGTATGCTGTACTATTGAGGTGTCAATAAAGTTGTATTCATAAATTTGAAAGGCTCCATCGTAATCTGCTGAGAAAAACAGAGAATTTTCATGAATAAATGGGGTGCGCTCATCGAAAGGTGTCGTAATAAGAGGGCGACTTGTTTTTGTTTGAAGGTTGAAAACATGAATGTCTTCCCCGTGCTTTGTTACTGTTGTGTATAAGAGGTCAGTTTCAGTGCATATTAACGATGCAATATCTTCAAAAAGTTTACTGGAGTGTAGAATGTTCTTTTGGCTCGAAGAAAGCTCATATTCATAGATACTTTGTATGCCATCTTCTCTTCCAACATAGTAGAGTTTGTTCCCACATGCGGCGACTGCACTTGCGCGAGCATCTTCAAAGATCACTTTTGTTGAAGCGTTTGTAATATCGTAGCTGATGATAGAATTACGGATCAAATGACCTTTTAATGGCTGTGATTGAATCGCGTATATTGTCGCACCATTATTTGCAGGGCTCCCAATAATATTATCTACGAGCTCTTCCTCGGCATCAGGTGTAGATCGATAAAGGCTGGTTATGCCAAAGTCATTTTTTGCAGAGGAGAGGTAGTATAGTGTGTTATTAACAAAAAAAGGAGATTTGTTTATAATATATGGGGAATTATCGGGGATTGGTGTGTGGCTTTTGGCAGAAATAAGATGAGTGAACTTTTCATGTTTTTTCTGTTGCGAAGCTAGCCAGTCATGATAAATTTCCTCATAGGGTTTTTTCAAAAAAAGTTCAACAGCATTGCTAAATGTGCTCTTTTTACCCTCTTCTAAAAGAGAGATGAACTTTCGAGCTCCTAATTGGCTATATAAGTACCGACAAAAACTATACCCTTGATTATATATTCCCTCGTTGTGACGGCTATCTCCTGAAAAAGTGGCAAGTTGAGGGAGTGAGATAATATCATTAGAGGAGAAGCGTATTCGTTCATGCATATTACGATGGGCATCCCAAGTGTCATGGCCTGCAAGTTCCGCTCCGAGTTGTGCAAGGCCTTCTGCTATCCAGGCGGTTTCGGAATTAAAATAGACGAAGTTGGTTGAAAGAGAATAAGGTTTTGCGCTACGGTTATAAATACCCATAAGATTTACTCCTAGAAAATCACTTGTATAGCCAAGTGCTTGAAGAGAGAATACATGGGCAATTTCATGGGCAATGACATTTTTAAGCCATGAGTGACTTCCGCGTAATGCAAAATCGGCAGGAGGAAGGTAGATTCCTACCCAGCCTTTAAAAGGTATTGCATACCCGTTGGCATAATCGTTATTATCTATAAAGGCGATCCTGATTTTTTCAGTGGGTTCAATCCCAAATAGTGTCGTAAGGGTGTCATAGGTTGCCTCACAAAATGCAGTAAGCTCATTGATGTGAGCATTGTTTCCTTTTCCGATACCAAGATGAAAATGGGAGCTGGAATAGCTGTTGTACTTTTCAAATGAGTGTGAAAAAACAGATAAGAGTAGGATGCTGAGTAATATTGATTTCATAGGGAATCCCAAATAATAGTGTCGGTTATTAATAGTGTAACTCGAAAAAGGCGCTGAGTTGAATTTGTAGGGTGAAAATAAAAAATGGAATGGTTCTCTCCCTTAATTTATGTGAAATTAAATAAAAACAACTAAATTTTAAAAGCTGATAATTTAATAAGGTACCATACAATGAAGCAAATTTTTCTTTTAATAGCACTCATTCTTCTCAATAATGGATTTGCGGAAGAAGATATGAACGCAAATAACCTAATGGTAGTCGAGGTAGGCGGAGGTATTGGTTGGAATGCACCGTATGGTACTGGTGTAGAACTTGCTTTTTATCCGACTCCTAATGTTAATATAAATGCAGGTGGAGGGATTTCATTTGCGGGTTTCAAATATGGACTGGGGACAAAGTATTTTTTTAAGGCAGATCAAAAATTTTCACCATATGTTGGTGCATCATATTACCATGCAGGTGGGCTCTCACAATTAACGGTAAAGGTTAATAATGACAGCGCGTTGTATAAAGTTACTGCAGGGCATTCCCTAGGGCTGAGAGCCGGTTTACGTGTTGCTTTATCAAAAGTAAATTTTTATGGTACTGTTGGATATGGATTACCGCTCTCTGGTGGCAAGTCTATTTACAGAGAAGGTGTTGAGAGTGAAGACCTAGAGACTGCTGCAGAGCTCTTTGAACCGCAGGGCTTAGAATTATCTTTTGGCATGTCTTTTAGAATAAAAGGCAATGAACCAATCGAATAACAATAGTTAGATCCTAACATGATAACAATAAAATAGCATTGAAAAATTCTGTTTTTTGTTACATTCCAGTACAAGGTAGAATCATATAAAAGGATAAGTATGAATTTCAAAATGCTCCTCGCAGCGTCTATCTTCTCGATTATTGCACTTGTAGGGTGTAATAAAAAAGAAGAAACAAAAAAAGAAGTAGCTCCAGCTGCTGAAGTACAACCTGCAGCTGAACAAGCTGACCAAGCTGCTGCTCCAGAAGCAGAAGCAGTAGTTGCTCCGAAAGCGGAAGTAGCCCCAGTAGAAGCAGCTCCAGCTGCCGAAGCAAAATAATTAACGTTTTCACTAACGTAAAAGCCCTCTTTCTTCTGGAAAGAGGGCTTTTTTTATGTAAATAGTTTTCATACTAGCGAATATTATTTTTGAATATGTGATTTCTTAGAAGTCATTTGCCGAACAAAAGGGTATCCCATACGCCAAACATTCTGCAAACTCAAAGAAATTATTACATTTAGCTCCAAATACGACTTTGAGAGCATTATGCCAAAATATACCCCTTCAGATATTGAGCCGAAATGGCAACAGTTTTGGGAAGAGAATAAGACCTTTAAAACTGGACTCGACACGAGCAAACCTAAATTTTATTGTCTTGATATGTTTCCTTATCCATCGGGTAATGGCCTTCATGTAGGGCATCCAGAGGGATACACTGCTACAGATATTCTCTGTAGATATAAGCGTAACAAAGGTTTTAACGTGCTTCACCCAATGGGTTGGGATGCATTTGGTCTTCCTGCCGAGCAGTATGCTATTCAAACAGGTACCCATCCGGCAATCACAACACAGAAAAATTGTGATACCTTTCGCCGTCAAATTAAATCATTGGGACTCAGTTACGATTGGGATCGTGAGATTAACACAACAGATCCAGCTTATTTTAAGTGGTCACAGTGGATTTTTTCACAGCTCTTTGATACTTGGTTCGACCCTGAGGTAAACAAAGGGCGTCACATTGATGAACTTCCTATTCCTTCTGAAATCGAAGCTGAAGGTATTAAAGCAGTCCGAAAATATAAAGCAGATAACCGTCTTGCCTACTATGATAATGCTCAGGTGTGGTGGTGTAAAAGCTGTAAAATTGTATGTGCCAATGAAGAAGTTCTTGGTGATGGGTCTCATGAAAAATGCGGTTCCAAAGAAGTTGAGCGTAAAAACCTTAAGCAGTGGATGCTTCGTATTCCTCACTATGCGGAACGTCTTCTTGAAGGGTTAGATGATCTCGATTGGCCTGATAGTGTTAAAGAGATGCAGCGCAACTGGATTGGTCGTTCAACTGGTGCTGAGGTTGATTTTGCCATTGATGGCCAAGATGTACATCTTAAAGTATATACTACACGTCCTGATACGCTTTTTGGAGCGACCTATATGGTTGTGGCTCCAGAGCATGATCAGCTCTCACAACTTACTGCTGATTCTCAGAAAACTGAAGTCGATGAATATATCAGAGCAGCAGCACTTAAATCAGATCTAGATCGTACCGATCTTGCAAAAGAAAAAAGTGGTGTTTTTACTGGTTCTTATGCTATCAATCCTGTAAATGGATCTAAAATTCCAGTGTGGGTTGCAGATTATGTTCTCACCGGTTATGGTACTGGCGCAATTATGGCTGTTCCTGCACATGATAAGCGCGACTTTGAATTTGCAAAAACATTTGATATTCCGGTGATCTGTATTCTTGATCCTGCTGGAGCAGATGCAGAGCTTCGTGAAAAAGTTCTTGCCGGTGATGCTTGTTGGACCGATGATGGAGCTTATATTCAGAGTGCCTCTTCAGAAACGGGTTTTGATATTAATGGTCTCTCTAAATCTGAAGGTATTGAAAAAACTATTACATGGCTCGGTGAAAAAGGTCTTGGTGTTGCAACAATAAATTATAAACTGCGCGATTGGCTTTTTAGCCGTCAGCGTTATTGGGGTGAACCATTCCCTGTTATCCACTGGGAAGATGGCGAAGTTACGACCCTTCCTGTAGAGCAACTCCCTCTTGAGCTTCCTAAGCTCGAAGAATATCTTCCAGGTGACGGCGGTGAGTCTCCCCTAGGTAATGCTGATGATGACTGGCTTATCGTCACTGATGAAAATGGCCGTAAGGGTCGCAGAGAAACAAATACTATGCCACAATGGGCTGGCTCATGTTGGTACTATCTTAGATATATCGATCCGAAAAATGATGAAAACCCTTTTGACAAAGTAGCAGAAAATTACTGGATGCCGGTCGATCTTTATGTGGGCGGTGCTGAACATGCGGTACTTCACTTATTGTACAGCCGCTTTTGGCATAAGGTGCTTTTTGATCTTGGTGTCGTATCCACTTCTGAACCGTATCAAAAGCTTTTTAATCAAGGAATGATTCTCGCTTTTGCCTACGAGAATACAACGGGCTCTAAAGTAGCTTCAGATATGGTTGATGAAAAAGATGGTAAGTACTTTCATAAAGAGACAGGCGAAGAGCTTAAGCAGATTGTTGCTAAAATGTCAAAGTCTCTTAAAAATGTAGTGAATCCTGATGATGTTGTTGCAGAGTATGGAGCAGATAGTCTCCGACTCTATGAAATGTTTATGGGGCCTCTTGATGCGACTAAACCGTGGCAAACTGAAGGGCTTGAAGGGCAGTTCCGTTTCTTGAGTAAAGCATGGAGAAATGTGATAGGTACTGAAGAGCACCCAGTAACACTGGTAGATGATGACGCACCTAAAGCACTCCTTAAGGTACTCCATCAGTCAATCGAAAAGGTAGAACATGATATTGAGGCGCTCCGTTTCAATACTGCTATTTCTCAACTCATGATTCTCAATAATGAGATAGCTAAATGTGAAACCAAATATCGCTCAGTAGCAGAGACCTTTGTGCAGTTGGTCGCGCCTTTTGCGCCTCATATGGCAGAAGAGATGTGGTCGCAACTTGGTAAAGAGAACTTATCTTATAGTACTTGGCCTGAGTTTGACGCCAAGCTTACTGTTGATGACGAAGTAACGGTTGTACTTCAGGTCAATGGCAAAGTGCGGTCAAAAATACAGGTTGCGAAAGGAACGAGTAAGGAAGATCTTGAAACACTTGCGAAAGCTGACGAGAAGTTTGCCCATAATTTAGAGGGGTTAACGATTATTAAGACAATTATTGTACCAGATAGGTTGGTCAATATAGTGGGTAAAAAATAAAAGAGTTATCAAATAAAAAAGGGGAGTTCAATTCGAACTCCCCTTTTTTTGTGCCATAATTTGGATTTATTCAACAATATATGAGCAGCAGTAGTCAGTAATTGTTTTTATTTTAACGTTAAACTTTGAATTGGCAGGGACATTAAATGATTCTCCGCCTTTAATGGTCACCCATTCTTCAGATCCTGGAAGAAGCACTTCAAGGTCACCAGCCATGATTTCCATAATTTCAGCGGCATCAGCACCAAACTCATATTCACCTGGATTCATAATACCAAGTGTTTTCTTCGTGCCATCTTCAAATACTACGGTTCTGCTTGTTACTGCACCATCAAAATAGACATTTGCTTGTTTTACGATTGTTACGTTTTTAAATTCAGACATTATCACCTCATTTTTGAAAGTAATGGTAATAATTTATCCATTCTCCTTGTAGGGTCTAATGACCATACGTACAGGGTGGGGTAATAGCATCCTCAAATACCACATATTTGTGACTTCATAATTGTTCTCGATTTATCATAAGAGCTAAATATCTTGATATTAAGTCTCATTCTAGTTAGTTTTTGGGTATGAATAGCAAAATTCCATTATCCAAAGTTCTAGAAGGTGAGACCGTAACTGTCGAAGAGGTGACAGCTCCGGGCGATTTACGGCACCGACTAATGTCTTTTGGTATCAAACGTGGCTCAGACATAACCGTAGAAGCTATGACCTTAGGTAGTTCAACCATCAAAATTGTGGTGCAAAATACAAAGCTTGCACTACGAAGTATTGAAGCTGATACAATTTGGGTTAAAAAAGCATAAATCACATTCACTATAGAGGGTCATGAAACAAACTATTGTAATCGCTACAGGTAATCAGGGGAAGCTCAAAGAGTTTTATGCCATACTGGGCAGTGATAATTTTGAGTTTAAGTCTCTTAAAGATATTGGCTTTACGGATGAAATTATCGAAGACGGCGATACGTTTGAAGCCAATGCTCGTATCAAAGCGGTTGCGGTACAAAAATTTTGTAATCTTCCTGTAATGGCTGATGATTCTGGAATTGAGGTAGACGCGTTAGATGCACGTCCCGGTATTTATACTGCTCGTTTTGCAGGTGAGCATGCAACAGATCAACAGAATAACGATAAACTTTTGAGTGAGCTTTCTGGTAATACAAATCGTGGAGCGCAATTTGTCTGTGCACTCTGCTATCTTGATGGAACGGGCTCAGAGACTATTGTGCGTGGTGAAGTAAAGGGCTCAATTGTCGTAAGTCCAAGAGGTATACATGGGTTTGGATACGATCCGCTTTTTGTACCCAATGAATATGATAAGACTTTTGCTGAAATGTCCATGGTGGAAAAAAAGTCACTTTCTCATCGTGGTGAAGCCATCAAAAAAATTGTTCCTCAGCTGTAAACACTCTCTAATATATTTAGACCCCTTACATACCTTTTGTATAATAAACTGTTTTCTGTGAGTAAACAGTTTATCGCACTAAGAATCACATTTTGTGATTCAGAAGTCGATCACTACCTATTTTTTGATTTTCATTCATTAAAATAGGATTCAATATGAAAATTTTATTAATCATGTTAGGGGTAGTTGTATCCCTACAGGCTCAAGCTGTAATGATACAGAACGTTAATAGTGGCCTCTGCCTTGAAATAGAGGGTCACTCAATAGAACGTGATGCATCTGTAGTTCAAGGCAAATGTACGGGTTCAATAATGCAACAGTGGAGTGTAGAAGACATACATTCTGGTCGAATATTTAATAGCCATAGTGGAAAGCATATGCAGCTTGAAAGTATCGCAGCTGGTGCTAATGTGGTACAAGATATACAAACGGTAAATGGGTACAATCTTATCCAGCCTACAGATTATGCGGGAAGCCTAGAGTTAAGAGATTATTCTAGAGAGTTTTGTATGGCTATTGAAAGTGCAAGTAGAGATATTGGCGCAAGTGTGGTATTAAGTACTTGTTCTGGAGCCCCAGAGCAAGTATTCGCCTTTAGAACAATAAACTCAGATGATTATATCGATCCCCGTGATGGTGTAGTATATCCATCGGTGACCATTGGAAATCAAATTTGGATGGCTAAAAATTTGCAATATGAGCATATGGATGGTACTGAGTCGTGGTGTTATGATGATCTTCCTGAAAATTGTGATACGTACGGTCGTCTCTATACTTGGACTGCTGCGGTAGGAACAGCAAGTTCATCAAATCCTTCAGGCGTACAGGGCTTATGCCCAGATGACTGGCACGTGCCTTCAGGTGATGAATGGGATGAATTGGCACTCTATATTGCCACTAAAAATAATGCTACAGGTTTCGATAATGGTCATTGGCTGGACATTGCACCTTATTTGAAATCAACACTTGAATGGAATGAACAATCAAAGGGTACAGATGACTACTCTTTTGGTATGCTTCCAGGTGGAGTGAAGCTAGATTGGCAGTACAAATTCTATATAATAGGAACTAATGGGGCTTGGTGGACAACTACTGAAGAGAGTGTTTCACCAATGTATGTCAGAATTCGTGAACTCTCATCTTATAATAATATTCCTTGGCATAATGCGTTGATGAATAATAGTTCAGGAAAGCGGTTTGGGCGCTCAGTACGATGCGTAAAAAATCAAGATGAGCCGCCGGTACCGCCAACTTCACCCACAGAATTTACTGATACTCGGGATGGTCAATCATATAAAAAGGTTTTAATCGGAACCCAGACTTGGATGGCAGAAAATTTAAATTATTCAAACAGTAATACTATTGGGTATTGCAGTGGAGCACAAAATCAGGGAAACACTGCTACATGTGATACGTATGGTCGGATGTATGATTGGACTATGGCAATGGCTGGAAATTCTTCAAGTACAAGTGTACCAAGTGGTATACGGGGAATTTGTCCTGCAGATTGGCATTTACCGAGTGATGGTGAATGGCAGGTTCTCTTTAACTACGTCGATGTAAATAATGGAGAAGATGGCATAGGAAGAAGCCTTAAAGCAGAGACTGAATGGATGGCAATGCCAGGAAGTGACCAGTTTGGGTTTGGGGCTCTTCCGGGGGGCTTTGGAGCGGCTGGTGGGGGTAATTATTATGGTTCTCTCACAAAATATGGTTTGTTTTGGTCGTCAACGGAGAGCGGCTCAAAAGCATTGAGAAGAGATATGCGCTTTAGTGATGATGCGGTTTCACTCGATAATAGTGCTAAGGGTTGGATGGTGTCAGTACGCTGTATTGAGGATTAATACTTTATAGCAAACATCTCTAACATCACATATAATTGTAGTATATGTTAATGAAGGCTCCTATTAATGGGGCCTTCATTTTTTTTAGGTATATATAAATGCTATATTTCCCTTTAATAAATTCTTCTAAATTTGATCAATATCATGTCAAAAGCACTATCAATTCTAGCACATGTAGATGCCGGTAAAACGACATTATCCGAAAGAATACTGTATCTCTCAAAAGAAATAAATACAGTTGGAGAAGTAGAAGAGGGCCTTGCAACGATGGATTACCTCCCTACGGAAAAAGAAAAAGGAATTACCATTGAAACAGGTGTGTCTTCTTATATCTGGAGAGATGAACAGGTTGACTTTTTGGACACTCCAGGCCATATTGATTTTTCAGCTGAAGTTGATTGTGCTCTTTATGCATCTCAAGGGGCAATATTAGTAGTATGTGGACAAAACAGCCTCGAAACGCAAACGATCTCGGCTTGGAACAAAATTGTTCAGCACAATGTTACTCCGCTCATCTTTGTAAATAAACTTGATATTGAACACGCTGATCTTGGCGAAGTATTAATACATATAGAAGAGCAAATAGAACGACATCCTATTGCACTCAATCTTCCAATCTATACTGATGGTAAGCTAGTGGGTGTTTTCGATTTAATCAGTAATGTATCAATTTACTCTAAGTCCGGAAGAAAAATTGAAATTGATCGTGCTATTCCTCAGGGCTTAGAACATGAAGTTCAGCGGTACAGAAAAGAGCTAATAGAAGCAGTAGTTGAATATGACGATGGACTTATGGAGAAATATCTTATGGATGGGCTTATAGGTCCAGAAGATATCATTCAGCATATGCCTTCGTGCTTCCAAGATGATAAGTATATACCGCTCTGCTTAGGTTCAGCGAAACAATCTATAGGAGTACGTCAACTTCTCAATACAGTAAATGTAGTGTTTCCTTCGTTTACAACGGCGAAAGTTGGTTTGTGCTCAGTATTAAAGGTGAGAACTTTTTCAAGTAACGGACTTATGTATATTGCACAGGCAATTACTGACATACAACCTAAGCAATATGAATGGTGGGATGTATATGGAGTTAAAAGTGAAGAGCTTATATCGATTGAATCAATAAAAGCTGGTGAAATATTTTCATTTAAGAGCTCGGATTCTTTCTCTATTGGAGATATTATTTCTGAGTTGGGCTTAAAAACCGAGAATATTTTTAATCATAAATATAACCCGCTGGTTAAGGTTCAATTAGAGGGCAAAACAAGTGATGATATTACGGATATAGATGAGGCCTTAAAAATTATTGATAAGACTGACCCATCATTGAAAGTTGAATCAGATTATGAAAAAGGGTGCTGGGATCTCTATGTTGTAGGTGAAGTTCATCTTGATTATATAAAAGACAGATTAACACATGAATTTAAATGTGATTTCTCAAGTGGTGAGCCACATGTTCAATATTATGAAGAACTTATACAAGACATTCCTTTCTTTGTCGAAGAAAACGAATTTGAAGGGAATAAACATAGTATAGCCCTAGAGATGAGGCGATTGCACTCAAAAAACTATTCATATGAGATAGATTCAGGCTCATACCCGCCCTTTATAGATGCAGTAGTCAAAAGTGCCATAGAGGAGTGTGTGGCGGCAGGAGTTGTAGGGAAGGGTGAACTGAGATGTGTTCATTTTGTAATAAAAAATATAACCAGTTCAGGAGTTCTTATTCCTGGCCAGTTAAAACGGTTATTAATAGATGCCATTCGTTATAAGATTGAAAAGAAAGATATTGTAATTACTGAACCAATTATGACTATTGAAATAGTAGTTCCGAATGATTATTGTGGTAAATTAATTTCTGACCTTCAATCTCGGAGGGCAATTGTACAAAAAATTGAAACACACGGAATGCACACGCACCTAAAAGGGGAAATTCCCTTAAATGAAACGCTTGGATATTCTATTGAAGTGAGAACTTTGACGAAAGGAACGACTTCTTTTAGTCTCAATTATAACCGAAATGATAGAATCTAGCTGTTGTATCTCTATATAATTCAATAACTTTGACGACCTAATGTACTTTTTGATGCAAATAGGCCACAATTTCTCAAAAGCTTGATAATATTAGAGTTACAACAAAAAAAACATAAAAAGTACCTTGACGACTTAGCACTACTTATACTATATTTGCTCGCACTCTAACAAATGGTAAAGCTTCCTCTACCTTTTGTTGCAAAAGAATTACTTGAAGCGTTTCAAAACCCAGCCTTAGACGGCTCAAAAAGACTGAAAAAAGTAGGAAAAAATGGCAAAAGCTAAATTCGAGCGAAATAAACCGCACGTAAACATTGGAACTATTGGTCACGTTGACCACGGTAAAACTACTCTTACTGCCGCTATCACAGTAACACTTGCTGATGCTGGTTTTAGTGAAAGAAAGAACTTCGACGAAATCGATAACGCTCCTGAAGAAAAAGAGCGTGGTATTACAATTAATACTTCACACGTTGAATATGAAACTGCTAATCGTCACTATGCACACGTTGACTGTCCGGGTCACGCTGACTATGTTAAAAACATGGTAACTGGCGCTGCTCAAATGGATGGAGCTATTCTTGTTGTTGCTGCTACTGACGGACCAATGCCTCAAACTCGTGAACACATTCTTCTTGCACGTCAAGTTGGTGTACCGGCTGTTTGTGTTTTTCTTAATAAAAAAGATATGGTTGACGATGAAGAGCTTCTTGAGCTCGTTGAAATGGAAGTTCGTGAACTTCTCTCTTCGTATGACTTTCCAGGTGATGATCTTCCGCTTGTAGCTGGTTCAGCTCTTAAGGCGCTTGAAGGTGATTCTTCTGAAATTGGTCAAGGTTCAGTCCTTGAGCTTATGAAAAACTGTGATGAATATATCCCAGAGCCAATTCGTGATACTGAAAAACCATTTCTTATGCCTGTTGAGGATGTATTCTCAATTACAGGTCGTGGTACAGTAGCGACTGGTAAAATTGACCGTGGTGTAATCAACGTGAATGACAAAATTGAGCGCGTTGGGCTCGGCGATACTAAAGAATTTGTTGTGACTGGTGTAGAAATGTTCCGTAAACTTATGGACGATGCACAAGCTGGTGATAACGTTGGACTTCTTCTACGTGGATGTGATAAAACTGACATCAATCGTGGACAAGTACTTTGTGCTCCTGGTTCAATCACACCACATACAGAATTTAAAGCGGAAATTTATGTGTTGAGCAAAGATGAGGGTGGGCGTCATACTCCTTTCTTCTCTGGATACAGACCACAATTCTATTTCCGTACAACAGATGTAACAGGTGAAGTAATCCTACCAGAAGGTGTAGAGATGATCATGCCTGGTGACAATGTAACAATTACAGGTAAGTTAATCGCGGATATCGCGATGGACAAAGATCTCCGTTTTGCAATCCGTGAAGGTGGCAGAACAGTTGGTGCTGGTGTTGTTACTGAAATTATTAAGTAATTGGAGTAACAATTAATGGTTGGTGAAAAAATCAGAATAAGGCTAAAATCATTCGATCATAGAATGATTGATAAGGCTGCTCGCGATATTGTAAAAACAGCAAAAAATACTGATGCAAAAATCGCAGGTCCAGTGCCACTGCCTACAAAAATACAAAAGTATACGATTCAACGTTCTGTGCACGTAAACAAAAAATCTCGTGAACAATTCGAAACTCGTACACACAAAAGACTTATTGATATTTTAGATGCAACACCTCAAACAGTAGATTCTCTTATGAAATTGGATCTTCCTGCAGGCGTTGAAGTAGAAATTAAGGTATAGAAATGAACGGAATTCTTGGAAAAAAAATAGGTATGACTCAAGTCTTCACTGAAAGTGGTGAGCGTCTTGCGGTTACTGTTCTTGAAGCGGGACCATGTCATATTATTCAGCAAAAAACTGAAGAGAAAGAAGGGTATTCTTCTTTCCAGGTAGGTTTTAAAGAAAAGAAACAATCAAGAACTAGTAAACCACTTGAAGGACACTTCAAAAAAGCTAACGTAACTCCAAAGAAAACACTTGTAGAGTTCGCTGCTGAAAATCCTGAAGAATGGAAAGTTGGTCAAAGTTATGATGTATCTATCTTTGAAGGTGTAGAAAACGTAGTTGTTTCAGGCACGTCAAAGGGTAGAGGTTTCGCTGGTACAATCAAACGTTATGGCTTTGCAAAAGGTCCACGTACTCACGGTTCACATAATGTAAGAGCTCCAGGTTCACTTGGTGCATGTTCTTACCCCGGACGTGTATTCCCTGGTAAAAAAATGCCTGGACATTACGGAAATAAGAGAGTATCTGTTAAAAACTTGACAGTAGTGAAAATTGATACAGAACGCAACCTTTTGTTTATTAAGGGTGCAGTTCCGGGACCAAAAAATGGTCTTATAGAGATAAGGAAAGGATAATCATGGCAAAAGCAAAATTTTACGCAGCTGATGGTTCTGCAAAATCTGAATTAGATTTACCAGTAACCTATTTCAGTGCAGAAGTAAGTGAGCCATGCATGTACCTTTCAGTTAATGCATATCTCGCGAATCAAAGACAAGGAACTTCAAAGTCTAAATCAAAATCTGAAGTTTCTGGTAGTGGTGCAAAACCATGGAAACAGAAAGGTACTGGTAGAGCTCGAGCGGGTTCAAACAAGTCTCCAATCTGGGTACGTGGTGGTACAGCGCATGGGCCAGTTCCGCGTGACTACACTAAAAAAATAAATAAGAAAGTTAAGCAGAGAGCACTACTCTCAGCGCTTACAACAAAAGCAAATGATGGTCTCGTAAATGTTATTGAGAAACTCGCTTTTGAAGCACCAAAAACAAAAGCTTTCTTAGATGTCGTAAATACAATGGGTCTTCAAGGTAAAAGCCTAATATTGGTAGCCCCGAGCGATGAGAATTGTTTTCTTTCGGCACGTAATGACCACTGGTCAAACATTATGCGTGTTCAGGATGTAAATACATATTCACTCCTTAGAGCTAAGAATATTGTATTTACAGAAGAAGCACTCAAAATATTAACCGGAGGGAAATAATAATGAAACCTCTACACAGAGTTATTGTTGAGCCATATCTTACAGAAAAAACAAATGAATTTCTTCTTGACGAGAAAGCTGGAATCTATAAATACGCTTTCAAAGTTGGCATAGATGCTAACAAACAAGAGATCAAAGAAGCTATTGAAAAACGTTTTGATGTAAAAGTTGATACTGTTAATGTAATCATCAATCGTGGTAAAAAGAAAAGAGTTAGACAACAGCAGGGCTTAACCAAAAAATGGAAAAAAGCCTATGTGAAACTAAAACCAGGAATGTCAATTTCTGAATTTGAGGCAGCGTAAATCATGGGATTAAAATCATTTAGACCGATCACGCCGACACAGCGCTTTAAACAAATCAGTGATTTTGCCGAAATCACTACTGGTAATGCTCCATACAAACCTCTCACAGAGGGATTGAGTAAGAATGCTGGTAGAAATAATCAGGGCCGTATCACTATGCGTCGTCGCGGCGGTGGACATAAACGTTCATATCGTATTATTGATTTCAAAAGAAACAAAGTAGGGATTCCTGCTACTGTTGAAACAATTGAGTATGATCCAAATAGAACAGCAAATATTGCACTTGTTACTTATACTGATGGTGTTAAAGCATACATAGTTGCTCCAAAAAACCTTGAAGTTGGTGAGCAAATTATATCTGGTAACAATGTTGAGTTTAAAGTTGGCAATAGAATGCCACTTGGCCAAATTCCTTTAAATACAGTCGTCAACAATGTTGAGATGAAATTAGGAAAAGGCGCTCAAATAGCTCGTTCAGCGGGTACCGGTGCTGAGCTTATCGCTAAAGAAGGCGATTTGGTTCAAGTAAAAATGCCTTCTGGTGAAGTACGGTACATTCGTTCTGAATGTATGGCAACTGTAGGACAAGTAGGAAATATTGAACACAACCAAATCGTATCAGGTTCAGCGGGTCGTAGTCGCTGGTTAGGAAAAAGACCTAAAGTTCGTGGTGTTGTGATGAATCCTGTCGATCACCCACATGGTGGTGGTGAAGGTAAAACCTCTGGTGGTGGACATCCTGTGTCTCCATGGGGCGTTCTTGCTAAAGGTGGGAAAACAAGAAATAATAAAGCGACTGATAAATTTATCATTAAACGTCGTCCTAAAAAGAGGAAGAAATAGATGCCAAGGTCAAGTAAAAAAGGCGCATTTGTTGATAGCTACTTAATCAAAAAAGCAGCTGATATGAATGAAGCGACTAAAAAGACAGCTATTAAAACTTGGTCACGCCGCTCAACAATCATTCCTGATTTTGTTGGTCTGACTTTCTCAGTGTACAATGGAAAACAGTTTATTCCTGTATACGTATCTGAAAACATGGTTGGCCACAAACTCGGTGAGTTTGCACCTACCCGTACTTTCAGAACTCACAAAAAGAAAGAAGCAAAAGGAGGCCGTTAATGGAAGCAGTAGCGCAAGCCCGTTTTGTAAGAATGAGTTGTAGAAAACTTCGTCAAATTGCTGACGAACTTCGTGGAAAACCAGTTGATTTGGCATTCTCAGACCTCGCACTTCTTAAGAATACTAAGAAAGGTGCTGAGATCTTCGAAAAAGTATTAAAGTCAGCAGTGGCAAACTTTCAAGATAAAGATCAAGATGCATCAGTTGCAACTGAAAGCCTCAACATTGTTGAGATCAAAGTTGATGGTGGCCCACAAATTAAACGAATTAGAGCAAGAGCTCAGGGTCGTGCATTTAGAATTATTAAGAAAACAAGTCATGTAACCGTTGTAATCGGGGATAAATAGTATGGGACAGAAGACACACCCAGTAGGGTTGCGCTTAGGTATTGTTAAAGGTTGGAATTCTAACTGGTACGCTGAAGAAAACTTCGCTGACCTTCTTTACGAAGATGTTATGCTTAGAAGATACCTGTTCAAGCGTTTTGAACATGCTTCAATCTCTAAAGTTGTTATTGAAAGAACAGTTAAAAAAGTTGTAGTTAACATTTTTACTGCTCGCCCTGGTATTGTTATTGGTAAACGTGGTGAAGAAGTAGAACGTCTTAAAGGCGAGCTTCAATATCTTACTGGTAAGGGTATCTATATCAATATCAGAGAGATCAAACGTCCTGAAATAAATGCAAAACTTGTTGCAGAAAATATTGCTCGTCAATTAGAGAAACGTATCTCTTTTAGACGCGCTATGAAAAAAGCAATTTCAGCAGCTATGAGACTTGGTGTTGAAGGAATTAAAATTAACTGTAGTGGTCGACTTGGTGGTGCTGAAATTGCACGTGCTGAAAAATACCATGAAGGTCGAGTTCCTCTACATACTCTTAGAGCAGACATTGACTATGCTACCGCAACTGCGCACACTGTATACGGATGTATTGGTGTGAAAGTATGGATCATGAATGGTGAAATTATCGGTAAAAACCTAGATCTTGGAGCTGCGAGCTAATGTTAAGTCCAAAAAGAATTAGACATCGTAAAGTACAAAAGGGCAAAGGTCGTTTAAGAGGCGTTGCTCAAAGAGGTACAACAGTAGATTTTGGTGATTTGGGTATTCAAGCACTTGAGGCTTGTGAACTGACTAATAGACAGATCGAAGCAGCCCGTATTACCATGACACGTAAAGTAAAACGTGCTGGCCGAGTTTGGATTCGTGTATTTCCAGACAAACCAGTAACATCAAAACCAGCTGAAACTCGTATGGGTAAAGGTAAGGGGTCACCAGACGGATGGGTAGCAGAGGTTCGTCCAGGAAGAATCCTTTTTGAAATGGGTGGAGTTGAGACAGAGCTCGCAAGAGAAGCTTTGAACAATGCCGCACAAAAACTTCCTATCAAAGTTAAAATTGTTGAGGCATTGGAGCGATAATGAAAGCAAGTGAATTGAGAGAACTGGGTTTAGACCAGTTGAACGAAAAACTTAAAGAGCTTGATGATGCGCTTTTTGATCAAAAGTTTAAATCAAAAATGGGATCATTAGATAATCCATCAGTGATTGCTAAAACTCGTAAAGATATTGCGAGAATTAAAACAATCTTGAAAGAAAAGGCAGTAGCTTAATATGGAAAGAGGTGTAAGAAAAGTAAGAGTTGGTGTTGTTTCCAGTGATAAAATGGAAAAAACTATCACTGTTGTGATTGAGAACAAAAAGAAACACCCCCTTTATGGTAAAATCATGACTTCGACTAATAAAATTAAAGCTCATGATGAAGCGAACGAAGCACATATTGGTGATACTGTTGAAGTGATGGAGACTCGTCCTTTAAGTAAAGCTAAAAGATGGCGTTTAACCAAAGTAATAGAAAGAGCTAAGTAATATGATTCAAGTACAAACAAGATTAAATGTAGCCGACAATAGTGGTGCTAAAGAAGTTATGTGTATCAGAGTTCTTGGTGGATCTAAAAGACGTTACGCGACGGTAGGCGATATAATCGTAGTAGCTGTTAAAAGCGCTATACCTGGTGGACGGGTGAAAAAAGGTTCTGTTGAGAAAGGTGTGGTTGTTAGAACTGCTAAAGAAGTAAACAGAAAAGATGGAACATCAATCCGCTTTTCTGATAACGCTATCGTTCTTATCAACCCAGCAAATAGTGAACCACGTGGTACACGGATCTTTGGCCCAGTTGCTAGAGAACTTCGTGAAAAGAAATACATGAAAATTGTATCACTTGCTCCTGAGGTATTATAATGTCAGTAAAAATTAGAAGAGAAGATACAGTAAAAGTAATTACTGGAAAAAGTAAAGGCCAAGAGGGCAGTGTTACTCAAGTAATAGGTGATAAGGTTGTTATTGAAGGTGTGAATATTGTTAAAAAACACCAAAAACCATCACAAGCTAATCCTCAGGGCGGAATTATAGAAGAAGAAGCACCAATTCACATTTCAAATGTTAAATTGGTAGGAAAAAAGGCAAAATCGGATAAGTAGTCTGTAGACTCGCTTATTAGATAAAGGAAAAGTGCTAATGCTTAAGGAAAGATACAGAAACGAGATCGTACCAAAGCTCAAAGATGATTTGGCTCTTGGCAACGTGATGCAAGTTCCAAAACTTGAGAAGATCGTTTTAAATATGGGTCTCGGCTCAGCAACAAAAAATCCACGTATTGTTGAAGAAGCAGTTGATACTCTCACTGCAATCACTGGACAAAAAGCGGTTACTACTCGTGCTAAAAAAGCTATATCGAACTTTAAACTTCGTGAAAACATAGCTATTGGTGCTAAGGTTACTCTCCATGGTGATAAAATGTGGGAATTTCTCGAACGTTTTATCAATGTTTCCCTTCCACGTACTCGTGACTTTCGCGGTATATCGCGTAAGGGCTTTGATGGTAGAGGCAATTACACCATGGGTGTAAAAGAGCAGACTATCTTTACAGAAATTGATTATGACAAAGTAAACAATACTCTAGGAATGGACATCTCGTTTGTAACATCTGCAGAAAATGATGAACAAGGACGTGCACTATTAACTGAGTTAGGATTACCATTTAGGAAGTAATATGGCTAGAAGAGCATTAATAGAAAAGAATAAGAGAACGCCTAAGTTCGCAGTAAGAGGTTACAACAGATGTAACAAATGTGGTCGTCCACATGCATACATTCGTCGTTTCGGTATCTGCCGTATTTGTTTTAGAGAGTTAGCACTAGCCGGTGATATACCTGGCGTAACAAAAGCTAGCTGGTAAAAGGGAGAAGTTTATGTCAATGAGTGATCCAATTGCAGATATGCTCACCCGCATCAGAAATGCGACCCGAGCAAAAAAGCCTACAGTAGAAATTCCAGCATCGAAAATGAAAATTAAGATTGCTGAAATACTACGCGAAAAGGGTTTTATAAAAAAGTTTGTTGTAGTAAATGACAACAAACAAGGTTTAATGAAAGTTCTTTTGAAATATGTTGACGGTGAGTCTTCAATTCAAGGAATTGTGAAAGTGAGTACACCTGGTCACCGTAAATATGTTGGTAGCGATGAGCTTCCAAAAGTATTGAATGGTCTCGGTTATTCTATCGTTTCTACTTCAAGTGGAATGATGACTAACAAAGAGTGTAGAGCACAAAAAGTAGGTGGCGAAGTCATCTGTAAGGTTTGGTAGAGGAATTATGTCAAGAGTTGGAAGAGCACCAATAGTAATCCCAGATAAAGTGAAAGCTACTGTTTCTGGTCAGGACATAGCTGTTGAAGGTCCAAAAGGCAAACTTTCATATACAGTTCATGAAAATATTGCTATTGAACAGAATGAAAATGAAGTAGTGTTGACTCGTACAGGTGATGCTCCGTTTGAAAGAAGTATTCACGGTACATCACGTGCAAATGTTCAAAATATGGTTACTGGAGTAACCGAAGGTTTTTCAAAAACTTTGAATATTGTTGGAGTTGGATATCGAGTTGAGCAAAAAGGTAAAAACCTTAATATACTTCTCGGATTTTCACATCCAGTACCTGTAGCAGCACCTGAAGGTATAACATTAAAAGCAGAAGGTACAAACAAAATAGTTGTATCTGGTATTGATAAACAACAAGTTGGTCAAATTGCTTCAGAAATCAGAAACTGGCGTAGACCTGAACCTTATAAAGGTAAAGGCATTCACTATGAAGGCGAGCAGATTCTGAGAAAACAAGGTAAGAAGGCCGGTAAATAGGTAGAGTATGTCAAAGATTGCAAAAAAACGCGTAGAAGCGAGAAAAGCACGCCATAACAGAATCAGAAAAACAATTTCTGGTTCTGCAGCAAAGCCTCGTTTAGCTATTAAAAGAAGTATAAAAAACATCGTAGCACAACTTATTGATGATGTAAACGGCAAATCTATCGCTCAAGTTACAACTGATTCAAAAGATTTCCAAAAAGAATTTGGTTCGTTGAGCAAAACAGAGCAGAGTATAAAACTCGGATCTCTTATTGCCGAAAAAGCAAAATCTAATGGTGTTGAAGAAGTGGTTTTTGATCGTGGCGGATATCTCTATCATGGTCGAGTTAAAGCTTTTGCTGATTCAGCTAGAGAAGCTGGATTAAAATTTTAATAGAGGTCAATGTGGTAAACGAATTGAATAAATCAGAATTTGAAGAAAGAGTAGTACACATTAACCGTTGTGCAAAAGTGGTTAAAGGTGGTAGACGTTTTAGTTTCAGCGCACTAGTTGTTGTTGGAAATCAAGACGGAAAAATTGGTTACGGTACTGGTAAAGCTAATGAGGTTTCAGAAGCTATTCGTAAAGGTACTGAAGCAGCGTTTAAAAACGTTAGAACTGTTACCATTCTTGAAGGAACTATTCCTCACGAAAGTAAAACAAAATATGGTGCTACCTATATTTTCATGAGACCAGCATCAGCAGGTACTGGAGTAATTTCAGGTGCATCTGCTCGTGCAGTTCTCGAACTTGCAGGTGTCCACAATATTCTAACTAAAGTATTTGGATCAACAAGCCCACTTAATGTTGTTAAAGCAACTGTTAAAGGGTTAACTGAACAAAAAACAAAGCAGCAATTTGCTAAGCTTAGACAACTGGCATAGGATTATGAAAGTACAAATTAAACAAGTTAAAAGTGGAATTGGTAACAAAGCCAACCAAAAAGCAACTTTGGTAGCTTTGGGATTAAGAAGAATTAATCATACAGTTGAAAAAGAATTTACCGACCAGATCAAAGGTATGGTAAGAACTGTAGCTCATCTGGTAGAAGTTAAGGAATTATAAGAATGGTTACTCTCTCAACATTAAACCCTGGTGGTTCAAAAGTTAAATCAAGCCGTAGAAAAGGACGTGGAAACGGATCTGGTATTGGTAAAACTTGTGGACGTGGTCAGAAAGGTGCCGTAGCTCGTAAGAGTTCTGGTAAGGGTAAACTACGTTTTGAAGGTGGCCAAATGCCGCTTCAACAACGTCTTCCTAAACGTGGTTT
>JAOPTX010000065.1:2638-17951 GCA_051532055.1 Fibrobacterales bacterium | reverse complement strand
GTCCAGGAGTGACGAGTGTGGTACTCAAACCGCGTCAGGCTCTTGAATATGTGCGTCTGATTGCCGCAAAAGATTCTTCTCTCTCGACTATTGGTATCGCCGGGCCGGGAGACCCTATGGCTGAACCAGAAAAAACACTTGAGACGCTCGAGTTAATACGGAGTGAGTTTCCAGAGATGATTTTCTGTATCTCGTCAAATGGTCTTAATGTGGCCGATCATATAGAGCGTTTGAAAGAACTTGGAGTTTCCCATGTAACTCTGACTATAAATGCTGTTGATCCAGTAATACTCAGTGAGATATATGCATGGGTACGCTACAAGAAGAAAATATATAGAGGGCTAGATGCTGCTGAGCTGATGATGCAAAAACAGTTTGAAGCACTTGAAAAATTAAAAGCATGTGGTATGACTGTAAAAATTAATAGTGTGATTATGCCCGGAGTCAACGACAAGCATGTCGTTGAAGTTGCCAAAGTTGTTAAGAGTTATGGGGCCGATTTGATGAACTGTATCCCGGTTATCCCCAACTCTAACAGCTTTTTCGAAAATGTTGAGGAGCCGTCTCATGAAGATATGAGCCGTCTCAAGTGCGAAATCGCAAAATATATTGAACCAATGGATCACTGCAATCGCTGTAGAGCTGATGCGGTTGGTAAACTGGGGCATGACAATCAAGAGATGCTCGCTCTACTACAAGAGGTGGCTGTGGGTGCACATAAAGATGATAGACCGTATGTTGCAGTGGCAACCCACGAAGGGATTTTGATCAACTGTCATCTGGGTGAAGCTGATACCCTCCATATCTGTGAGCAGTACGAAGAGGGGTACCGTGTGTTTGACCTCAGAAAAACACCACAGACCGGGCTGGGTGACTCACGATGGAATACAATGGCTGAGACGTTAAAAGATTGTCGTGCTGTTCTTGTCAGTGGTGTCGGTCCTAAGCCCCTAGAGATACTTGAAAAATCGGGTGTGCAGGTGATGGAAACATCAGGTCTTATTGAAGAGGCTCTTGATAGAATGTACAACGGGCAAAAGCTCGTTACCAAAAAGCGTGATGTCTTTGAGTGTGGCACTGAGTGTGGTGGTGATGGAATGGGGTGTAACTAGTTTTAAAAATATGAGTTCTGCTATTAATGGGGACTTATATTAAAGAGCGGAGTAATCAATGAAAATAGCAGTCGCAACTAAAAATGGCTTTGATGTGGATATGCACTTTGGTCAGACAGAAAGTTTTGTCATCTATAGTATCAAAAAGCATACTGCACAAAAAGAACGCCGAGGGGTAGAGTCTTATGCTGACCCTCGTGCAATTGCTACGCATAATCACCCGTTCAATGCCGCTCGATTTGAAAAGGTTAAGCAGTGTATTAATGACTGTGATAAAGTGATCGTAAGTAAGATTGGAAAAACACCTGCTCTGAAACTTCATGAGGCAGGAATCATCCCAATAATTTTTGACGGAAAAATATTAGACATCGTAAGAGCAATTCAAAAGGAGGAGCTATGAACAAGCCCGAATATCATTTTTTTGTATGTAACTCATTTAGAGTATCTGGAGACCCTCAGGGAGTCTGTAACCGTAAAGATGCAGTAAGCCTATTGGCAACACTGGAGGAAGAGATCGTTGATCGTGGTATTGATGGCATGGTGTCGAGCACTGGCTGTGTGAAAGCCTGCGAAAAAGGACCCATTGTTATTGTGCAACCTCAAAATGTATGGTATGCCAATGTCGATGAAGAAGCCCTTGATAAGATCCTAGACTGTGTTGAAGAGGGTGAAATCTGCGAAGAGTTTGTAATGTAATATGCTTCGTAACTCAATAAAAAGGAATCCCGATGTACCTGGTTGATACAACACTGCGTGATGGTGAGCAAGCACCCGGAGTAATTTTCTCAGTAGATGAAAAACTCTCCATAGCCCGTATGCTTGATGCAGTGGGTGTTGATGAGGTTGAGATCGGAACCCCTATTATGGGTGAGGGTGAAAGAGAAGATATTAACGAGCTACTGCACCAGGGGTTTCATTTTCGTACTTCCAGTTGGTGTAGAGGTCGGATCGGTGATATAGATGCGGCAGCTGAATGTGGTACTGATGGGGTCCATATCAGCTTCTCCACTTCGACTATTCACCGAGCAAACCTAGGCCTAAGCGAGCGAGATATACTGGGGCACCTTCCTGAACTGGTGTCATATGCCCGAGACCAGTTCCCGTATGTCTCGCTCGGGGCCCAGGATGCCGGCCGTACCAATAGAGAGTTTCTCTATCGGTACCTTGAGGCGGCAGAACAGTCAGGTGCCTTCCGTGTTCGTATCGCCGATACAGTTGGTTCTCTCAATCCAGCCCAAGTTATCGATCTGTTTGCTGATTTAAAAGGACGGGTATCCGATCTATTATTAGAATTTCATGGGCATAATGATCTGGGGATGGCAACAGCAAACTCGTTGACGGCAATTACGAGTGGCGCAGATGCTTGTTCGGTTACCGTTAATGGGATCGGTGAACGTGCGGGAAATGCTTCTCTCGCAGAAGTGATTCTTGGTGCGCGTCTGAGTTATGGCAAAACGGATAGCTATCATGCTCAGTATCTCTATGATCTCTCCCATACTGTTGCTCGTTCAAGTGGTCGGTCCCTGCCTGTCGATAAACCAATTGCAGGAGCGGCAGTGTTGCAACATGAATCGGGATTACATACTTATGCCCAGGCAAAAAACTCTCAGAGCTATCAGCTCTTTACTCAGTCAGATATTGGTGCTTCAAAGACTCAATTGGTTTTTGGGAAACATAGTGGATTGAGTTCTATTGCTCAGTTGCTTACAGAGCAGAAGTTGGAATATGATCAGATAATACAACAACAGTTGCTTCAGTTGATTCATCAATCCGCTATACGGTTAAAGCGATCACTGACTGAAGGTGAAGCGCTGGAGTTATTCTCTGAAAAGCGTGCACCGAATAGAATATATGAGATGGTTTTGGGGTGAATTTCCCTCAGATGTGTGAGAGAAGAATCGGGTAGTATACGATACTTTATTACACTGTGCAAGTAAAGAGTTCTCTAAATTACATTGGGAAAAGCATTTGTAACTCCCTCCTCCTAAAAGACTTAAAGTTTCTCAATACATGTATTTTCCTCGTTGCTTCCTTATTTTTATAAGGATACAATAGGCCACTTCTTTAGAATTGGTTTTAAAATGAACTACAGCACTTATAAAAAATGGGCATGCAGATTACTTTCTATTATGGTACTTGCCCAACTTACGTCTTGCGCAGCAAGTGAACAGGCAGTGCGTCAATCACCAGATAATTTTGCTGAACAGTATCGAACTCAGCTTGCTGCTACAGTTGCAGAGGTAGCACCGACCCATTCATTGCTTGTTAATATTAATTCCGATGAGTTGGAGCATCTCTATCGTGAATATACACTCTATGCCCTCGGGACTGGGTTGAGCCAGCCAAGAGAGATGCGCTACAAAGAGTTTGGGCTTCAGCATGGGAGAAGTGGTCACACTATTTCCCTGATTGATTCATACATGACCACAAATAAAGTGCGTGCTCTTGAGAAGACACTCGAAAGTATTTTTAAGGATATTCCTGAAATTACTCCCGACCCTTTTTCTCCTATACGACAAACTGCCTATTTTGGGACATACACCTTTAAGGGTGTGCTCTCCATTAATGGATGTAGTGATGAACCCGAATTTGATGCTCAGGTTAAACGAAGTCTCGATCTATTGAAAGGGGTTGTGCGGAGAAATTTTGATGGCTATAAAATTACTGAGATTCATTATAACTGTGTCACCATGGATGACTCATTTGATCTTCATACGACAACAGGTATTTTAGAGGTAGGGTACTACTGGAAGAAGAGTACCTATGAAACTGAGAAGATTGCTTCATGTCAAGAAGAAGGTACTCGGTATGCTCCTGAATTCACTACGAACTGGTGCCAGGATTCGTGGAATGACTTGCGTCCCGTTGAGAGCTTTGGTGCGGGTGGGCGTTTGGCGCAGAAGTATGAGTAGGGTCTTTCAAAATTATCATTTAAATATAAGAGAGTGTTGCTCTATGGTAAAGGTATGCTCAGTTTTTTTAAGAGCAAGTATCTGATCATCTATACGGTCACTCAGATCGGGTTCAACCATTTTAAAATCATGATAGACTCCATAGCGGTGGGCCATGAGAGTGAGATTCTCAGCTTCTGCTAAATACTCCGCAATAGGCATAACTGCAGGGGATATTGGGCTGATGAAGTACTTGCGCGCGGTTACTCAGCTGTTGTTTGTGCAAATGTTGATAGGTGTGCTGTCCCGTGACAATACGTTTCTTAATCGAATAATTAGTAGTATCACCACAGCAATGATTCCTGTTAAAAGCCACATATATTCTAACCATGTATTTTGAAAAAGCAAGTGATTCTCTGGATGCCAAAATGAAGGAAAGAGAACAAGGGTAAAAGCATTTGGAAATATGGAGTCGATGATTACAAAAGTTGTGATATAAAAGATATGATAGGGCCCCCAGTAGAGCCAGTCTCTCATTAGGAAAATTCCAATAAATGCAATGAGTAAAATGAGCTGTGCTGCGAGTGCACTATTATTAAAGGCCAGGTTGAAAAAATATGTGTACCCAAAACAAATAGAGCTGGCGATACACCACGCTGGGTCATGAAAGGCAATTGCAGCCTCTTCTCTATTATACACCCATTTGAGGGGTACAAAGAGGGTGATAAAGCCCAGTAAAATACTGTTGATTATATTGCCTGTAAGTAAATCAATAATAACGATTTCTAATACATTGGCAATGGTAATTAAAAACAAACAGGTTGTACTAATGCGAAGAGTTTGATTGCGGAGTTCTGGAAAGAGTATTGCTCTGCGATAGAGCCACGTAATAGCGAGTGCCGTTCCAAGAATAGTATATCGTTTGGCCCAAGCAAACCACTCCCATCCCTCTGTCTCTGCCAAAAAGGGAAGCATAATAATAACTACCCACATTATCAAAAAACTGAATGTTGGTTTTGCAATGATGCTATTCAAAAGCAAAATAACCGTATCAATTGTTGTAAGTCCTTGATTTGTTGTCAAATAACTCTGTAGGTCATTGGCGCTATTGTTTCTTGATAACGATGACAATCAATAGGCTCCTGTTATCCAAGTTATCTCCTTGCCTATTTCTTTAGTTAATGACCAATGTTGTGCTATTTAGCCAATATGTTCACCAATTAAGGTAAAATATCCTGATTAAAGCCTCTTTTTTTAAGGTGTCGATTGACACTAAGTGTAGACAAATATATACTATATGTGATCAGTTTTTGAAAGTGTCACTATGTGGTTCATTGATATGGTCTGGGAGTATTGGGGAATATATTAGCGAGCGGCATCTAAAAAGATATGCAACTCGAAGAGACATTTTTTTATACAGGAGTTCTGCATGATTCAGAACAAAATAAAGCGAATAACATATGCAATAATTGTCACTCTCATAGGGTTTTCTACATCATCAGCTGAAGGGCCGGTGGATGTGTATGGTGAGATGAAAGTGAGTGGACGTTATTTTGTTGGATCTTCGGACAAATATAAAGAGTCATTGGTACAAGTTAAGGGTTTGAGCTTTTTTTGGAATCAATGGGGTGGTCAATCACAGTGGAATGCTGGTGTTGTCGATATAATGGTTGATGATTATAGTGCTGAAGTTTTAAGGGTCCCTGTTTCAACATCTCGTGGCGGTAAACGAGCAAATCTCAATGATGCTGCAGCGGTGATCGATCAGTGTATTAAGCGTGGTATCTATATAATAATCGATTTTCATGCACATCATGCTCATGAAGAACTGAGTGAGGCGAAAGAGTTTTTCACGAATGCAGTGAATAAATATGGTAATAATGATCATGTTATTTTTGAAGTCTATAATGAGCCAGATACCGAGGATTGGGGACCTGTCAGAGATTATGGTAATGCTATTGTCAAACATATTCGTGACGCGGGTTCTGATAACCTCATTATCATGGGTACCCCAAAGTTTGATCAGATTTTTGATGGTATCAAAGAAGATCCAGTTATTGACCCGGCAAATAACCTTGCGTATGCGATGCACTTTTATTCTTATAGTCACAAGGTAGACGATGACTGGTTGGGTGGGAATTTTAACGTAGCTATTAAGCAAGAGCTGCCAATTTTTGTTTCAGAATGGGGAACATCACATTCTGATGGTGGGCAAGGTGGCAGTACATTTGATGGTGAAAGTGCCGATGAATGGCATGCGATTTTAGATAGGTTTGGATGGTCATCGGCTATGTGGTCCATACATAGTGATGGGCAGTCATCTGCAATTTGGGGCAACTCAGGGCAGGCCGATGGGTATATTAAAAACCTTCTCAGTACTTGGAAAGAGATTGCCGATTGGAGAACCGGTGCAACGCGTGCAATTCCAGATGAATTTATGGCCTATGATAAAAAATATAGTGTTGCATCACCTAATACGACAGTAACTCTTGAAGCTGATTACGGTGGTGGTGCAGGACCTTTTTCTTTTAGTTGGTTTAAAAAATCAGCCGCAGAGGCTAAAATTGGAAATGCAACAGGTGAAACTACTGAAATTACCAATCTTGCAGAAGGGACATACACATTTGGGCTTACCGTAAAAGATGGGCAGGGTTCTAAATCGAAATCAGTACATACTGTTGTGATTGGTGCTCAGGCAGCTCCTGAATCATCTGAAGATAAAGATGAAAAGCCTTCATCTGCAGATGATACAAATGAAGATCATGCAAGTTCTTCCAAGGGTTCGGATGATAAAGCTGATGATGACTCTAGTGGCCAAAAAGCTGATGATTATGATGATGGTGATGATGATAAAAGTTCTAGTAGCCAAAAGAAGGTATCGGATAGTGATGATAATAGTTCTAGTAGTGATGGTGTGATACCTATAATTACTCAAAAGGTAAAGGGGTCTTCTCATGTAGGAATTGCAGCTATTCTATTAAATGGTCAAACAGTATCACTTGGAATGGCTCAATCTGGTCACTATCAAGTGACAGTATGGGCTGTGACGGGTGAGAAATTAGCTGATCTTGGTAATCACTACCTTGAGCAAGGTAATAATAGTGTTCAGTTGCCGAAAGAAGTGTCTCAAGCTACAGCGGTTGTTCGCGTCGTAAAACAGTAGGTATCATAAAGCCTCACTCCTTATTGGGAGTGAGGCTTTAATTCCGATCGAGGTCATTTGGGTTGTGATCGTACGAAAACTCATCTTCGAGTTCATCAAAGTCTTCATCATCTTCAAGCATATAGTCTCCCTGTGTTGGGTTAAACAGGTATAGCCTTCGATGTTTAGATTTGCGTGAGGAGAAAATGAGAAATGAGCACTCAATTACCTCGTCACATGAGGGGTCACTGAAAAAATTATCTATAAAATTTGCCATTCATAGCTATATAGTACTATATTTTGTTTACTATTAAAGTGTCCAATCATCACTGAAGTGATGGTCTTTTCGGACTGATGGAGATGAAATATCATGAGTATAGAGCTGTTTCGGATTCTTATACTATTTGCCCTCAGTAGTGTGGCGTTATCTATTGCTATAAATGCTAAAAAGCCCATTAAAATGACGGTGTCGTTTTTAATTGCAATTTCTGCATTTGTACTCGCTGGCTGGGTTACTTCTGCTCATTGGAGCCTTATTAAGGGGTCTCAAGAAGCTGAAGAAATAATGATTCAGAATATGCAAATTGAGGATCTTCCCGCTGACCCTGTCACTGGAGTGACTGCAGTGCGTGTTGTTGAGAATAAAGGACCCAAAATTGACCGTATCGCTATAAATGCTTTCATGAAAGAAGGAAAGTACTGGGTTATTCGTGGAGAATATTGGGCCAAAAAAGTAACTGAACTCAAAGTTGGTAACTTGGTTAAACTCAGTGATGATGACTATGAAGAGTTGAGTGGTGAAGCGAGAAGCTTGCGCTACAAAACAGCAAGTATTTATCAGAAAATTAAAGATATGAAGCCAGGAAGTCCTAAAACTGAAGAAATGAAAAAAGAAATCCTTCTTGCGGGCAAGGCCCTCAGTTTGGCAGGGACAAAGCTACATCGCTATTTTAACGCCGAAAGTGAAGATGAAGAAGTAATTCTTGTAAAAGAGTATAAGAAGTTTGCTCAAATAGCTGAGAAAAAATTTCGTGTACTTAAAAAGAGCTATCCTTAAGGGTAGCTTCATCGGGCTTTAGCGTCCTAAAGCTCTTCTAGTGAGTACGATTTTATGACTCCCCTGATCTAAAATTAATAAACCTCTTTTTTTACAGAATCAAAGCGAATCTATTCTTTAAAAAGATATGTATCGTATAATTCTGTTACACCTTAATGAGAAAACGTACGCATTATAATAAACCCATAAGGAGTGGTGTATGTCAGAGGCAGGAATAGATAGAGTACTTATCACTGAAAATACAATTAAAGAAATTGTAGCTCGATTGGGTAAAGATATAACTGAATATTATAAAAATTCTCAGAGTGAACTCATTGTAGTGGGTCTTCTTCGTGGATCATTTATTTTCATGGCTGACTTGGTTCGTAAGATTGATCATCCAATGATAACTGACTTTATGACAGTATCGAGCTATGGTGATGGAATAGTGAGTTCGGGGAATCTAAAAGTAGTTATGGATCTTAATGAATCTATTGAAGGCCGTGATGTCTTGATTGTAGAGGATATTGTGGATACTGGTAATACCTTCAGTAAAGTGTTACATCTGTTGGAAAGCCGTGAGCCGGCTTCTTTAAAAGTGTGTTCGTTACTCAATAAAACTGCACGTCGAGAGGTTGAAGTACCCATCGACTTTTGTGGAATAGATATCCCAGATGAATTTGTTGTGGGTTATGGTCTTGATCTTGCTCAAAAGTACCGGAATCTTCCTTATGTAGGGGTTTGTAATCCAGATAAGGTCTAGTGGTAATGAGATAGCTCTGTAATCAAGGGTTACTGTGTGAGATTGTTTTATTCAAAAAAAACAGAAAAAGAACCTTTCTATAGGGGTTCTTTTTCTTATTATATCTAGATAAAATATTTCGGGGGAAGCATGATGTCGTTATTTACACATACGCGCCACTTGCAGCGACTAACTATTCTGGGGATTATAGTTGCTTTATTTACACAATCATGTATGTCAGATAAAAATGATATGCTCAATATGGATCTTAACTCAGAAGCAGTAATTGATCCACCAACTGAGACGACTCATAAAGAATGTACCGATTCAAAAGACAATGATTTAGATGGGTTTATCGATTGCGATGACACTGATTGTTATGGTATAGCGGAGTGTATTCCTGAATACCTTTGTGATGATGAAGAAGATAATGATGATGATGGAGAAGAAGATTGTGAAGATCCAGATTGTTTCTACACTGAAGTCTGTTTTAAAGTCTCATTTGAAAATACATATGACCTCTGTAGTGATGAAGAAGATAATGATGATAATGGACGAGTCGATTGTAATGACCCGAGTTGTTCACGATTTGATTTTTGCATAGAAAATACCGATGATTTTTGTAATGATACAATTGACAATGATGGTGATGATCTTATTGACTGCGATGACCCTGGCTGTAATGGAAAAGGCGACTGTTCTGAAAATAGTGATGAGACCTGTCGTGATGGCATCGATAACGATGCCGATGATGATATCGATTGCCAAGATAAAAGCTGTGCCTTTGTAGGGGCGTGCCTTCCAGAACTTGTATGCGATGATAAAGAAGATAATGACTTTGACAACCGCATTGACTGTGAAGATTCTGATTGCAATTTTCATCCCGCCTGTGTTTCTCATGACTTAGTTGAAAATACCTTTGACCTGTGTGAGGATGGTGAAGATAACGATCTCGACAATAAGATCGACTGTGAAGACTCTGACTGTTTAAGAGCGAGTAACTGTCAAGAAAATACCAATGCAGCTTGTGATGATGGTATCGATAATGATTTTGATGGCGATATTGATTGTGATGATGATGAGTGCTTGTCTCAGACTGTCTGTAGTATTAGTACTGATATTCAGTGTATACCTGATGGATATGTCGCTCCAACTACTTTGGATTTAAAACTGACGGTGTATGATCACGAAAGTATTGAAGGAACTCCATTTTGGTATTTGGGTTGTCCTGATGAGTGGACTCGCAATATGGTGCAAGATACCCTTGGTGCAAATGGTCGTCCTTTGATGAAGATCGATACATGTGCAAATGCAGAAATAAATACCTGGTGGACTGATGAGGGCGCAATATCGGTAAAAGATACACTGCTCACTTTTTCACGGACAACAGGTAGTACCTATCAATATAAAACAGATAAGATGGGGTTTTTCCCTGCGGGAGGATGTGAAGAAGGCACTGGAGGAGGGAATGGGTCTGTGTGTAAAGGAACACCGAACTATGGGTTTGCCGCACATATGCAGCGCAAGTTTCTCTATATTCGTGAAGGAGCTGATGAACAAACCTTTGATTTTTCTGGCGATGATGATGTATTTGTATTTTTAAACGGTCACCTTGTTCTTGATATTGGTGGAATCCACAACCCCATACAAAAAGAGTTTTATTTGCAAACTGAAGCTGATAACATAGGCTTGACTAATGGGGATACTGCAGTGCTTGATTTCTTTATTGCTGAGAGGCGACGGTATGGATCACAGGCCCAAATTACAATGAATATTGAGTGTCTTATTGCGGCGGCATTTGATAAGGAATAGGGGAGATGCATCACCTATAAGTACTTTATAGGGCCTGGAGCTTTGCATAAAGTTCCTCGAGTGACTCTCTGACACTTTCATGAGTATACTCATCATCAGGATGTGCTTTAGCGCCAGGACGCTGGAAGTGTGGCCGCTCTTGATACATGTTGCCATAGCACGCATCCACCTCTCTTACGAAATCAAAGAGAAGAGGTTCTTTTTCTAAAAAGAGGGCTATCATGGTTTTTAATACTGCGAGAGGGGTATCTATATGTTCCGCAATGATTGATTGCTTTCGTTTGATACGAATCTGAAGAGTGGCCTTAAGAGCACCACAAGAGTCTCGTACTTCACTGTTAATGTAGCTGGCTATTGCGGTCTCGGCTTGTAAGATAAGAGGGATTGGTGAGCCTCCTGATAAGAAGTCACTGCCTTTTTCACTAAGGGCAGATGCGAGTGACCCACCGCCTTTAGCGTGGAGTTGGCGTTTGCTCTCTCTTTCTATCTCTTGGTCACGTTCTCTGTTATCCATTGTGCAACCTCGTTCTGTAGTTGTGGAAAAAAGGTTAAAAAGTCTTCTTCTAATTCTGTACTATATAGAATAATTTCTTCAATTGATCCAGTGAGGGGATTCTCTCGGCCCGTTCGTTTTGCAAACCGCCTACTGATACTCTCCAATGTTTGAGCGATTCCATCTAATGAGTGGTAGCCTCTCAACCAGTCATAGCGGATTATGCGGTCTCGTACCTCAATAAATTGAGAGGGGAGTAGTGTTTCATGGTGTACAAGTGCGGTGTATACAGAGTCAATATGAGTGAAGCGTTTTACAGTTGAAAACCTGTCCCAATGTTGAGAGAGAAAATAGTCATAGGCGACATCAATAATGATTCCTGCAAACCGTCTTCTCGTTGCTGATAGGCGGGCTCTACTTTGTAAAAAGATAGGATGATTATCAGTGTACCCGTCGATAAATCTATGGAGCTGAATGCCAGACCACAGGTCATCAGAGACTCCTGGGTTGATAGAACCTTTCACAAAATCACCACAAACATTACCAAGGAGAACACCAGGAATAGGTGGTGATAATAAAGAGTGGGCAAGGTAGTTCATATGTTTCTGTTACTTTGTAAGGATCGGTTCTGGGGGTCTTTCTTTATCACGGTCGACACTTCCATGGCCCCAGCCTTTGTGGTAGGATCGCTCTGCATCATCTTCGGCAGCTATTTGGTCAAGGCGATATGATCGTTCGGCATTCTCTTTGGCTGCTTCTTTTTCTCTAATACGAGACTGATAATAACTTTTTCTCGGTGGGTCTATTGCTAGAGAATCAGTAAGTTGTTCGATCTCAAATTCGAGTACCTCAATCCGCTTTTGAGATTTTTCCATACGAGTAAGATTATCTGATTTAGTATCGAGGTTTAAGGTATTGTCAGAGTTTTTGCGAGAATTTGAACACCCAATAATGAGTAATAATAGGATTGTAGACCAGGATAGAATGCTGTACATAATAAAATCTCCTTAAAAGTGAGTTACGAGTTTAAAATAGCAACTCTATTCAGTCATCGAGCGGGTGATTACCAGAAACGAATGTTTTTGCTGTTTTTTATCAAAAAATGGGCATTGTACACTATAAGGATTGGAGTAAAATCGAGGGTACAATATTGGTATTTAGGGTGGATTTTACTATCTTACCCCTCAAATTGAAATTCTAACCAAGGAATATAGATGTCAGAAATATCGGTATTGGCAAAAGCTCGTAAAGAGTATCAGCCTAAGCTCCCCGTATCACTCAGAAATGGTACTAAAAATGTAACAATCGTAGCTGGTGCTCCTACTGAGTCTATCAAAGACCAAGAAGCAATCAAAAAATTGTTCCCAAACACGTATGGTGCTCCAGTAGTATCTTTCGCTGACGGTACTTCTGCTGCAGATACTAAAGCAATCACTGTTGGTGTTGTTCTTTCTGGTGGTCAAGCTCCTGGTGGACACAATGTTATCGCTGGTATCTTTGATGGGGTTAAATCTATCAATGCTGACTCTAAAGTACTTGGTTTCATCGGTGGCCCTGGTGGGCTTGAACATGGTGAATTCCTTGAAATTACACCAGCAATCATGGACGACTACCGTAACACTGGTGGATTCGATATCATTGGTTCTGGTCGTACAAAACTTGAATCTACTGCACAGTTCGATAAATGTATCGAAGTAGTAAAAGCAAACAACGTTGATTGTATCGTTATCATCGGTGGTGATGACTCTAATACAAACGCAGCAGTTCTTGCAGAATACTTTAAAGAGCAAGGTGCTCCATGTTCAGTAGTTGGCGCGCCAAAAACTATTGATGGTGACCTTAAAAACGAATATGTTGAAACTTCTTTTGGTTTTGACACTGCAGTTAAAACATATGCTGAGCTTATTGGTAACATCGCACGTGACTGTAACTCTGCTAAAAAATATTATCACTTCATCAAACTTATGGGTCGTTCCGCGTCACATATTGGTCTTGAAGCAGTTCTTCAAACTCAAGTGAACTACTGTATCATCTCTGAAGAAGTTGAAGCTGAACAACAGACTCTTGGTCAAGTTGTAAGTGGTATCGCAGACATGGTTGAAGCACGTGCAGCAGCAGGTAAAAACTTTGGTGTTATCCTTATTCCTGAAGGTCTTGTAGAATTTATCCCAGAGATCAAAGCACTGATCTCTGAGCTTAATGACTCACTAGCACATCACGAAGCAGAAGTAAATGCTATCGAAGAGATCCCGGCGAAAGTTGAAAAAGTGTGTACGCTTATATCTGCAGATGCAGCTGTTGTACTTAACTCACTTCCACAAGGCATCCAAGCACAACTTCTTCTCGATCGTGACCCACATGGTAACGTTCAAGTTTCTCTTATTGAAACTGAAAAACTTCTTATCGAACTCGTTGGTAAAGAAGTTAAAGCACGTGCGGCTTTCAAAGGTTCTTTCAAAGCACTTAATCACTTCTTCGGTTACGAAGGTCGTTGTGCAGCACCATCTAACTTTGATGCTGACTACTGTTACGGTCTTGGTTACTCTGCTGCAGTTCTTGCTCAGAACGGTATGACTGGCTACATGTCTTCAATTTCTGATCTTACTCAAGGTGTTGAAAACTGGAAAGCGGGTGGTATCCCAACAACTATGCTCATGAACATGGAGCGTCGTCACGGTGAAGACAAGCCTGTTATTCAAAAAGCACTTGTTGAACTTGATGCTGGACCTTTCAAATACTTTGCTTCAAAACGTGAAGAGTGGAAAATGTCTGATTCATACCTCTACCCAGGACCAATTCAATATTTTGGCCCAACAGAAGTATGTGACCAAGTTTCAAGAACATTAGAGCTTGAGCACCAGTCAGTAAAAGCTTAATTTTTGCTCCAGCTGCAACGCTGATACTTCGTTATTGAGCGCTTGACGTACAAAATGTACGCCTGTGCTCTCAATGCCTTGTGTCAGCATTACATCTGAATCAAAAATATGGTTCTTATATGTTTAAAAGCCCCATCCTTTGGATGTGGGCTTTTTTGTTTATAAAAGAATCATCCGCTTTGTGGGTTTGTGGAATAGCACAAAATGATCTAACTTACGGACATGAACAATACTCTCTCTCTCTCTTCTAAACAAAAAAGGTTGCCTTGTGGGCAACCTTTTTGAGTTTCGTTAAATTAATTCGGTACTATAGTAGAATCGTTATTGTTACTGGAGATTAATCAAGTAAACAACGAACTGACATTTTGTACTCTTGATTATGATTGTTTTCACCAAGAATATTCTTCTCAGCGTCAACAGGCCAATCAAGGTAGATGTGTCTAAAGTTACCTGCAGGTACAGCATCATTTGTTTCACCAGCAGCCCACCAGCGTCCTCGTGTATCAACTTGATCCCATTGAGCATTAGGTGTTCCAGGTTCTCTTTCGTATCCACCGAGAAATCCATCAAAACCAAATTGATTCTCATTTGCTTCAAGGAGGCTTGTACCAACGGCTGTTACTGTAAAATTATCTGTAATATAGTCGTTGAGGATAGTCCATTCATCGTTAGTAGGAAGGTGCCATGCATCTGGGCAAATGCCTTGAATTGGTTGTGAAAGATCCGTTGCAGAATCAATAGCTGTTTTAAAGTCATAGAGTCTACCATATGTAGTACAATTATTGAGGTCGTCATCATAGCAAGAGCTTCCAATAGTAGAAGCGTAGTCAAGGTTTGATCTCATCCATTTTTGTGTTCCGATAGTTACCCATTCATACATTGTGTTATCGCGAGTGTCTTCAACTGATCCAAGAATGCCAACGGTGTGGAGGCTATCTTCTTGAATCCCTGCTTCAATAAGCTTTCTGAGGGTGTACTGCGTGCCAAAAAGATCTGTTACAGAAACGCCAGCGTTTAGTAAGTAGTCGAGATCAACCTTTGCCATTGCAGCTTGTAAATCTATAATTACCCATACACCATTAGTTTTTGTGTAAAAAATTTGTTCTTCAATATCTAAGTAGGTATCATTGTCTGTACCTGTAGATGGGTCAGGAATAGTGAGTCCAGATAGAAAGCTGTTTCCATCAACACCGTTAGTCCCGTTAGTCC
>JAOPTX010000065.1:0-2592 GCA_051532055.1 Fibrobacterales bacterium | reverse complement strand
TTAGTCCCGTTAGTCCCATCGATACCGTTAGAACCATTAGTCCCATCAGTACCGGCTGCACCCGTTTCACCTTTAGGCCCTCCTGGAGTACCTGGTAAACCTTGTTCTCCTTGGTCACCTTTGGCTCCTGGAGCGCCATCGACACCGTTAGTCCCATTAGTCCCATCAACACCGTTAGTCCCATTAGTCCCATCAACACCGATAGTACCATTAGTCCCATCGATACCGTTAGTCCCATTAGTCCCATCGATACCGTTAGTCCCATCAACACCGTTAGTCCCGTTAGTCCCATCAACACCGTTAGTCCCATTAGTCCCATCAACACCGTTAGTACCATTTATACCATCAACACCATTTGTCCCGTCAATACCGTTAGTACCATCATTTCCATTAATACCATCGTTTCCAATGGCACCATCAGCACCATTGATGCCGTTTGTTCCATCAGCACCGTCGTTTCCATCAACACCATCGTTTCCATCAGTACCATTCGCACCGTTAGTACCATTTATACCATCAACACCATTTGTCCCGTCAATACCGTTGGTACCATCTACACCATCAACGCCATTTTCACCTTGTGCGCCGGTTGCGCCTGGTGTCCCAGGTGTTCCATCAACGGGTATGCCTGCTGGTCCCGCTGGTCCCTTAAGGTCAATATCAATATATCCTTCGGCTGCGCATACTTTGAATGCTTCGAGCTCTACAACATAAAAAAGTTGATTTAAAGATGTACTGTCGCAAATTGGAAGGGTTGAAACTTCTGCAACAATTTTAGCTCCGTGAAATTCACTAGTTTCAACTTGTGCAAGAGGCTGAGTAGATGCTGAATCACACGAAGTGAGTGGTAGACTCAGGCACATAGAGAGTCCAATAAGTTTTGTTAAATTTTTCATAGTTTTCCTTTATTAGGTTTGTCAATCACAAGATCTATTGATGAAATAGCAAAATCAATGTGCAGTATACGTAGGGAGTGAGTATTGGTTGTACTCAATTGTGTGCGCTACAGTGTCTTGTGTAAATATCTCAATGTAAGTATGAGAATGTATGGGTTTGCGGCTTAAACGTATCAAATGTTTTAGGGTTTGGATGGGCATGAAATATTACTAAAAGTAATTGTTTATTAGTGTTTAAATGTAAGCAAATGTTTTCATTTAGGTCTGTATTCAGCGGGAAAAGAGGGGTAGTACTTTTTTTAAAAATATGATATACTATATTAATTCAGTCATAGGAGAGCATCATGGCACGTACTCAACATATTGTAATTCCCGATAAAGGTTCACCACTAGTATTCAAAAAAGATGGTACTCCAAAAGCAAACAATAATCCTATAGTCCCCTATATTGTTGGTGATGGTATCGGGCCGGATATTTGGTCTGCTGCGCGGCGTGTCATAGATGGAGCTGTTGCAAAAGCGTATGGCACAAAGAAAAAAATTGCGTGGATGGAGCTGTATGCCGGGGATCGCGCACGAGAATTGTATGGTGCTGAAGAACGGCTTCCCAAAGAGACTATCGCTATGATTAAAAAGTATGGCGTTGCATTAAAAGGGCCTCTGGGGACAAAGGCAGCGGAGGGCAACAGTCTTGCCCTTGAGTTGAGAAAGAAACTCGGTTTGTACATGAGTATTAGACCTATACAGTGGTTTCCGGGGGTGATAAGCCCTACAAAGGCGCCAGGTGAAGTGCATCTCACTCTGTTTAGAGAAAGTAGTGAAGACACCTATGCCGGTATTGAATTTAAAGCGGGTGCTCAGAAAACAAAAAATCTTATAAAAGAAATTAAAAAGAGTCACACTCATTCTGCACTGACTGCCTCGAGTAGCATAGCTATTAAGCCGGTATCTAAAAAAGCAACTACGCGTTTGGTGCGTAAAGCAATACAGTATGCCATTGATCATAAGCGACCCTCAGTAACATTGGTTCATAAAGGTACTGTGTTAAAAGAGACAGAAGGGGCATTTGTCGAGTGGGCTTATGGGGTTGCCCTCGAAGAATTCCGTTCAAAAATTGTGACAGCAGCAGAAGTTGCGACAAAGTATAAAGGGAAAGTCCCTAAAAATAAGGTTTTGATACAGGATATACTTGCAGACACTATGTTTCAAGAGGTTCTTTTTAATCCTTCGAAATTCGCAGTTATTGTTACTCCTAATGTGATTGGTGGCCACCTTGCAAACACTTGTGGGGCTCTTGTTGGCGGTTCGGGGATGGTTCCGAGTGGTAATTTTGGTGATGGTGCTACAATGTTTGAGGCAGTACATGGTACCGCTCCCGATATCGCAGGAAAGGATGTAGCCAATCCTGGAGCAGTGATTCAGGCGGGTATGATGCTTCTGGAATTCCTTGGGTGGCCTAAAGCAGTTGAATTAACAATCAATGCTCTTTCCACAACATTCTTTCATAAACGGGCAACTGCAGATCTAGCGCAGTTTATGCTTCATGGAAAAGTGATGAAGTGTTCAGAGTTTGCCGATCATGTTATAAATAACCTTGGATCTCCCCCCTTAAGTGATGCTGAAATCACAATAGCCGAGCAGGGGGGGCTTTTTAATATTACCGAAGATACTCTTGTGTCAGGTTTACGTAAGGTGCC
>JAOPTX010000064.1:0-46644 GCA_051532055.1 Fibrobacterales bacterium | reverse complement strand
TGTTAACAGAGCAGGGAATTTCAGGATCTATACACAAACCGTTTTATCGTGCAGAACTTGCAAATATAGTGGCAAATGCATTAACATAAACGTTCACAATCTCTTCAGGGAGTTTTACAAATTTGCCAGAATCCTGCCCCCGAACCCTAAGTGCGAAGCACACAACAAACACATCCGCGTTGATCCCCTAAACCAATATCACCGCTACTAAACCCCACGCAACCAAAGGAAAAATTCCATTTTTCCGAGCCAATAAAGCAATAGCTATGTGTTAAGGCCTTCCGCCAGGAAAAGCGCGAGATCCTTAAGAGTGCGCGCTTCGGCGTACTCTTGAGTCGGGGTCTGGGGCGGAATGCCCCGGGAACTCTATTAAAAAAAGAAAAGGGAAATAGAAATATAACCCTCAAAGAAAATCAAAATATAAAGAAAGAAATCAACGTGAAAACTTAAAAACTACCCCAACTCAACCAACGGCTTCAAACCATCTTCCAAATAAAAACCCACGGCCTTACCCGTAACCTTATTCAAAAAACGCATAAAAGAAATAATTTCCTCAACCTCATCACTACCGTCAAACTCCTCAGAATCAAGCTCAAACGTGATAGTGGTCTCATTATACAGTAACCAACTAAAGGTCCCGAACCCAAATTCAACCTGAATATTATGATTGGCATCGACATCATCCGTTATAGTCACAAACTCATCAGGGAGCTTTTCGTCTTCTAAGTCACGGTAGTAAACCAATTGATACTCAGACTGTACAAATCCATTATAAATATTTCGATAATCATCAAAGGTTGTCTTCTGAATACAAAGATCAAAAACGAGTCCGTCGGGCTGTACTTTCTTTGTGATGAGCTCACGAATAGGGGTTAGGTCAATTACTTTTTCCATACATTCCACACATAGTTATTAACAGGACGAGCAGCGAGATATATCAAAACAGGGAGTAAAAGTATGTCACGAAAAAGGGCAACCCAAGCTTCACTGGTATCCATCGCACCCTCTACACTATCACCAAAACAGCCACAGGCTATGCCGAGTTCATTACCGACTGCCCACACAAGAGCAACGATAAACATGAGCATCATTGCTAATATAAGAGCACTATTCTCACGGGTTCTATTGGTCACCAAAATAAGTATACCCACAATAAGCTCTAATACCGGGAGTACCAGTGAAAATATATTAATCGCAAACTGAGGGAGCATTTGATACTGAGCAGTCAATTCTGCAAAGGCAAGCGGGTTTGAAACTTTAAAGATAGAAGCGCCGATGAACATCGCAGCCATACCAACTCTACCAAAGGTTTCGAGAAACTTATGAAACAGAATACGGTCGCCTACTCTATAGGCAATAGCAACCAAAATGACTGCAATAGAGTATTCAATAAAAGCAACCCAATATCCTTTAATCCAATCGAGCCCTGCATCCCATAGTTCGTCAGTATAGAGCTCTGTAAATCCAGAATTAGTGGCAATCTCTAATACAGAGAATACTAAAAGGATTGCGGCACCAATCATCAAAATCGAAGTTTTAATCATTCGGCATCTCCTTTACTGTCGGCTCTACTGTTGGTTCTACATCCAGCTCGTCACCAAATTCAGGAGGCTTTTCAAGTACTTCTTGCCCACCAAACCAAGTAACTGATTTAGCATCATCGACCCGAACATTATTTATAAGGCCCAGAATAATACTTATCCCTATAAGAGCAAGATAATAAGTAAGTGCACTTCGTGTTGTGAGTGTTAAAAACCACTGTTTAATCATTTCCATTACTGCTCCCGTCCTTTGCGTTCAAGGTTTTCTGTAGCTTGTTTTAGGGCCTCAGATTTCTGTTTTGCCTCTGCTTGAAGGTCAACAGTCTTATCAAATTCATCAACAATTTCTCTGCCCAGTATCTCTTCAATAACATCTTCAAGAGTGATAACCCCAGCAAATCCACCATATTCATCAACGACACAGAGCATGTGTTGCTTTTGTGAAAGAAATGTTTTAAGAAGTTGTGAGACCCTCGCTGTTTCTGGGACATACATAATAGTACGCATAATTGCGCCCAGAGAGAGTCTCCCTTTATTGTTCGCATAAAAATCGTAGATATCTCTTCGGAGTACATCACCAATGATATGCTCTTCTGTCTCATCATAAATAGGAATGCGCGAGTAGCGAATTGATTTTTCGTCCGAAATCAAATCTTCAATAATAACATCTTTATGGCACGAATATATTACGGTACGGGGTGTCATAATATCACGGGCATACACATTATCCATGCTCAAAATATTATCTATCACCATGGCCTGTTGTCGATCAATACTTCCTTCAGTGGCACTCAGCGACGCCATGCTCTGAATTTCATCTAAGCTATAGGCTTCATTTTTTTCTTTGGTTACCGTTTGAGTAAAAAGCCGAGTGATCCAGATAAGAGGAGTGAGAAGTTTTGTGATAAAATAGAAGGGGATTCCCAAATACGGGGCGAGTTCTTTTGCATAATTAACTCCCAGTGTTTTAGGGTACATCTCTGCAAAAATCAAAATAAGACCACCCAAGACCCAAGGAAGCATCTGCAAATAAACCTCATCAAACAACTTTTCAGCTGCACGGGTTGCGAGGTAAACACCATAGGCATTTGCAAAAGTGTTTATAATCAAAATCGAGGCAATATACTTTTCAATATCAGATTTGATATGCTTTAGGTATCGGTACCGTTTACGTCCAGAATCGAGCATACTCTCAACTGACGCTGCGGGAACACTATAAAAAGCGGCTTCTGAAACAGAACAAAAAGCAGATACAACAATTGAAAGTGAGAGTGCGAATACTAATTCAAACATTAATTCCAAAACCTATAAAGGACAATGAGGGGAAATATACAAATTTCCATACCGTGTGGAGGTGTAGCCTATGGCGTATGCCGTAATATCGAATTTTTAAAAACAACAATAATGCTTCTAATTAAAAAATCCATAAAAAGTATAGCCACTTCGTTCCCAAGCCTTAAAAAATTGATCTCGATCATAGGAAAGAGGTACATCTAAGTCATGAGCACCTGCGGGGTCATTGCAGAGAACTACATCATCGTCTACACCGGTTACAACAACTAGGTGTCCTTTCGTTTCTGTAAGAGGGGAACCCTCTAAGTCACCACTATGTTGGATACTAGCGACAAATGGCTCACCATTTTCCAAAAGCGCCTCTAATTCTTGAGACGTTGAAAGTTGCCCTACAAATCCATTTGATTTAGTCATATTGGCTGCATATATCGCCTGAGGCCAAACGCCATATATTTCTTCAATTTCGTTATAGGAATTCTGGATTACCTGAGTAATATCCACATCATTTAATCGATTACTCAGTACCATTCCTGTGGATACGGGCGAACAAATTCGGTTTTTGATATCACTATTAAAACCCATTTGACTCAAAGGAACAATAGTCTGCTCATCCATACAGTACTCAGATAATTCGAGTGCTTCATGGGCTACCTTAAGCGAAACAAACACATTTAACTTCCTTAAGTCTATTTGTTTCATGGTATTAAGATACAGTGTAATAGTGGTATCTTCTTTAAGCCCCTCAGTAAGAGTAAGCATATCTACTGCCGTATACATATGCTCAAAGCGTGGTTGGTTTTTATACCGTTCGGCAAATGGCGCATGGGGTAGTCCACAGGGCACGAGGAAAAACTCATATCCTTCAGCCGTTATGGAAAATTGGAAACTGAAAGTGTCTGCAGGGATATAGCTCAAAGAGGGGAGAATCGAAAGTATCTCTAGACCATTTTTAAGCGTAAACTCAAGAATCATACTATTAGAAGTGTCTTCTATAACAGAATCAGGCGTTAAAGAGTTAAAACTAAAAAGGTCTTGATACACTGAGAGCGGTTTTGAAGCAAAATGATAGAGAGGCATTTCGGTTTCCAGCAATTCGTCTAAAGTCAATATAACATTAATAGCCAACCGCTTTGGTAAAAAATCCTTTATTAGATGTGCTATTTTGGAATTGAAAACCATATAGGTCTATTTTTACTAAATTTGTTCAAAATTAAGATTTCAATGCAGGTAACGTATATGATTACGGTAGATAATGTATCACTCTCATTTGGTTCACAACTTCTTTTTGAAGGAGTTAATTGCCAATTTACTCCGGGAAATTGTTACGGGCTTATTGGTGCAAATGGTGCCGGTAAATCAACCTTTTTAAAAATCATGTCTGGTGATATTGAGCCAAGTTCAGGGGGTATTAATATTCCTGGCGGCCTTAGAATGGCCATTTTAAAACAAGATCACTTTGAATTTGATGAATTTACTGTACTTAATACAGTGCTTTATGGCCATAAAAGACTCTACGATATTGTTATAGAGAAAGACGCCATCTATGCCAAAGAAGATTTTAGCGATGAAGATGGTATTCGCGCTGGTGAGCTCGAGGGCGAGTTTGCCGACCTTAATGGCTGGGATGCTGAGTCAAATGCAGCAAATATGCTCTCGGGCATTGGTATTCCAGAATCACTCCACAATACGCCTATGGTAGACATAGAAGCGAAAATGAAAGTTCGGATTTTACTCTGTCAGGCCTTATTTGGCGATCCAGACATTCTGTTACTCGATGAACCTACCAATAATCTTGACGTACTCTCTATTAAATGGCTCGAAGAGTTTTTAGCCAATTTTGACAACACTGTTATTGTTGTTTCCCATGACCGTCACTTTCTTAATGCGGTGTGTACCCATACTGCAGATATTGACTTCAAAAAAATTCAGATGTATACGGGTAACTATGAATTTTGGTATCAGTCAAGTCAACTAGCACTGGGTCAAATTAAAGACCGTAACAAAAAGATGGAAGACAAAAAGAAAGAGCTCGAAGAATTTGTTCGCCGTTTTAGTGCAAATGCTGCAAAATCTAAACAGGCTTCATCCCGTAAGAAAATGATTGAAAAACTCAACATCGAGGAAATCAAACCATCGAGTCGTAAATACCCGCATATTGTCTTTAATACCGAAAAAGAAGCCGGGAAAGACATTCTTAATGTTGAAAACCTTAGCTATAGCGAAAACGGTGAAGTACTCTTTAAAGATCTTACTTTTTCAGTAAATAAAGGTGATAAAATATCCTTTACTTCTAAAAGTAAATTAGCCATATCACGCCTTCTTCAAATACTCGATGGTGAAATCGAACCTACTGGAGGGGAGTACCGTTGGGGTATTACTACCACACCAATACTCTTTCCTCATGATAACACTAAATTCTTCCAATCAGACCTCAACTTAGTTGATTGGATTCGTCAATACTCAACAGATGATGATGAAAGTTATGTTCGTGGTTTTCTGGGTCAAATGCTTTTCTCGGGGCATGAATCACAAAAACAGTGTAATGTATTGTCAGGTGGTGAAAAAGTACGTTGTATGCTTTCTCGTATGATGATTCAGCAGGGAAATGTACTCCTTTTTGATGAGCCGACTGACCACCTTGACCTTGAATCTATCACCGCACTAAATAACTCCCTTATTAACTACAAAGGGACACTCTTGATTACTTCACGTGACCGAGAATTCATTGAGACTATCTCAACACGAATCATTGAACTTGGCCCAAAGGGCATGATCGATAGTTATCTCAATTATGGTGAATACCTTGTTGATGCAGAAATACAGAAAAAACAAGCGGTACTGTACCGATAACCGTTTTCTCTCATTCTATCTACAGCCTAGAGTAAGTTATGCCTTACTCTAGGCTTTTTTTGTTCATATTTAGCCCACAGAACTCTTTTACATACTTTTCACTGGTAATTAGCTCGATAAATTGCGATAATAAATCGTCTGTAATTCATACATAAAAGGAACCAGTATGAAATCGAGCGCCACTCTTTTAACGTTAGTGCTAGCTGTTGGTATAAGCCACATCAGTCTATTTGCACAAGATGCATCACAAGCACCTGCCGCCACAACCGTTCCAGTGAAGGAGTCCTCTCCGAATACTGCTACTAAACCAGTCAATACCGTGGACTTAAAAAAGCTTACAATAACCACTGAACCAGCAGGGGTCACAGTACTCAATAATGGTGTTGAAGTCTGTACCACCCCGTGTGGTTTATCAGATATCACTCCTGGGGTAACGCATTACACCCTTCAAAAGAAAGGGTATTATTCAATCGTTTACCGCATGGATTCAGAAAATCAATCCCAACCTCCGGTACTATTAGCGGAACTCCCAGCGCCCGAAGGTACCAATTCAAAAGAGAATACTTTTGAAATTACTGAAACGGACAGCGTAGAGTCTCTGACTATTAAGCTCGATACACTGAATACTGCATTACTTAATCTTCATTCCAAATTAGAAGGGCGCTTTAAAGAGTACTCATCTAAATATCCAAAGCCGATAGCAAAACCCGACTCACTTCCACCAGCAGAAACTAAACTCTTTGATGTGTATTCTGATCTGTTTGAAAAAGAAAAACTCTCAACCTTTAGAATATCTACAGCACCCTACAGAACAACTATTGATGGGTTTGAATCATTAAGGCTGAAACTTAAAGAACGCATTTTTGCATTGGAACAAGAGGATAGAACAGTGTACCTCATTCCTGATGGTCTCAAATCTAAGCTCCTTGATAAAGCCACTGGGAAATACGGTCTCAAATTTAAATTTTCAGCCTTGAACAAAAGAATAGATGCATTATTTAAAGGTATAGCGGTTCTTCCTAAAGGGTTAGATACGGTAGCCATTAATGGATTGAGTAGCGCAAAAAGCAAAACACTTAAGAAAGCACCTAAGAAAGGGGTGGTACTCAAGGCAATCTACCAAAATAAATCAGCCAAAATCACAACGGCTACTGCTACGGTATCTCGCTATTATATATTGAAAGAAATAGCTATAGTTGTTGATGGGGCAGAGTATGCGGTTGATGGAGATTTTAGTCTTCCACCCTATATTATGGAAAATACCATTGTCAAAAAATACTTCGACGATCTCACAAATTCTGAAGCTAAAAAGGATATGATCGCATCGAACAAACAAAAATACTTACAAGATAAACAACGTGACCGAACAGCAAAACGCCTCAAACGTGATCTCCAACGCCTCAGAGGGGATGTAGTTGAGATACAGCGAGGGCGATTTGATTATAAAGGGCGCAATGTACTTATGTCTCCTTTTGCTATTAATACCTATGAAATTACCCAACGTCATTATCAACGTATTCGAGGCACGGCAGAAGATGATGATGAGCGCTATGAATACAGCTTTAAGCACGATAGCGTTCCAGCCCATAATGTTGACTGGGATATGGCTAAAGAATTCTGTGAAGATATTGGGGGAGACCTTCCTACTGAAGCACAATGGGAATACGCTGCTCGCTCAGGAACATCGAGCTACTTTTTCTGGGGGGCCGAAACGGTTGATGGTTCACCCTATGCTATCTATGATGCAAACAGCCTGAATCTCGGTAAAAAGCACCCTGAATATGGGCCACACAAAATTGGATCCAAGAAGGCAAATGCATGGGGGCTCTACGATATGTACGGAAATGTTGCAGAATGGACTGACGATGTTGATCCGTATTTCTTTATAAATATTGTAACTGCCAAAGACCCGACAGGAGCAACATTTGGCTTTAGTCAAATATATAAAGGCGGCTCATGGAAAGATGACCCGAGTTATCTTAAAAATGACTGGAATGAATATGAAGACCCTCGCTTTTGGAGTGATGCACTCGGATTAAGATGTGTATTTCCGGCGCAACAAGTGTTGACTCAAGCAGAGATTACAAAACGATTGAATAAACACGAGAAACCTCGTAAATACGCAGATGAACTCTTTGAAGAGCAAGAGAGCATCGACAAATCCAAACAGAAAAAACTACCTGTAGCAAAAGAAAAGAGCGCTCTCGAGAAAAAGAAAGAGCTTCTCAAAAAAATGAAAGAGAATAAAATCAAAAAAGACTCTCTGGCTAAACCGCTTAAAAAAGGCACTTCTGATAGCACCAAAACGAAAAGTAAACCAATTGCTAAGACCAACATAGAAAAAGTACAAGAGCTACAAGACGCTACAGCAAAACAGATCATTAAAAATGATTCTGCAGAAGCGAAACCGGAACCTACAGTAACAGCCACTCCCGTTGAAGTTCAAAAAGCACAACAAGAGACCGATAAAACAAAATCTACGACTCCGGTGAGCCCCAAAAAGAACCCAACACCTGAACCAAAGAAATCAGCTCCAAAAGAAGCGACATACTAGCGCTAATACAAGAAACATATAGCCTAATGATAATCCCTCTTATACAAAAGAGGGATTTTTTTGTATAAAATGGGCCATGTGTGACAACCATCACGGTCAAATGTAACAGAATTACATACATTGATTGAGTGCTACTCAAAAGGGTTTCTTGTGATATTTCAATCAATAATTCATAAAATCATAGCACTCCAGCTTATCGTTGGCTCTATTCTTATTTTAAGCATAAAAATCACCCTCTAAATACCCACGACCTAAGCTCTTATGTATTTCATATTAATACAACCATGTAGATTTGCTCCTCTACCCAAGACCTAACTGTTAAAAAATGCTATCTTTGGGCCATGGTAGAAAAAATTACAAGTGCGATTCCTAAGGACCTTTATAACAAAATATCAGCTGAGTATATTTTACTCCTTCAGCGTTTTGAGAATGAGTTCCGCTTTACCCATTCTCAATTAAAAATTATGGGTCAATATATTATAGATGCAGAAATGTGGGGTTTTGACTCATTTTTTGAGAAGTTAGAACAACTCATTCAAACCTGTCTTACAGAAAAATCACAAATGCAACCCAAGCAACAAGGTGCATGGATTTTCAAGCAGATTCGACTCACCTATACAGAGTATCTTGCACAACCCCGTGAATACTCAGTCGAGACCGAAAAAGAGCGCACTCCTCGATATAAATACCACGATAAAGAAATTACTGATTCCATTCTGCAAACCTGCCCAGCAGCGTCTAAATCATGCGGAGTCTGCTGCGACCTTAAAGTACTCAATGTTGTTGAAAACTGTGGAATGACCTGTACTTACTGTATTTTACAAAACAATTATGAAATTGCTGATATTTACATACCGACAAATTTAAAAGAGAAACTTGCTGAGACCCATATAGATCCTAATGAGACTTATCGCATTGGAACAGGTAATAGTTCTGATTCTCTATTATGGGGAAACAGGGGAAACATACTAACAGACCTTTTTGAATGGTCTGCCCAGTACCCTAACATCATTTTAGAACTTAAAACAAAATCAAATAACATAAAATATCTTTTAGAAAATGAAATACCTGCCAATACCTGTGTAAGCTTTACCATCAATCCTCAAGAAGTCATATCCAACGAAGAACATGGGACGGCCTCACTTGAAAAACGTCTTGGTGCCGCTCGCTCTCTTGCTGATAAAGGGATTAAGGTCGGCTTTCATATGCACCCTATGATGTACTATCAAGGATTTGAGCAAGGGTATACCGACTTAGTACAATCAATCATGGATATGTTTACTCCCGATGAAGTACTCTGGTTCTCAGTCGGAACCATTACGCTCATTCGTGGAATAGAAGATACGCTCAGAAAAAGCTATACGAAGTCAAAGCTGCTTCAAATGCCAACAGAAGAAACTCCTGACAACAAAATAACCTACACCAAGGAAATTCGTGTCAAGATGTACGACGCTGCATTTGCCGCATTAGAACCATGGAAAGACAAAGTGTTTATCTATCTCTGTATGGAATTTGATGAATTATGGGAACGGTATTTCGAGTACACTTATAAATCTCATCGTGAGTTTAATAATGCACTCAATGATTCAGCGTTTGATAAAATTCACCGTTCCATGAATCAAGAATAACGTTTTAATTTTTTTCAGTAAATCGAGGGTAATGCCAAATCCATTGATTTGGGTTCATCACGATTGTCTTTTTAATAGTCCCTTCCACAAATACAACAAGTGACTTATGTAAATTGACATTGAACGATTTTATAATAAGCGAGTGACGTTTTACTGTTTGTGGTACCGTACTTATTGAATGAACTAAGAACCCCTTATTATGAAGTCTATGAATAAGCTTTGCAAAATAGGGAACTTCTAATTGTTCTATACACACACTCCCAGAAGGAGAACCTCTCCCTTGATCAATAACTAAGGCAACAATTGATGGTCGTGATACTATTGTTCTATATTCTTTTACAAATTGCTCTGGCGTTAAGTGATACAGGTTCCGCCTCCCTCGAATTGCTGCGACCAAATCATGTATAAGGGGGTTTTGTACCATTTCAGTGATAACGTATACAGGCTTATTTGCATGTGCGAGAGCAAGGTGCATAAGCTCAAAAGCACCGCTATGGATTCCAAACACAATATGATTCTGGTTGTCGCTCAGTAACGTGTTGTCATTTTTTGTAAAAAAGTCAATGGCAACTGAACGTGGATTCAGTGCATGCCGGGTCATAGCAATGGTGTTAAACCAGCTATTTCGAAAAATATTCCATAGGTCAGGTTTTAATCCTGGTACTCTTGAAATTCGATACTGTATTCTTTGAACGACTCTTGGAAAAAGAGATTGTTTAAATACAAAGAGAAGTCTGATAATGAGATAATGTATAGGAAGGGGTAGCATCACTACTACCCGCACCATACATTTCAACACTATTATAATGATTTTTAAATGCACTACTACCGATTCACAGAATAAATGAGTCCTGATTCAAGCCCCACATCAAAAGTTTGTTGACTGAGGTTTTCCCCATAACTACTGATGAGAGGTGAAATTTCATAATAACAATCGTCATGAATGGTGAGGCCCGCATCTTTCAACCACTGAGTATGCAACTCTAATAGTAATTTTTTGGCAGTTTCAGGAGAATCATTTCCTGTAGCATTTTTAATAGGCGCAAATTCGCATGCTCGGTCAACCTCAAAAAGAGAGAGCTCACCAACATCTCCAAAAATATCAAACATAAACTGTTCAAATTTATAAGCGTTTTCAGTCTCAGGCTTTATAAGTGCCCCGTTGGTATCAACATAGGATACTTTCTTAAATGCCGTATGATAGGGGAGTGGTCTCTCTTGGAGCCGTTCAACTGCAGCAACCGTTATCATGTGTACCGCAATATTACCACCATCATACACGAGATTTCCCGCATCATCAGTTTTCTGCCGCGTCTCATCATCAATATCTGAATACTCAATAACTCCTGGTTTACCGTTCTTCAATGCAAAAAGGCCAACCTTTTCATCAGGGTATGCTTTTTTCACAACCTTTGCAGAGGCCTCTTTTCCTTCTGAGAGGTAGAACCCCACATACTCAGGATCACATACTTCAACGAGGGCATTGTCAACACCATAGAGGAAGATATGCTTTACTCCCCGCTGTTTCATGTCTTCAAGCATTCCCGAACGCTCAAGAGCAGCAAAACAACCACCATTGCCATCAGGAACGAGCGCCAACTCACTTTTGCTCTGGAGAAGTATCGAACCCTCCGCATTAAAAGCAGGTATCATTCCTTGATTAAAAAAGTGTATGTCTTTTAGTGGGTAGCCAAAAAAGTCATACTTTTTAAAATGCTGAACTGTTGCTTCATTATTCAACTCACTGGTCATTATGTACCAGGGTATTATTTTTCCATAATTCTTACCTAAATTCAATAAGCGTTCAGCTTGTAGCTGAAAAAGGCTTTTTCCACTAGGAAGCCCCATATCAAAAGCCCCCTTAGGACCATCAAATCCAAGCCGTGAACCCTGTCCACCGGCAACCAAAAACGCAGCAACTTCTCCCTTTAAAAATGCATCTCGCGATTTCGAAAACCAAAGTTCAAGGTCTTCTTTCGTAGTTTCAGAAATAGATTTAAAAGGTAAGGGCTCCAGAGTGTCAATGGCTTCTTCGTGATTTGAAACGTTATCATTAAAAGTTTTAATAACTCTTTTAAAGTCTAATTCTTCTACTTGCTGAACAAGTTTTTGCTGTTCTTCTTCAGAAAGCTCATTGTAAAATGCGACAAGATGTTCTTGATTGTATTGTGATACTATTTTTGTAAGATGTTCCATTAACGAGCCTTAAAGAAAATTACGAGTCCTAGAATCAACATGACTATAGAGACTATATGAAAGCGCCACACAATCTTCGAATTAAGAAGGGGCTTTGATTTAAACTGATCTTTCCATTTTATTTGAAAATGGTGATGAATAGGAGCGCATAAAAAGATCCTTTTACGCGTCATTTTAAAATAACTGATTTGCATCACTACGGATAGCGCTTCTATCAATATGATGAAACAGATAATTGGTAAAAAGAGCTCTGCCTGTATGAATATGAACATTATACCAATTGCACCGCCAAAGCCAATAGAGCCAGCATCACCCATATAGATCTGAGCGGGTGGTGAGTTAAACCAAAGGTACGCCAGTAGTGAACCTATTATTGCACCAGCAATAGGGAACAGTTCATCCACACCAGGTAAGAATGTTAAATGGAGATACTGGGAAAATATGAAATTACCACTTATGTAAGCTACCAGACCAATAAACGTCATTGCAGTCATAATAGGGACCGAAACAAGTGAATCAAGACCATCAGTGAAGTTTGTGCCATTAGCCGTAGCCGCAATAAAAAATGACATAAAAGGGATAAATATCCATTTAGGAAGGTAGAGGTCTGCATCCTTCATAAAAGGAACCGTTAGGTGGCCATTAAGCTCAGGAATAAATTTATAGGCAAATACCGCTACAACAAAACTAAAGAAAAAATAGAGAAAGAGTCTGAGGGTAGACGAAATTCCATCAGCTTTATCTTGGTATTCTGCAGGGGAAATCTTGCCCATCGAAACGAGCCTTTTATTCTTAATCTTTGCAATATCATCTAATGCACCCACACCTGCATATGCAGCTAAAATTGCGAGAGTAGAAATCACATAACTATTTTGATGTGCAAAACAGAGCGATGAAATTATAGAAACAATCACCAATAAGAGCCCACCCATAATTGGTGGTGATTTTTGTTCCGAAGTCTTATCAAAATCTGAGGTTGCATCGATCCTATGAAGAAACTTGATATACAGAGGCATAAATATCATTACCATGATAATCGCAGAAAGTGCTGCCGCACCAACCCGAAATAATCGTCCTTCAAAAATACTCATATTGGTAAGTTCATATAGTAGTTGACTAAGCATTAGGGTGCATCCTCTTTTAGGTAAAGTTTTATCGCTTTTTCAATTGCTTGACTTACTGTTTGGCCGCTATTTTGGACCTTTTCATAAAAAGAATCACGCGTCTCTTTAGGGACGGTGCCGTATACACCATGTAAATAAACCTGAATAAGACGCTCCATAGTCTCTTTTTTTGAAATACCACTATCAAATATTTTGGTATTAAGTCTTTCATGCAGCTGAACGGGAAGGAGGAGATTATATCCAATCTGCTCTTCTTTTTGCTCTTGACGGCGAATTTTCTCTTCAGGAGAGAGGGGTGGTCTTCCTCTTCGTTTCTGCATAAATAACCTACTTAATTTTGTACTTAATAAAATATAGAGATATTGTTGTGATTTGTGGAAATTTTCTAAAGAGCTCATTGATACAATGGTATATTTTTGTTGAACTTACTGTGCTCAACAAAAAAAGGCTGCCTCATCAGAGACAGCCTTTTTTAATTGTATCAACTTTCTATCAACTAAACAGTTTTAGAAAGAAGGGCATTCATTTTCTTCACGAAGTCACCAGGGCTTTTAAGCTCCGTTCCTTCTGCAAGAAGGGCTTGATCGTACATCACTTCAATCCACTCATTAACCGTAGCATCTTTTTTATCAGCTTTAAAGAGTGTATCAACATGTTGCCATATTTTATGATCAGGGTTTATCTCCATAATTTTCTTAGACTTAGGGAGTTCTTGTCCGCTCATTTTCATGATGCGTTCCATGTTTGCGCCCATATCATTTTCATCAGCAATCAAACAACAAGGAGAATCTTTTAAGCGTTTAGAGATTCTCACTTCTTTAATATCTGCATCAAGTTTAGCTTGTATCGCTTCGATGATACCTTTGAGTTTTGATTTAGCTTCTTTTTCAGCTTTTTTATTCTCTTCTTTGGTCTCATCATCGTCGAGGTCAATATCACCTTTAGTAATATTTTTCAACTTTTTACCATCAAATTCACTGAGAGACTGAGTTACCCATTCATCAATAGGATCAACAAGATAGAGAACTTCAATTCCTTTATCTTTGAACATTTCCAAGTGAGGGCTTGATTCAACGGCATTTCTCGACTCACCAGTGATATAATATATATCCTCTTGAGTCTCACGCATACGTTTCACATACTCTGTAATTGATGTATAATCTTTTTCAGATGAACCGTCAGTTGATTGAAAACGGAGCAGTGCTTTAAGCTCATCTAAGTTTTCGAAATTCATGTAAAAACCTTCTTTAAGCACATTACCCATTTCTTTCCAGAAAGTGAGATACTCTTCAGGTTTGTTTTCAGCTAAATCTTTTAACATCGCAAGAGATTTAGTAGTTACATGTTTTTTGATATTATCTACAACTTTATTTGACTGTAAAATCTCACGAGAAACATTCAGTGGAAGATCTTCAGAGTCAATTATACCTTTAATAAAACGAAGGTAAGGTGGCACGAGTTCTTTACACTCATCCATGATGAAAATACGCTTTACATAGAGTTTAAGACCTGTTTTTGAATCTTGATTATATAGATCAAAAGGAGCTTTACCCGGAACAAAAAGAAGTGAAGCATACTCAAGTGTACCCTCAACTTTATTATGAGATTGCGTTAATGGCTTATTGTAATCATTAGAAACGTGCTGATAGAACTCATCATACTGCTCTTGAGTAACTTCTTTCTTAGGGCGTCTCCATAATGCAGGTTTAGCATTAAGAATTTCTTTTTTTATTTCAGTCGTCTCTTCAACTTTTTTCTCTTCATCAGCAGGTACGGTTTCAAGATACGTAAGCTCAATAGGGTGGGTTACGTATTCAGAATATTTAGTAACTAATGATTTTACTTTCCAAGTCCCTACATACTCTTTCTCTTCTTCTTTGAGTTGAATAATAAGGCTTGTGCCACGGCTCTCACGTTCAGCTTCTTCAATGGTGAATTCACCAGTCCCTTCAGACTTCCACGACCAACCTTTTTCTTCATCAGTTTTTTTAGTCAGTACTTCAACGTGTGAAGCAACCATAAAGAGCGAGTAAAAACCTACACCAAATTGACCAATAAGACTCATATCTTTTTTGTCATCACCACTGATATTTTCCATAAAAGCTTTAGTGCCAGAACGAGCAATAGTACCAAGATTTGCAATAAGATCATCGTGATTCATACCGATACCGTTATCAGCGATAGTGATGATATTTTTTTCTTCATCAAGCGAGATAGAAATTTTCAAATCACTGTCTTCACCAAGAAGGTCTTTGTTGGTAAGTGACTCAAAGCGTACTTTATCAAGAGCATCTGACGAATTTGATATCAACTCACGTAAGAAGATCTCTTTATGTGAATAGAGAGAGTGTATCATGAGATTCAGAAGTTGTTTAACTTCTGTCTGAAATTCCATTTTTTCTGGAGCAGCAGTTGTCATTGATTGTTCCTTTTTCTTTGTTATTTAGGTTATTTTCTACGAAATATAACTATTTCTAGATCTAAGAACAAGTGAAGTGAAATACTAAAAAACTCTACTTTTGCTATTCAAAAACGTGCTAACTTGTTATATTAAAGGGATAATTTATAATTCGCACCCCAAAAGCAGGGATGTTAAAAGGTACAACAATGAAAAAACTCATATTTAGCGCAGCCATCATACTCGTCTCAATTATGGCTTGTCAGGCTGAAGGGGACAAAAAAAGTTCATCTAATGGGGATGTTGCTAAAATCCAAGAAGAGCTCGAGCTTATTAAATGGTATTTGAAAAGCAAAGGTGCAAGCCTTGCAAGTATCAAACAGCAAAAAATGGCAGAAGAGACTGCTCACGTAATTCCTGAAGGAACCAGCCCTGTTATGGGAGCTAAAGATCCTAAAATTACCATCGTTGAGTTTTCTGACTTTCAATGCCCATATTGTGCACGTGCAACAGAACAAGTACAACGTATAATGGAAAAATATCCTGAACAGGTTCGTCTTGTCTTCAAGCATTTTCCACTCAGTTTCCACAAAAAAGCACCTGCTGCGCATGCTGCGTCAATGGCTGCTCATAACCAAGGTAAATTCTTTGAATACAGAAATGCTCTTGCTCCTCAATACAAAAACCTTTCTGAAGCTACATTTATTGATGTTGCTAAAAAAATTGGATTAAATATGGAGCAATTCAAAAAAGATATGGTTCTCAATGCAGCATCTAATGCTGTTATAAAAGCAGATATGGCTCTTGGGTCATCAGTGGGCGTTCGCGGAACTCCTTCATTCTACATCAATGGTAAAAAGCACACCAAAGCGATGTCTCTAGGTGTTATAGCACAAATGCTTAATAAATAGAATAACTGCCTTTCATATTAAAAAAGCAGCCTCCTGAGGCTGCTTTTTTGTTTATATATCATACTATATGAGAAGCACACTATTTAAATCATTTCAGAGCACATTCGGAGACATCTGGATACATCATTGGGAGCGCCTGCAAAGTGATTACTTTGCCTTTTTTGATGATTCTACTATAAAGAAACATCTTACCGCTCTTACCCAACTAACCAACCAGCCTTTTCTCTGTTCTACACACACAACAATTCCTGGTACTGTCGAAATCACTCTCATAGCATATGATTTTCAAGGATTCTTTTCCATTGCCACAGGTACTTTAGCCGTTTCAGGGTTCAACATTGGATCCGCTCGAGGTTTTACCTATGGTCCATGTTCTGATAATTTAGCTACAGATTTCTATCGTGATAAACCAAAAGTATTTAATTGGTTCCAAGTTACAACAACACAATCTCCAGAGGTAATTCAAGAGCTTATATCTCTTCATTTAAATGACTTTCTAGCACTCTATAAAAAAAGTGGCATGGTTGCAGTACGTCATCGGGTAAACACCCTTGTAGGACAGTTTATCACTAATACAGAAGTCACTAGGACTCCTATCGTGGAACCTCTTGACATTAGCATAGACTTTGACGATACCAACACCTACTTAAAGGTATTGGGGCAAGATACTCCTTTTTTCATCTACACACTATCCTATGCACTTAATCTTTTGCAACTCACTATTAAATCAGTGGTCTTGCAGACTAAACATAACACCGTAGATGACCTTATTGTCTTTACCGATAAAAACAACCATGCCATCAACCAGCAAAATGAACTTCAAAAGATAAAGGTTTCAGTCGCCCTTATCAAACAGTTTTTTACCTATCTCCCTCAAGCCTCTGACTACAGTGGTTCCATTCAAAACTTTTATTCTTTTCTCAAAAAATATCTGCAGGACGATAAAAATGACTTTGAATATCTCAAAAATAATTCTGAAGAAATTCTTGAGCATATGGCCAAGCTCTTTGGTTCAGGAAACAGCGTATGGGAGGATTTTGCCAAAAACCAACAAGAGAACCTTCTTCCTCTATTTAAGAACGTTAAAGAATTACAACGTGTAAAAACAAAAGAGACCCTAACTATGGAGTTGGGGAACACTCTCAGTGCGGATCTTGACTTTGATGTAAAGATTTCTCGCATCAACCTATTTAAAGACAATGAATTACTTAGGTTAGAACTTTCACATCAAATACTTAATAGAGTTAATTTCTCTATCTTTTCTCAAAAGTTATCTCAACTCGCCGATGTTATTATTTCATCGATGCTTGATTGTTGTTACGAAAAAACCAAAGAGCGTTATGGTTCACCACGTTATAACGAACAGGCATGCCCCTATGCATTCATGGGTCTCGGGAAATATGGTTCTATTGAAATGGGGTATGCTTCGGATCTCGAACTGGTATTTATCTACAAAGATAATCAACAGTGTTTTGGAGGACGGACTCCAGCTTCCAACCAAGAATTCTTCAACAGAATGATAGAACTTTTTACCCGAAGCTATAAAGCCAAAAAAGAGGGAATGTTTGACCTTGACCTTCGATTACGTCCTGATGGGGAAAAAGGCGCACTTGCTTGTAGTCTTAGACGATGGAAGGAGTATTATCTCGAGAAGGAATCAACACTTTCTTATGAAAAACTAGCCCTCACCAAAGCCAGAATTGTTGCCCGTGATGACTCCTTCCAAAAAGAGATACTCAGCATACGCGATAGTATTCTTTATGAAAGCTATCATATTGAGAGTCAACCACTTTACAAATTGAGACAAAAACAGATCCAACATCTCACAAATCATCATTTTTTTAATGCAAAACTATCTCGTGGTGGATTGGTAGATATTGAATATCCTATCCAATACCTTCAAGTATTTCACGGAAAATCAATACCCGAACTCCGTTATACTAATATACCTGGTGTGATGACCATTCTCTTAAATAAAGAGTTAATTTCTCCTGCGCTGTATGAAAAACTTTTTAATGGGTACTCATTTTTTCATCGTCTTATTAATAATTTAAGAATTGTCTCAGGTAATGCTAAAGATCTCGAACTCCCTTCAGAGGAAAGTTCTGAATTTCTTTTTTTGTCACGTCGAATGAAATATCGGAAAATAGAATCTCATTACAGTACGCTTCAGAGTGATATAGAATATTACCGTCATAACAACGCCCTCTTTTATGATTCAATATTCAATAGCACTGTTTATACCACAGAAGAGTATTTACCTGGCCTTGTTGACGCCGTTACCGAAGAACTGAGTCCACTGAAAATAGAGCTCATTTTACAACGTTTAGAGCTCTCAACCCAAAATAAAACCCTCGCCATTCTCAAGCGTATACTCGAAGAGCATAAAGATCAGGCCCCTTTACTCCTCAGTTTTTTTGCCCTCATAGAGAAATATTTAATTCGTTCTCCTGCTGCAGAAAAAATTTCGATAAACATTGAATACCTTTTAAAAAATACTACTGAGGATGTAAACCAGCTCATTTTAGCTATTTCAAATGATACCTCATATCTTGAAATGGTCCTTCACATATTTGCTCAGAGTGATTTTTTAGCGAATGCCTATGCTAATGACCCAGCGATATTGCATAAATTAATTGATTCAGGGAATTTGAAAGTAAAAAAATCGTACGATCAGTTTACTAAGGATATTGAATCTAAATGTGCTCAATATCAAAAAGATCATCACGCATTCTTAAACCGTATCCGGAAGTACCGAAATGACGAATATGTCAGAATTTCATTAAGAGATAGCTATCTCAACACCTCTCTCGGTCAAATTGTCTCGGAGATATCCGACCTTTCATACGCCATATGTAACATAATCTATCAGTATATTTTCAAAACTATGGGCTACCAACACTTATCCAATCGGCAAGTAATTATCGCAATGGGCAAACTTGGGGGGCATGAACTTAACTACTCATCCGATATAGATATTCTCTTTGTTGTCGTTGATCCTCACTTAAGTAGAGATGACCGTACGTTGCTCGAAAAAGTCAACAACCGATTTATTAAGGCCCTACACGAAACATCACGCTTTGGACAACTCTTTAGGGTTGATACCAACCTAAGGCCCTATGGGTCACAAGGGGCAATGATTGCAACTCGCAATCATTATATTGACTATTATAGTGATGATGCTCAAGGATGGGAACTACAAATCTGGTTAAAAGCTGCTCCACTCTGCGGAAATATCTCTGCTGGAGCTGTTCTCATCGAAGAGATTCAAGGGTTCCTTTTTGACCCATCACGAATCTCTTCTATTCAATCGAGTATGGAAAAACTCAGATATATTGTGCTTGATGGCCTCACCAAAGATTCTCAGTTAGAACGAGAGGTTAAAAATGGTCCTGGTGGAATTCGTACTATAGAATTCTACGTACAACGTCTTCAAGTTATTCATGGGAAACAAAATCCTGAAATTGTTACAGGAAACACACTAAAAGCTCTTTTTTTACTGAGCCAACATTCAATCATTACTGATACTGAATGTGTTGAACTTTCTAAGCATTACTCGTTTTTAAGGGCAATAGAGCATACCTTACAAATAAATGGTCTCCAGCAACTGCATCTTTTACCAGAATCAGATGAAGAACTCAGGCTTATAGCCTTTAAACTTAATTATCGGGATATACACAAGCACCATATTAGAGAGCGTTTCATTGAAGATTATACAAAAACTCGAATTGTTATAACTAAAATATCAAACCAACTTTTTCCACTGAGGCACTTCTAAAGAGAGTTGTTCTAGATTATTGTTCTATTTAATGATACACTATATGGAGCATATGTTACAAAAAATTGACACCTTATTTAGAAAACTTGGCAATCCCAATTTAGACCTGATTTTGAATCATTTCAGGCTTGAACTCCTTTTAAAAATTCTCATTGTAGGCTCTATTATAGTTTGGGCAGCAACCGCATCAGACGGCGATTTGTCCTCGACAACATCTTTACTTATAGCTATCACTCTTCCGTTTTTATTTACAATGCGATGGCTCAATTCAAAGGGATTTTTCGGAATTGCTGTATTTCTTTTATCACTTTTTTTATTGTCTATTATTGATACTGCTCTATTTCTCAATGATGGTATTCATGACACTGCAGTTATTTTATTTCCAATAGGCCTCCTCTGTGTAAGCCTTTTCTGTTCTCGTACCTCATTTATTGTAGTCATTGGATTGAATTCATTGTATTTACTGATTCTTGGGATCTTGGAATTTAAAGACCTGATTTCCAATCGGATGAGTGAGCACTCTGATATTGTCGATATTACCGTAGTACCGGTCTCTTTTATAATAGTCGCTTCAATTACACGGTTCATTACTCACACCCTCAATCAAGCATATCTTACTACTCGAGACCAAGAACAAAATTATAAAGCACTCTTCAATTCCTCTGCTACCGGAATTATGATCCATGAGACAGAAACATATAACGTTATCGATTGTAATCAGTCTATTTTAAAGATGTTTGGCTGCACAAAAGAACAATTTATGACCGAAGGTTCTGATACTTTTTCAGCGGTCGAAGAAGGGTATACTTTAGAAAAAATGTCTGAGACCATATCCAAATTTAAAAATCAAGATGAAGTGCAACTTGAGTGGCGCTCAAAAAGGATGGATGGCTCACCATTTTGGTCATTGGTGTCACTCAAAATTATTGACCTCCATAATAAAAAAGCAATCATGGCTATTATACAAGACATAGATAATCGAAAAAATAATGAGACAGAACTTGAAGAATATCGAAGAAATCTCGAAATAAAAGTAAATGAAAAAACCAAACAACTCTTAAGCACACAAGAAGAACTGGTACAACAAGCTCATAAAGCAGGTATGGCTGAAGTAGCTACGGGAGCACTACACAATGTCGGCAATATTCTTACCAGTGTATTTATTTCTGCTGAACTCATAGAACAAAATATACTCAATGGGGATTTTTCAAAAATCCACTTAGTGAATGACCTCATTCAAAAAGAGAAGGGAGCGGGAACACTTCATCAATTTATAGATTCGCCTCAAGGTGATAAACTTTTCCAATATCTCATAGAACTTGACTCATTGTACACTGATAAAGTTGAGCAGTTAGGTATTGAACTCGATAGAATGAAAGAGAAAACAAAAGCAACAGTTGAAGTCATAAAAAGCCAACAAGACTACGCTAAGCATGCCTATTTACTCGAAAACTCACATATTGACCAAATCTTACTTGATGTACTCCATATTGTAGCAAATACTATTGAAGAGTGTGGTATCGAAATTAAGACTGTTTTTGCGCAAACCCCTACCATAGAACTTCAAAAAAGTAAGGTTATTCATATCCTTATTAATATTCTAAATAATGCTATTGACGCTCTTAAACATTCTCCTGATTCGTATAAAGTTCTGAGCCTTACTAGTCAACAATCAGGAGGCTCTCTACTGATACGCATTAGAGACAATGGTATCGGAATCGATACAAAGAACTTAACTCAAATATTTACTCATGGATTTACCACTAAAGAAGATGGCCATGGTTTTGGGCTTCACTCTTGTGCTAACTATGCACGTGAAATGGATGGTGATTTAACGGTTCATAGTGCCGGAATAGGGAAGGGGGCCGAGTTTACCCTTTCAATCCCTATACAATAGTGAACATATAAGTATAAAGCTATTCAATAAAAAACGACCATCTCTAATGAGATGGTCGTTCTATGTTCTTAAATTACCTATTCTTAGCAGCTATAGTAGAGTTCAAATTCTAAGGGATTTGGGCGAAGTTTCATTGGAAGAATTTCATTCTCACGTTTATACTCAATATAAGCCTCAATCATATCAGCGGTGAATACATCACCAGCTACGAGCCACGCCATATCTCCTTCGAGTTCAGTAAGAGCCTCTTCTAATGAAGCACATGTTGCAGTCATTTTTGCAAGCTCTTCAACAGGAAGATCATATATGTTTTTATCCATTGCTTCGCCTGGATCAATTTGATTTTTAATACCATCAATCATCGCCATAAGAATAGCAGAGAATGCAAGATAGGGCGAGCCAGATGCATCAGGACAACGAAACTCAAAGCGTCGTGCAATATCTGCATTCACATGAGGGATGCGAATAGAGGCAGAGCGATTCGTTGCTGAGTATGCAAGAGTAACAGGAGCTTCATATCCAGGAACCAATCTTCTATATGAATTAACTGATGGGTTGGTAAAAGCTTGAATAGAACGGCCATGTTTAAGGATCCCACCAATAGCCCAGAGTGCTTCTTGTGACATGTTTGCATAACCATCACCTGCAAATATATTTACATCGCCTTTACGGATAGATGTGTGTACATGCATACCGTTTCCATTATCCCCAAAGAGTGGTTTAGGCATAAATGTCGCAGATTTTCCATACGCCGCAGCGGTATTTTTTACAGCATACTTAAGCTTGTGAACTTGATCGGCTGCAGCAATAATAGTTCCAAATCGAGTTCCAACTTCACACTGTCCAGCGGTGCCTACTTCGTGGTGGTGTACTTCAGTAGTAATCCCCATTGATTCCATATTAAGTGCAATTTCACAACGTAAATCAGCAAGGGCGTCATTAGGGGAGACCGGCGAGTATCCACCTTTCCATGGGATTGTGTGTCCCAATGATCCTTCATCCGCAGTTGACCATGGTGACTCTTCAGACTCAATAGCGTAAAATGCTGAATTTGGCTCAGAAACAAATCGAACAGAATCAAAAATAAAAAACTCTGGTTCTGGTCCAAAAAATGCAGTATCACCAATTCCTTGGCCAGTAAGATATTCTACGGCTTTAGCAGCGATTGAACGAGGATCTCTATCGTAGTATGCTCCAGTGCGAGGTTCAAGTATAGTACAGAACAAGCATACCGTAGAAAATTTTGAGAAGGGATCAATGAATGCAGAGGTAGGATCGGGCATCATAAGCATATCAGATTTATCAATTGATTTCCATCCTCTAATAGATGAACCATCAAAAGCTGCACCCTCAACAAAAAGGTCTTCGTTTAAGTCGCCAATAGGGAGTGTAAAATGTTGCAGTGATCCAAACATATCACCAAACATAAGGTCAACAAATTTAACATCATTTTCTTGGGCTAATTTAATTACGTCAGCTGGTTTCATTTCAATTCCTGTTTTTATATGGTGTGAGATTGTTACTCATAACAATTTAGTCAAAACTATAAGAGAGAATGGAACAACATTTAAATTTTCACTATTTTCATAATAATTATCAAAAATAGAGTAAGCCTATTTCTCATTATTATTTGTGTATCATTGCGTGAGATATACGTATGAAGGGACTATATAGCTGCTATAAATCTAAGGAACTTTTAACCATATTATTGGTAAGGCGCAATCTCTTTGATATGAGCTCACAGAGTCGTTTCATAACAAGATACCCAACGCGTGGATTGTTATCAAAACATTGGTACAGGTCAGCTCGCCCTACAAATGCTATATCCTGTAACCCAAGAGATACTGCCCTCGAGCTCCGAGATACGCCATCGATAAATGCCAAGTCACCAACCACTTCATTTGTTGGAAGAGTACAAAATTTATTAAATCCTGATCCATCATATTTTGAAATTTCGAGACCAACTGAACCATCTAAAATAAAATAGAGTTCATCGCCATTGGAACCTTCTTCAAATATTATTTGACCAGAATCAAAGTGTTTAACTTTACAAATATCAGAGATATAGATCAACTCTTGTTCATCTAAATCCTGGAGAATGTTAACATCTTTTAAACGAGCTGCTAATGTCATAATTACCCTCGTGCCTTAATATATCGGCAGTCAAAAGGATTATATCATTTAATGACCCATGAGTCAATAGCTAATTAAATAGGTCTTCTTGCTCATCGAGCCCCTTAAAAAGAGCGTCCAGATTTAAGACCGAAAAGGCATTTTTAGTAGCAACTCGACCTCGTGAAGTCCGTTTTATATACCCCTGTTGTATGAGATAAGGCTCATAGACCTCTTCGAGGGTATCGGCTTCCTCACCGATCGCAGCACCTATTGTAGTAAGACCCACTGGTCCACCATTAAATTTGGAAATGATGGTCCGCAGAATTTTTCGATCCATTTCATCAAGACCACGCGAATCAATTCCGAGCATTACTACCGTTTTATGAGCAATATCGGTTGTAATAACACCATCGCCTTTCACTTGTGCTACATCTCTACAGCGCCGAAGAATTCTATTTGCAATACGGGGAGTTCCTCGGCATAAGCGTGATAGAATTTCTGCTGCATTATCTTCTATAGCAATATTGAGTAGAGAAGCTGAACGTTTAAGAATATGTACAATTTCATCGCTCGTATACATTTCCATTCTAAAGCTCAATCCAAACCGGTCCCGCAATGGGGAAGTGAGCATGCCCGATCGAGTAGTTGCCCCAATTAATGTAAATCGCTCAAGGGGTAAGTTTACACTCTTTGCTGCAGGTCCGCTTTCGAGCATAATATCAAGACGAAAGTCTTCCATAGCTGAGTAAAGGTACTCTTCTACAACACGGGGTAATCTATGAATTTCATCAATAAAAAGAACATCACCTCTATTTAAGTTAGTCAGTAGTCCCGCTAAATCAGATGCTTTGTCTAGTACCGGTCCCGATGTAACGTGGAGCTCCGCATCCATTTCATGTGCTATTATTCCTGCAAGCGTTGTTTTACCAAGCCCTGGAGGTCCCGCAAAAAGAGAATGATCGAGGGCCTCATTACGTTGTTTAGCTGCAGTAATAGAAATTTGTAAATTTTCTTTCAGGGCCTCTTGGCCAACAAAATCTGCAATAGATCTGGGACGTAGGGAGAGATCATTATTCGTCTCATTGCTCAATTGATCTGGTGCAATTATTCTCTCATTCATACCCGTTTAAGACCTTCTGTAATAAGTTGTTGAATAGTCGCACTCTTTCCTAATACCTTAGCTGCGCTTTCAATCGCTTTTTTAGCGGCACTATCTTTCACTCCGAGTGCAACCAGTGCCATAACAGCTTCGCTATCTACCGATGCAATTGCGGTAAGCTCTTCAAATAGATTCATTTTAGCAAAAGATGTTTTCAAGTGTATTAAAAGGAGTGAGGCAGTTTTTTTACCAACCCCTTTGAATTTATTGAGCGCTACAATATCTTCATCAGCAACAATATGCGCCAGCTGACCTGGTGTTGTTTCAGACAGAATTCGTTGTGCCATTTTTGGGCCTATACCTGATATGCCAATGAGTGCCAAAAACACTTCACGTTCCTGACGAGTAAAGAAGCCAAATAGGTGAAGCTGATCTTCTTTTACATGAAGATAAGTAAAAATAGATACCGTATCTCCCACAGAAATATAATGAGAACCAGTAGTCAGAGAGACATCAAGGCCATACCCGGTTCCACCCACTGAAATAACAAGGTGTGTAGGCGCAGCGTCAATAAGTATACCTGTTAAATGTTCTATCATACAATTTCCTTGTTTAAAGCACCTGTCCATGCTACGGCTAGGGCATCAGATGCATCTATTGGTTGAGGAACGTTTTTAAGACCAAGGAGTCTCTTGAGCATTTCACCCACCTGTTCTTTCGATGCGGCTCCCCGGCCAGTCACCGTCATTTTAACACTCTTTGGAGCAAACTCTCTATAATCCATATTAAATTCGCCGCACTTAGCCATAATCGCCCCACGTACATGACCGAGTATGAGAGCTGACTTCGCATTTTTAGCAAAAAAAATCCCCTCCATAGCAAGTAGGGAAGGGGAATATTCTTTAATCAATAACTCAAGTGCAGGCACAATGGTATGGAGTCGCTCCATCAATGAATCCTTGGGCTTCGCTTTAAGCACCCCATACTCCAATACCGACAACGTTGAGCCATTTTTATTTAAAAAAGCGTAACCGGTGGTATGAGAGCCGGGATCAATTCCAAGGATAATCACGATTACTCTTCATCAAACTCAGCATTATGATATACATCTTGTACATCTTCATTGTCTTCGAGTTTATCAACAATTTTCATCAATTTTGCCCCAACTTGTGGGCTTACTTTCACAGGGTTTTGAGCGATATAAGACATTTCAGCTGACTCAACTTCAATTCCTTTTTCTTCAATAGCTTTCATTACATTGAGAAAATCTTCAGGTGATGTAGAAATTTCATAAATTCCTTCTTCAGCTACAAGGTCATCACCTCCTGCCTCAATAATAAGATCAAAAAGCTCTTCTTCACCTATTTTATCTTCAGTGATTATGATAACACCCTTGTTATCAAACCCCCAAGAAACAGAGCCAGGTTCACCCATGTTTCCACCATTTTTATTGAAACAATTTCGGACATCTGCCACTGTTCGTGTCTTATTATCTGTGAGCGACTTTACGATTATAGCGGTACCTTCTGGTCCATACCCCTCGTACATCAGTTCGTCCATTGCTGCAGAATCGGTACTCCCCAGTCCTTTTTTAATTGCACTTTCAATATTTTTAGCAGGCATTGATTGCCCTTTTGCTTTAATAATAGCAGCGCGAAGACGTGTGTTTGAGTCGGGATCCCCGCCACCCATTTTGGCGGCTACAGAGATTTCCTTAATTAACTTATTCCATTGTCCTGCCCGCGCAGAATCAGTTTTAGCCTTCTTACGTTTAATGGTAGCCCATTTGGAATGTCCAGACATACGATAACCTTTTAGTTTTTTTTAGAAAAATAACAATTTTTGAGCAAAATTAACGGTATTTGTGAACTGAATGATCCAAGGAGGACTTGTTCATTACCCTTCAATTACATAAGAGCACCCTTAAAGGTTTTCGATCTCTTTTTTATACTGCAGGATTGCTTGATAAATAGATTCAGCAAGTTCACTTGACCCACTTTTAGAACCCATATAGACTTCTTCTTTAGGGTTAGAGATAAACCCCATTTCAATCAAAACCGCTGGCATAAAAGCCCCAACAAGAACATAAAAACCAGCCTGTCCTGCGCCGTACCCCATTTTCCTAACACCACTTTGATTATCAGAAAAACTCTCTACTAAGTGGCCTGCAAGTTGTTCACTTTCCTTAGTAAAAAGATTGAGCTGGTGTTCGAGCAGAATCCACTCTACAGGGCTAATCTCTTTTTTACTTCCGTTTGAAACCTCTTCAATAGCTGCATTCTCACGTCGGGCAATTGCTTTATCATCCTCAGATTTTGCAGCTCGCAGGATATACATTTTAAAGCCACGCACCCGCTGTTTCTTGCGAGGGGTGCCACCAATAGCATTGCAATGGAGTGAAATAAACATATCTCCCTCATGTTTAGTTGCAAATGCTGGGCGATCCTTTAAAGTCAAATAGATATCTTTTTCACGTGTCAATATTGGGTTAAACCCTTTTTTCTTAAGGGTTTTGGCTAATTTTTTAGCAACCTTTAATGCGATATCCTTCTCATTGTACCGTAATCCTTGTGCTCCAGGGTCTTTGCCACCGTGGCCTGCATCGATAATAATATTTTTAATTTTTCTCTTAGGTGTTTGAGCTACTTGTTTAACCGGCGCCTGAATCTTTTTCCGAAACAATATACGTAACTTCTTGTTGTCCTTACTCTTAAGTAATTCTATTTCATCTAAATTAGGACGCAGTTCAAAAGTGATTTGAGCCAGCTCACTCTCTTTTACCGGAATGATTTTTTTGATCAATCCCTTGCTAAACGATCTTTTCCAGATTGCCGGATCAATATCAAGGCCAATAAACCTTAGGATATAATGAGGAGCGTGAAACCATTTGTCAAAATTATAACTTCGAGCAAACTGTAATTCAACAAGGGTTCCATTACTTTTTTCAACAACATTAAGAGATAGCAACCCTTTACCACCTGCATATGTAAGAGTACTATCATTAATGAATGATAACTGATTTCTAAGAAATGGGTTAATTATAGATACTATTGAGTGTGGAAGCCAAAATTCATCATTAACGTAGAGCGGGGGTTCATCGGCTACAATAAGACTATCATCCCCAAAAAGAACGAATCGACTACTATGAGTAAATTGTAAAATTCCAGTTTCAGATTTTAATGCTAACTTCTCCTTAAAAGGAAACCACTTTTGAGCAATAAAATTATCTGTATGCATAATCGCAGTTGAAGAAAAATAGGGGACACCATTAATAGTTGTGTCTCTATAAGAATAACCTTTGGATGTTGTGTCAGCTGTTTGTATGAGTGTTCCAGCATAAAGAGAGGTGCCACTGAGAATTAGAATAAGTAATAAAATTTGTTTAATACTGCTTAATAGCACGCTGGGCTTCCCGTTTTTGATCTCGCTCTTTTAACGTTTGGCGTTTATCAACAGTATTTTTACCCCGACAGACCCCAATTTCGAACTTTACTTTACCTTTTTTAAAATACAATTTTAAGGGTATTATGGTAAGGCCCTTTTGTTCTTTGGCTTTATGCATTTTCTCAATTTCATGCTTATGAGCCAACAATTTACGCTTACGAATTGGGTTGTGATTGTAACGATTTCCCTGAAGGTACTCTTCAATACTAGAGTTAATAAGAAACAACTCCATTTTAGAAGAAATTTCTACATAGGAATCTCCAATAACTACTTTGCCAAGTCGAATTGATTTAACTTCGGTTCCAGTAAGAACAATACCCACTTCATAGGTCTCTAGGACAAAAAACTCGTGTCGTGCTTTTCGGTTTTGAATGGTTGGGGCTTGTGCCATTACTCAGCACCATCCTCAAGATCTAGACCAACAACATTTTCGTTTAGATATTTTTTGAGATCTTTACTCGCTTCAAATACTGGTTTTACACCCGCTTCAACCTGAACAGGTTCACCTGTTCTTGGATTACGTGCAATTCTTGCTTTTTTCTCTTTGATTTTGAACCGGCCAAAGCCTCGAATTTCAATATTGTTTCTACCCACCATTGCGTTTGCAATTGAATCTAAAAAACACTCAATCACAATTTTAGTATCAACCTGAGTCATACCGGTACGCATCGCTATTTCTTCAACTATATCTTTTTTTGTAACATTACTCATTACTACACCGTGGGAGAACTGTTATAAGTCTTTGTAAAACAAATGATTATACAAAACTAGTTAATTTAAAATCAGTTGTACAGCGTTTTAAAAGTGAGAACTGTAAATGATTTAAAATTTAATTTTCCAAAAAAAAAGCCAGAATTTTAAAAATTCTGGCTTTAAACAATAAGAATAGGGGCTGCTGTTGAATTAAAACCCTACACTAAATTCCACAGCATATTTTCTATCCTCTTTTTGACCGGTAAAATAACCTGCTTCATCTGCCCACGAAGCGGCCTGTATATCAACAAATCTTAGAACTTCTAGCCCAATACCAGCAGTCCAATAACCACCTTTAAAACCCCCTGCTAGACGACCTTTTAATGCACGCCAATTGCTCCCTAAAGTGACTGACGGTATTGCCACCAATACTTGCTCAATTTCAGCACCAATATTTATTTTGCTTAAAGGCTTGTAACTACGATCTGCATTAATAACGTCTTCTAAATCACATGCAAGATTGATTTTCCGTGCGTAGGCTGTGTTTTTTTGCAATTTTCGTGGAGACCATACAACACCAAGAGTTACATCGGGGGTGACTGATTCCTCATTAAACTCACTAAAATAAATATCTTGAATAGCAAGGCCAAAACGGATTGTTCGCTTAAATTGATACATTGCCCCAATATCGATAGCATATCCCACAGTTTCTTGTAGCTTTCCAACATCATCGATAACCTGATTAAAGCGCTCTGTTAAGCTATCCATTGCAGGGGAATCACCTGGGTTATTTAAGTCGACTTCTGCCATACTCAGTTTAAAGGGCTCTTGAACAAGCTCAGCAATTGCTTTAAAGCCAATACCAATCGAAACGTTTCGATGCCATGGCCACTCTACTGCCATAGCAACTTGAGCGCCAGCCTGTGCAGTAATTTGATTAACCCCAGCTGCTGGGACAATAACTCCTGGATCTATATACATCGAACCATCAAGTGATGTCCACATGCCAATTCCAAAATTATGAAAAGCCATTTCGACTAATGACATCTGTATACCGAGCCCCATAGGGATCCCATCAATAAAATAGAGGTCACTAATAAGTCCAGCATCATCTCTTACAGTCGCAAGTTTCTCTTTTTCGGTACCGTCACCACTGACCCCACTCCAAGTATCCCCATGCTTATCATAATATCCTTTGATGTCACCATAGAGTCCAAGTACATCGAATGTTGAAATCCGAAGGGTAAAGGGCCTAAAATCCAGCCAGTTATCAGCATAATATCCAAGGTCAGGTCTTTTATCGTAATTCCCCAACTTATTCATATTATTGAGGCCTGCTGGATTATAATACACAGCATTGTAATCTTCTGCAACTGCAACGAAAGCATTACCCATACTGAGTGCCCTCAGTGCTCTTTTTTGTGGGCCTTTTCTTGCGAATACCAGGCTCACACTTATCGCTAAAACGATTAATATAATTTTTTTATTCATAGTAATTACCTGGTTGTGTAGTTGTTCCAACATCCACCCATATGGAGCTGCAATGTTTCAAGTGGAATTTCTTTTAATGAATCGAGCGCTACCTCAATTTTAAAGGCTTTGTCTGTTGCTCTATCGCCCCAAAACAAAGTATCCAAGGTTTCAGTATTTGAATCGTACACATAGCCCAACCATGTAAGAGACGTGTCACCACTTGCAATACCCTCATTACCATCCAAGAGATCCATACTACCGTTTTGGTCATTATCAAAGAGATCTGTATCTGTAAGACGCACATCTTCATCAACAAAGCCATCGCCATCATTATCAATATCATCACGAATCTCTTCGTCTATACACCCATCACCATCATTATCTTTTTGATCTTGGATTCTATAAAAGATGAGAACGTCAGCAAAAGCAGATACATCTGCATTCTGTTGATCTTGTGTTAATGTATCATCAGTTCCCGTTTCACTTTCTCCCGTAAAATCACCAAGGAAACTCGAAATATCCAATTGATCCATACTGTTTTGAGCATTTGCAATTTTTTCATTCAGTTCGTTTCTGTAAGCAGTATCTGTTGCTGCAGAATCCATGTCACCTATAATACTAATATCAAGTTCACCCGCCGTGACCCCTTCAACAAGATTTTCAATATCCCCAATATCTGGAATCAAATCAAGAACTTTTGAATATTTAGTGATTTGATCAGAAACAAGACGCGTGATCTTTAGCTGACCTGAATTCTCTTTTAAATCGGACCGAGGGAATGTCGCCAGAGAATCTGCATTATTATAGCCTTGAATAAATACATACAATGCTGAATCTGGAGCATTGGTACCTTCTGGTACAGGAACCTGATACGTGAGTGGGTTTTCAAGGGCATTCATTTGATTATAAAGCCGAGTCAATGAATCTTTTGGTGTCCAAACCGATATGATATGGTCCAAAGAATCCATCACCTCTAAAAACACCCCTTTTGCGGTAACAATTGAATCAAGTTTTTTAGCAGCTGAAATAATAGGGTTATTAGTAACAGACTCTATGCTATTTGGAGTTTCAGTTGCAGATTCATCCACTGGGTCATCAAGAAAGATCATACCAATATCAGCAAAGATCTGCAGGTTGATAGTGTCTTTACGTACCAAGGCCTTACACTTTAAATAATAAGCCTCTGATACAGTAGAATCATTGGCTAATATTTTGTTAATCTCAGAAAGTGCCTCATCATATTTCTCAGCATAGATAAGGGTGTTCACATAACTGATTTTACCATCAGTACTAGAATCGTCTACATCTCCTTCCCCTGAAGGATTAAAGATGTTATTACACCCTAGGAGCAGGGCAACGGCAGATACGAATATCGCAAACACTCGTATAATGGATAGTTTCATCGTGAGAGCCTCTATAATTATGTGAAATTATTGTATCACAACTTTGAGGCAATTTCAACTGTATAGTCTGTCAAATTTTAAAAAAATGGAGTTAAATCAAAAAAGGGCTCCCATATTGCTATAGGAGCCCAAATATTGATATTTTTAGAAGTTCTTTTAGGACAAAAACAATAAAGAAACAGCTTGTAACTAATTTTTCAAAAGAACATTAAGGTATTGTGTTATTAAGAATTGATCTAATGGATCAATAATACCTTGCTCGGTTAGAATGTTGCTGACATCAATAGCTTCTGGATTCTGTATGTAAGCATTTGCAACACTTGTTATCAAGTCAGTATCTTGAAGAACATTCAATTGTAATTCCTGCATCTGCTCTAAATATTCTGGCTCTTTCATCATATATTCATAAACGGTTTCGGCTAGTTGATCATCACCGTCTAAAAATGCTTGTTCCATTAATTTAAGGTAAGTGTTGTCGTCTTTAAATGTATTTAAAAGATCGGCATAGGTATCAAAGAGACTACTTACTCCGGGGAGTCCATCTGCAGAGCTTGTGCCTGAATGGGATTGTGGGTCACCTCCAGTAGTTGGGGTTTGTGTGTTTGACGATGGATCCGTAGTCGTTCCACCAGAAGTACCACCAGTACTTTGACTAGAGTCGCCTGTCGTTACCGTCTCACCTCCACTTGTATTATTTGAGGACTGAGAAACTACTGGTGATGAAGTAGGTAATTCTATATCTGAGGATGACTCTCCACCTATTGCCTTAAGAAGCGAATCAATATAAGCCACATCATAGGAACTCATCCCTGGTATAACTGGAGGATTAAAATAGGATGCTACAACATAGCCTGATGACGAGGAGACCATCTCTTCGTTAGGCATAAATTCTTCAGCTGATGAGTAATCACCAATTGGACCATTTCCTGTCCCCGAATACTGTACATCGCCGCTCGACCATGAAAATTCAGGATAAGAATAGCTTTCTGAAGCAATAGAGGTTGCCTCATCCTTTTCTGGTTCATACGGAGCGGCACAAGCTAATAAGATTACACTCATCAAAGTCGAAATTACATATACTTTCATTTGGTTCCCCATGTTAAGCAAAGTTGTAAAAAGTTTAATATATCATTAACCATTGTTAAATAGCGGTATGTAAACAAAAAGTAACAGTCACTTGTATAATTCTACATAATTTTAGGCCGAAAACCTGAGTATATATCTAGAATAGCCTCAATAATGTTCACAACTTGTGAGCACTTTAAAGCGTCTAAATATACCTTGGTTTTCTTTAAAAACACGTGATAGATATCACACTTTGACAAACTAATATAAAATTTATTCATTTTTAATTTTTCATAATGCAATAACTACATTTACACCATGCCTGATATGACCCATTTACCAACTAAAAAGCTTAAATCGATTGAATTAAAGCTTAACGCTACATTAAAAGAACTACTCAATCTTTTGGAATCTAAATTTCCTGACAATTGTATGGACTTTACCCATGTTCCATCTCTTTATGGAACACTCCTTCCTTTCATTGAAAAGTATCATTCTCTTTTTGACCAATATACTGATGAAATTATAAAACAGCAAGATTCTCCCATCACCTGTAAAGCCGCTTGTTCGAATTGCTGTGATCATTACCCAATGACAATTGAGCCATTTGAGCTCATCTATTTTTATTTTCATTTACGTGAAAACGATACACTTCTCGATTACATCACTGGTTGTTTTGAAAATCATGCTGCATTCAGTACTATTCATAGATCACTCAGCGACTCAATTGACCTTGACTCTCTTTCAGATAAAGAAATAGATAACATCGAAGAACACGCTTTAGGTCATTATTTTGCCAAACACTATAAATGCACCTTCAATAATAGCGAAGGATCATGTGGGGTTTACTCAATTCGGCCTACAACCTGCCGTATGTATTTATCACTTTCTCACGAACAATTTTGCACATCAGAAAAGATAAACACCAAAGATAATAAAAACTTTATTGTCTACCTTCCTGATCAAACAGAAGAACTCATCTGTCAAGTCTCGGAATGCTTCGACTCACTCAACTTGCCCAATGGACTTTTCTCAGGACTCATAGAGCTCAATACTCATGAAGACGCTTTCTAAAATCAACGCGCAATTATCTCTTTTTGATCAACCACCCAAAAAGACACCATTGACTGATGCTATTGAACCAACAGGAATTGAGTTTCAATATTCCGCCCGCATGAAACAGAGCTGGAAAGGAATACAGAAAGGGAATAACTACCTGGTGAGAGTGCCAGCGATAGTTCAACAAGGCCCAGTGAGTTTGAGGCACAAGTTTAAAGAATGGTCATTACTCTGTTACAAACGCGGTGGTAAAAAGTCGCTTCAAAGACGTACAATTGAAGGCGAAATATTTTTTGAGCTCGAAAAACTCTTTAGATCAAAAGGCCAATCTTCCCCAACAAGAAAAAGAAAAAAACGAGTTACTCAAGGTACCACCCATAACCTTGTAGTCCTCTTTAACGAAGTCAATACAGAGTATTTTTCAGGAGCACTGAGTGCCGATATTGGTTGGGCAAGTAGGGTAGGGGGTACTTCCTTCCATACTACTAAAATTGGGGTAGACGGAGAACCCTATCATTTTATCTCTATCTCTAAGGGGTATGATCATGCCAATTGTCCAACATATGCAATTAAAGGGGTAATATATCATGAAATGCTCCACATAGCAATACCTCCAACGATTACTCCAACTGGACGCCGTGTTGTGCATTCTAAAATATTTAAAGATGCAGAAAGAAAATATCAATTCTACTCGAAATGGATTGAATGGCACGCAACAACCCTCAGAAAAAATATTTCAGTCCTCAAGAGGGTTAAAACCATAAAGAAGAGGAGCAGAATACGTTCACTTCTTGGCTCCCTCTCGTTGAATATAAAATAGGGAAATTCTCTAATTACTTATGAATTTTTAAAACAGAGCGGTATATCGGCCGCCCTTCAACTCTATATTTTTTCTCAAAATTAGTCATGATTCCACAGGTAGGTTCGGCGTTTGGTTCTAATACCTCAACAAAAGGTGTTGCTGCAAAATGTTCTTGCGCAAGCTCGTTATATTCTTGATGATCAGTTCCCCAATAAAAAAGACACCCACCCTCTACCGCAGTACGTTGAATACTTTCCAAAAATTCTGGTTTAAGCATAGTTCGATTTTTGTTATGCTTTTTCTTAGGCCATGGATCAGGAAAATACATATGAAAGGCTGAAATGGAATTTGAAGGTACACGATCTCTTAGGAAAAATAGGACATCACCTTTCAGCATAGCAGCATTAGTGATGTGGTTTTTTCTAATACGTTCAGCGCTGTAATTAGCCCAGGTGCCGTCCCACTCAGAGCCCATGATATTTATTTCGGGCTTAAGCTGAGAATACTCAATCATGAAGCCACCTTTACCCGAACCAATCTCTAGCTCTATGGGTTTATCATCGGAAAAAACCGTATCCCAACTCCATTCTTGCCAGTCAGGCTTGTTATCTTTGGTCATTTGAGGGGTAAAAGTCCCCTCTAACAAAATAGGTGCAAAAGCATAGACGTGATCATTTTTTTCGGAAGCCTCAAAAGAACGAACAAATTCGTAGTGTTCTAAACCGGTGGGCAGTTCTATCTTATCCATGGATACCTCTTTGTTTTCATGGAGACAAATTTAAATACTAGACTCTATTATTTCATGATAATCTGCTCAAAACGGCGTTTATTTAATATTTTTATAGCAAATTAAACGCTTTTCAAGAGATTATCACTATGTCAGCCTACACAGCAGTTATGGGTCTAGAAGTTCATACACAGTTAAACACTAAAACAAAGCTTTTTTGCTCCTGTAAAAGAGAATTTGGCGCAGAGCCGAATACCCATGTATGTCCTGTCTGTCTTGGTATGCCCGGCACACTTCCGATACCCAATAAAGAAGCGATAAATCTTGCCATTAGAATTGGCCTAGCACTCAATTGTGAAATAGATCCAGAACCAATGTGGACTCGAAAAAACTATTTCTATCCCGACCTTCCTAAAGGATATCAGATCACTCAAACAGGTGGTCTTCCTATCTATGATAGGCCGGTGTGTAAAAATGGTCATCTCGATATAGAGCTAGAAGACGGAAGCACAAAGAGAATAAGAATTAATCGCATTCACCTAGAAGAAGACCCAAGTAAATTAACCCACGACCTAACCGCAGACGATACTCATGTCGACTCTAATCGTTGTGGTACACCTCTGTGTGAAATTGTTACTGAACCAGACCTTCGATCTCCCAAAGAGGCTGTTAAATATCTTGAAAAACTCAAACAAATTTTAGAATACTCAGGTGTTTCTGATGCCGATATGGAAAAAGGGAACTTGCGTGCAGACTCAAATGTTTCTATTAGAAAAGGGGAAGACGCCCCTCTAGGAATCCGAGCAGAAATTAAGAATCTCAATTCTTTTACTAACTTAGAGAAAGCATCGAACTACGAAATAGAACTCCAAGAAATCACACTCTCTCAAGGTAAAGAGGTCGAGCAGTGTACGAAACGCTGGGATGACGCAAACAACAAAACGCTCATGCTCCGCTCTAAAGAAAATGCTGAAGATTATAAATATTTTCCTGAACCTGATTTAGTTCGTCTCGTGATTACAGAAGAGATGATTCAAAAAGCGCGTGATGAAATGCCTGAACTTCCTGAGGCTAAATATGTTCGCTATCAAAAAGATTTTGGCCTCGGTGATTATGATGCCAAAGTACTTATTGCCGACAAATTAGTTGCACACTACTTTGACTCCGTTGCACAGCAAGTAACAAACTATAAGTTAGCTGCAAACTGGATTATCTCAGAAGTGTTACGAGAAGCTAAAGAGGGGATAGATACCTTCATCGTTACCCCTGACCACCTTGCTCAAATGATTAATCTTATTGATAAAAATACAATTTCGGGTAAAATTGCAAAAACAGTATTTGCAGAAATAATCGTATCCGGAAAAATGCCTGAAGTAATTATTAAAGAGAAAGATCTCGTACAAGTAACTGACACAGGCGCAATCAAAGATATCGTCATGACTGTTATTGAAGCGAACCAAGGTCAATTTGACGAGTTTAAATCAGGTAAGGATAAGCTTCGAGGATTTTTTGTAGGACAAGTCATGAAGCAGTCTAAGGGTAAAGCAAACCCAGGCATGGTTAATCAAATTTTGGATGAACTCATTGCGTAAAATAATTGTTATAGGCAGCCTGGTTTTCATCACCGGGCTTTCCGCTCAAGGCTTTAACAGCCAAGAGAACTCCGCTACCGACCTATACAATACCTATTCATTTGATGATTCAACTCAGGTTGATACGTCAAATGCCAAATACATCAAGCGCAACTACAACCACCAAGAACAAGTAATTGTAGGCTCAATGATTATGAGCTTCTTCGCAATTCTTTTGGTAGCAATGAACAATTACAACCCCAAACGCTAAGACACAAACCCAAAAAACAAACCATCAATACGCCCACAGGTTTACATAATATATATTATATGACACTAATTATTGGGTGGAATTACTGGGTGTTTCTCTGTGTTTGGCTTTCAAAAAATTAAAATAGTGCAAATCGATGGGTCTAATAGCTCAATCAAATATACCCAAGATTCAAATATAGTGTCTCTGTGACAATTAGTTGGTATCATGTATACATAGTTTATACTATTTTAAAGAGACAGGGTTCTCTAGATAACGTAAGGCGGGTACGGATATGAGAAAGGTTATAATTACAGCAATAGCATCAATGGTATTAGTAACATGCTCTACAACTAAACCAAAAACTGTTTCCATAGATGAACAAGGATTTACAACAAAAGTTTCAATGCAGCCAGGTTGGCTCCCAAATACTGAAGCACTACTCAGTCTATCCGCAACAGTATCTGCGGAAACAAATGAGCTTATGCTTCATGCGATACTCCCAAACCGCTGCAACTCTGACACAGATGATGCGCTCACCATTACTCTAGATGAGGAGCTCTACTTTATACTCCCAGAGAAAGAGAGTATACACTGTCAAGTAAATAGCCGTACGGGAAGCTCCGAAACCATTCAATCATACATTATCACACTCCCCTTCTTGGAGAGACTAATAAAATCTGATGAAGTATTCGTGCAGATTAATTATGCTGATGGAGAATTTTCGACAAGTGGTTATTCTACTGCTAAAGATGGATTTGTGGAATTTTTTGAAGCGTATCGAAATCTATAAAGGAGAGCACCTCTCCCCTTTATACTTTTCTTAATCTCTTGGTTCCGATGTTAAAAGAGCGCGATACTTACCATCTTCTGCTCTTTTATTTTCTAGAATATCATTATATCGAGCGCGCCACTCTTTCAACTCTACCCTATCCAGTAAGCCGATAGACTCTTTCGCTTCTAATATACGCTTGACAGACATATTGAGTTGCTCCATGTATTTAGGCTCACTCATTGCCATCTTAACTACAGTCTCTACAATTACTGGGACCGTCTTAGGATATGTAGTCATCAACATATCATTACCAGCCATGAAGAGCATTTCAACTAATTTAACAAGATCTTTTTTAGCATAACGAGTGCGGTGCACCTTTTTACTCTTACTAACATATCCTCTGAGAGACGCCCCCCATAAGTCATCAGTCATAATAATTTTATGAGGATTCACTCTCCGTACTTGGTCTATAATTTCAGGACAAAATACTGCAGGTTTACTACACATGTTAGGGTAGTGAATTGAATTAATCATAACGCCACTTGCACGATCCATAGCCCTATTAAATACCTTCATATTTTGATATATAAAGAGACTATCTGCATTACTCACCGTTATTTCATGGTCACTATTTTCTTCTGCATCATATCCAGGGTAGTGTTTTGTTACGCAAAGAATTCCCGCTCTATTCATTCCCTGCATAAATGCTGTTGATGCATTGTAGATCGAATCAGCGTTAGCTCCAAAAGAACGTTTAGTTTTGAGCATAAAAGTCCCGAGGCCAAATTGATCGAGAGACGGATCGAGGACAGGTGCTAAATTGGTATTAACTCCTATCTCTTTTAATTTTACTCCGACCTTGTATGCATGTTCCTCAATTGTTTTTTCATCCCATTTGCTCAGCTCTAAAGCAGAAGGGAGCTTCTTCCATCCAGGCACTTTTTTTAATCGATTAATTTGTCCACCCTCTTGATCTATAGTTACCAAAAGAGGAATATGCATGTTGTCTTGAGTAAATTTCAAATTCTCAATAAGCTTACCGGGCTTTTTCAACATATTTTGCATGATTAAAACAGCACCAACCTTATGTTCAGAAAGAAACCGATAATTAGAATGATATACTATTATAAGTTGACCCGCTTTTTCTTCAACGGTCATCCCTTTTATAATGTCATCTATTTTTTTGGAAACGGTATAAGTATCCGAATCTGGTTTTACTACAATATGTTCATCTTTCACAATCAATGTATCAAGAGTGACCGAAGTGTCCTGAGAAAGAATCGTATCACCATTTAACACTGAATAAGTAGTCGATACAATGCGCTGTTCAGTAATAGTATAAAGTTTTTTTATTGTACTCAGCTGTGGAGAGTTAGACTGTACAGAGCAGATTAAGAGAACCAATAAGAAAAAAGAAATTTTTGATCTATGCATATACGTTTATTTGAGGGGGTTACGGGGCTAAATTAGATAAAATACTAACAATGTCCAACATCTTTTTACCCTTACTTTTTGCGAGACTTTAAACCGAGTATTATGAAAAGGCCTATAATTATGACAAAACCAATACCACCAACAATTAAATAGAGCGTACTCCCTTCTGCTTTATCAGAAAAATGTGAGTGAGCTGCAGCATAACGGGAATTATTAAGCGCCATAACTTCAACGCAAGAAATAAAAAATAGTAACCGCAATATGCTTAATATCCTTTTCATAACTATATGATATCATTGGAATTAAGTAAAGTCAATTAAACTTTTTAAAAATTATGTATTTAACTTTATTGGCGGACCTTACCGTGAATTATTTACTGGTAATCATCATTCACCCTCTAATTCTCGTATTGTTCAAATAACCTCGGTGAACGCATTTTTTCCTAGTTTAAGATTGAATAAAATCAATTTTAAAACAGAGGCTAATGTACTCAACTCAGTATATCATACACCCGATAACTATAAAAGGGATATAATGAGGGAGGTTCCTATGATGCTTGCTTGCCTATTTATTATACTGGTTGCGTTATTAGCTGTGGTTTCACTTGGACTTAATATGATTCATACCGAAGCCAAGAAGTCAGATAGTCGGTATAAATACCATCTATTCTATGACTTATATGAAACAGATATACATTAATACTTTATCTCAAGAGTGTAATTATTCGTCTTGAGCAAAGACAAGCAACTCTTTGTTTATTATTTTATGCCTTATGATAACAGGTACTCTAAAAAAAATGCATACCACCTTTGCCAGCCCTATTGAATACGGGTTGCCAATAGGTGATACTACTATTAAGCTCAATCCATACATTGGTAAAACTATTACCCTTACTTTTACGGGTATTATATCGTGTACTTCTTGCGGCACACGAACAAAAAAAAGTTTTGCTCAGGGCCACTGCTTCAGTTGTATGCAAAAACTTGCCTCCTGTGATATCTGTATTTTAAAACCAGAACTCTGTCATCACCATAAAGGTACCTGTCGTCAACCCGAATGGGGGCTCATGAATTGCATGAACCGACATACAGTATATCTCGCAAATTCATCTGGCCTAAAAGTTGGCATTACCCACCGACATAAAGAAAAGACGCGTTGGATGGATCAAGGTGCTGTCCAAGCGATTGAAATAGCAGAAGTACCCACGCGCCTCGATTCAGGTAAATTAGAGATTGCTATTGCCAAGTATATTGCAGATAAAACAAATTGGCGTAAGATGCTCAAAAATGAAGTATCAGAGCTTGACTTAAAAGCAGAACGAGATAAAATTTTTAAGCTTGTTCCAGAAGAATTTAAACAGTTTTTAATTCAGGATGCAGAACCCATTGAAATCAATTATCCTGTCGAAGCATACCCAGAAAAAATTATTTCGCACAATTTCGATAAAGACCCAATGGTTCAAGGGGTCCTTAAAGGCATCAAAGGTCAGTACCTTATTTTCGACACTGGTGTTATCAATATTCGAAAATTCACTGGATACACTGTTACCTTTTCAGAATCCTAAGCTTCCATCGGATTGTATTTTTTATTAGCTTCTCCTTAAAATTTATCATTCAACCCTCTTTAATGAATGTTCTTAATTACATTTATTTCATTCAGTTAGGAGGAGAAGAGCGAATGGCAGAACAAAATGGGCGTGCAGTTTGGGGAAGCAAATGGGGCTTTATTTTTGCCGCAGTTGGATCGGCAGTCGGCCTCGGTAACATATGGCGCTTTAGCTATATGGCCTACGAAAATGGGGGCGGAGCTTTTTTGATACCCTATATTGTCGCAATAATTTTTGCTGGTATTCCTCTTATGGTTCTCGAATATGCAATTGGTCATAAGGAACAAGGCGCCTCTCCCCTCGCATTTAGTAGAATAAGTAAAAAACTTGAGTGGATTGGCTGGTGGATGCCAACGGTTGCTACCATCGGAATTATGCTCTTTTACTCTGTGGTGATAGCCTGGTGTTTAAATTACCTCGTCTTCTCTTTCTCCATATCATGGGGAGGTGATGCTCAATCTTTCTTTTTTAATGATTTTCTAGGCCTCCCTGGGAAGCCTTTTGAGAATGGTGTTTTTGACCTCGGCTCTATGAATCCCGCAATAATTATATCTAATAGTATTGTTTGGGTTTTAATATGGGCAATCTGTTTTAAAGAAATAAACCGCGGTATAGAAAAAGCCTGCCTGGTATTTATGCCACTTCTATTTTTACTTACCACTATCTTAGTTGTTTGGACGGTAACCCTGGATGGTGCAGCTGAAGGTATTAAACACTACCTCACTCCTGATTGGGATAAAATAGATATCTTCAACCACTACAATGATGAAAAAGTCTGGAATGTATGGATCGCTGCTTTTGGTCAAATATTTTTTACTCTCTCCCTAGGTTTTGGTATTATGATTACCTACGCAAGTTATCTCCCCCGTAAGGCAGATATTGTAGGTAATGCAATCACTACAACAATAACCAATTGCCTCTACTCAGTATTTGCTGGATTCGCAGTTTTTGGTGTTCTCGGCTTTATGGCGCAAGCAAAGGGAGTCCCTATTACTGAAGTAGTGAAATCAGGTCCTTCACTTGCATTTGTTGCATATCCAGAAGCAATCAGCCAACTTCCTTTTGCAAATTCACTTTTCGGCATAGTATTTTTTCTATCCCTCGTTTTAGCGGGCCTTTCATCGGGCATATCATTAATCGAAGCCTTTGCTTGCTCAATAACCGATAAGTTCCAATTGAGTCGTGGAAAAGTTATCACAGCAATCTGCGGATCTGGTTTTATTTTGAGTCTCATATTTACCACCAATGCAGGCCTATTTATACTTGACATTGTTGACCATTTCATAAATAACTATGCATTAGTTGTCGGTGGACTTTTAGAGTGTATTGCGGTAGGTTGGGTTTTAAAAGCGTATGTCGCTCGGAATTATGTGAACTCTGTAGGGGGAAGGCGCCTCATAAAATCATGGGATATTTGCATTAAGTATATCACCCCTACTATCCTCATAATAATACTGTATCAAGCATTTAAAGCTGATTTCGAAATTACCCTTGGTGGATCTTCAATTGGAGAAGTCCTCTTTATCGCACTTCTTGCTCAAGCAATCACCTATTACCTCGTTGGAGACACCGAAACGTTTAAAGCACTTTCTTCCCGTATTGGTCCGGTCTCCAGTTCAGCTGTCAAATTCATTTTCCGAAAAATTACTCCAGTACTCTTTTTAATACTCATAGTGGTAAGTGATAAAAAAATGCTCTATGGTGGGTACCCTCAGTCAGCATTGCAAACCTTTGGAGTGGGTATTTTGGCTTTCACGCTCTTCATAGCAATTATACTTGCGTATAGAATATGGAGACAACCTCGACCAAATCACACTGATAAAGATGAACACCTGTTAACATAATAGTACACAAAAGTAGGAAATCAAGCCGAGCCTCCCCTGCTCGGTTTTTTTTACATCTCATACGCTCTAACCCTAAAATAAATACATTCATAGTTTACCTATCATCCAATTTTCTCTAGGGTTACAGAGTTGTTTTTATTATATTGACTACTCGAATTTAAGAGTAAATCACTCAAAAATAAGGTTTCTATGTCCAAATTATCTGTAGATTCAATTGTAATTCGCTTCGCTGGAGATTCTGGTGATGGGTTACAAGTGATCGGTTCTCAGTTTGCTGAATCATCAGCTGCTCTTGGTAACGAAATATCAATCCAACCGGACTTTCCGGCAGATATTCGTGCTCCAGGTGGCTCACTCGGTGGAGTTTCAGCTTACCAAGTACACTTTACATCAAAAAAAGCAAAAACAGCAGGGGACTTGTATGACTGTCTCGTCGCGTTTAATGCCGCTGCACTGAAAACAAATGGTGATAAATTAAAAGAAGGCGGATTTCTTTTTGTTGATGTTTCCGGATTTAGCAAAAAGTATCTTGGCTTTGCTGGTTATGAAACTAACCCACTAGAAGATGGTTCACTTGATGGTATGCGGATTATAAAAGATGACTTTACCGCTCTCACAGTGAGTGCTCTTGAAAATTCAGGATTATCATCAAAAGAGTCCAAACGATGTAAAAACTTTTTCATGCTCGGTATGGTTTACTGGCTCTATGAACGAGAGATGAAACTTACTGAAAATTGGCTCAACAAAAAATTTGCTAAAAAACCTGATATTGCAGCTGCGAACATTGCAGTTATGAATGCTGGCTGGACCTATGCAGAAAATTTAGAACTCGTTGTAGATTCATATAAAGTTCCTGCAGCTGACCTTGCAAAAGGTACCTATAAAAAAGTTTTTGGTAACGAAGCTACAGGTATTGGAATTGCAGCTGCCGGCCTTAAGGCTGGTAAAGAAGTATTCCTCGCTTCATACCCCATTACCCCTGCAACAGAAATCCTTTACACACTTGCAGCAATGAAACGATACGGTGTAAAAACACTTCAAATGGAAGATGAAATCGCCTCAATGGTAGCGGCAGTTGGCGCTGCATACGCAGGTTCATTAGCTGTAACAACAACTTCAGGCCCGGGCCTTTGCCTTAAGTCTGAAGGTTTAAACTTAGCTGTTATTGCTGAGCTTCCTGTTGTTGTTGTAAATGTACAACGCGGTGGTCCATCAACAGGCCTTCCTACTAAAACAGAACAATCGGATCTACTTCAAGCAATGTATGGAAGAAACGGTGATTCACCACTCGTAGTACTAGCCGCTAATTCACCAGCAGACTGCTTTAAAATGGGTTATGAGGCTTCACGTCTTGCTATGCAATTTATGACTCCTGTAGTATTGTTGACTGATGGATTTATTGGATTTGGTGCTGAGCCATTTAAAATCCCTAAGGCTTCTGATCTCCCTGATTTAGACTTTCCAAATGTAGCAGCAAATACAGAAGACTATCTTTCATACTCTCGTGATAAAGATCTTGTTCGCCCATGGGCAATCCCTGGCACCGAAGGTCTTATGCACCGAATTGGTGGACTTGAAAAACAAGATGGAACAGGTACCGTTAATACAGGCGCAGAAAATCACCAAATTATGACCGACCATCGTAAAAATAAAATTGCAAATATTGCAAACTACATCCCAGAGCAAGGAATACTTGGATCAATTGATGATGATATTCTCGTTATCTCTTGGGGTGGTACATGGGGTACAGTAGAATCTGCTGTTGAGGACCTTAGAGCTTCTGGTAAAAAAGTAGCCTACATGGACATCAAATATATCAATCCTTTCCCTAAAAACCTCAGTGACATCTTAAATGCATTTAAGAAAGTTACTGTATGTGAACTCAACAACGGTCAGATGAAAGAGCTTATTCAAGGCACTTATGGCATCTCTGTTGATGGATATAATAAAGTTGAAGGTCAACCTTTTGCAATTAAAGAAATTGTTGATCACATAACTGCAGAACTTGGAGGCAACTAATATGGCAGAGCTCACAAAAGCAGATTTTGCTTCAGATTGTAAAGTACGTTGGTGCCCTGGTTGTGGTGACTTCATGATACTCAACGTGTTTCAGGACATGCTAGCAAGTCAAGGAAAACAACCGCATAACGTAGCAGTAATTTCGGGTATTGGTTGTTCAAGTCGTTTTCCATACTACATGGGGACGTATGGGTTTCATACTATTCACGGTCGTGCTCCTGCAGCAGCGATTGGTGTAAAAGAAGCAAACCCAGATCTAGAAACATGGGTTATTACCGGTGATGGTGATGCAATGAGTATTGGTGGCAACCACTTTTACCACGCTATACGCCGTAACCACGACCTCAAGATACTTATGTTCAATAACAGTATCTATGGTCTTACCAAAGGTCAATATGCTCCGACTTCTAAAATGGGGACAGTAACAGGGTCTTCACCATCTGGGTCGATTGATTATCCTATTAACACAGTTGCTACCGCCCTTGGTGCAAATGGTGCATTCGTTGCGCGCTCTGTTGATAACGATAAAAAACACCTTGCTGAAGTGATGCGTGCAGCATCTGAATTTAGCGGTACTGCCATGGTAGAACTTTATGTTGACTGTATCACCTATCAAAAAGGTATTCACAACGACTACACCAGTAAATCTGTTAGAGAAAAAACACTTCTCTATCTAGAGCATGGCAAGCCAATGCTCTTTGGAGAAGACAATGCTAAAGGCGTTATTCTTGATGGACTTACACCTAAGGTGGTTGATGTTACTGATGCAAACAAAGATCAAATCCTCATTCACAACACTCATGATGTGACTGGTGTGATTTCTGGAATGCTTGCTCAATTTCAATATCCAGAATTTCCGGTACCTGTCGGTGTTTTCAGAAGTATTGAAAAACCAACATACGGTGATATGCTCAATGGTCAAATAAAAGACGCTCAAGACAACACTGGTGTTGGAACTCTTGATGAACTTCTCAATGAAGGCCAGACCTGGGAAATTAAATAAAACAATTTTTCAGCAAAAAATTAAAAGCAGAGTATTATTACTCTGCTTTTTTTATTTTAAGAAACAAGAATATTGCAAGTATTATATTTAGT
>JAOPTX010000062.1:0-4161 GCA_051532055.1 Fibrobacterales bacterium | reverse complement strand
GTTTCACCAGAGCGAACATCCCAATTTGTAGTACCACCACTTGGTCCCGGAAATTCATTATTAACATGGAATCCCCATGCCGGTCCATCAATATTAACCTGAGTTTGTCTATCATCATTGTTAGTCCAACTCGACATGCGTTGCCTGATGGTATAATTTCCTGGTGTAACATATAAGCCTGTCCAGTAGAGAATTTGCCAGTTACTCGCATGCATACTTCCTGCATAACCGATACTGCCATCAGTATAACTTCCCAATCCATTGGTGCTATCCTGAGCTCCCCAGTTATATTCCATCTCAAGGTGGATGAGAGTACTCGTAAGAGCTGATTCATTAAGTGCTGCATCTAATGCTGAAATCTGCCATGAGTGACAATCAGTATTGGCAAAGGTATAGCTCGTTCCCGTTGTTGAATCAACCAAGGTCTCATCACGATAGATATAGTATTTTTCCACCCCAATATTATCGGTCGAAGCTGTCCAGGTCAGTGCTTGTGTATCCGCACCATAACTTCCGGTATTGAAATTAGTTGGTGTTGTCGGAGCAGATGCATCAGTTGCTGTATACGTAACATCAATAGTGACATCACCACCTGATACATTTGCAATAGTAGAATCTGCTTTAAAGTCTCCAATAGTTGCAGTACCCGCACCACCAGTTTGAATCCACTGCTTCACTTCATAGCCTCCACTCGGCACACCGTACAGATTAAAATTCTGTCCCTCATACACAGTTGCCCCACTTGGTAGCGTACCCGAACCATTTGAGCCAACATTGAGGGTCACCGTATAGCTGACCCGGTCATTAGTTAAAAAATCTTCAGATCGCTGGTTTTCATAGGCGAGTTTAATCCAGTCTGCTGAACGTTCAACCTTAGAAACACGCACCTCATCAATCACTCCTTCAAAGTCTTCTTCATTCCAAAGAGAATTTGACCCAATACGAGCCAGTACATTATTCTGTTCTATTGCCCCCGCAGTAATCAATGCATTATACGCAGTGGTGTTATAGCCATCCACATACATTTTAACCGTATCACCATCATATGAACCAGTGAGATAGTACCAGTTATCCATGACAAGAGATTGAGAGGTGTTGGAAGCATAATACCCAGTTCCACTGATAGCAACTCCCACTCCTGGATCTTCATTTCCATCTATAACCAGTTGATAGGTAAACCAAGGGGTTGCCCCTGACGACCAGGCCTTTTGAAATATTCGTGCCGTACGGCCAGAATTAATATTTTTGGGTTTCACCCATGCGGAAAAAGTAAAGTCTTTGGCAATATCAATGTCGCCTAAGGCAACATACTCATCATCAGCACCCAGCGAATCTGCCCCACCAATGAGACCACTTACTGCCTCATCACCATCGTAGGCACTCGTATTACCGTCCCAATTATTGGTAGTTTCATCATAGCGTGTACCAGTACCACTCTCATTAAGGTGCCAAACCGCCTCAAAACCATTAGCTGTAGTATAGACTGCTTCACCATCACTTTCAGAACTTGCGCCACCATTACCCCACATCATTCTGATTTTGGCTTCATCGGTATTGCCTTTTACCGTATCGACCAACACCCAAACATAGAGGAGTTCATTCCCCGAATCATATTTTTCAATTTCAAACGGATAGGATACTGATAGATCGGTAGCTTTGGTAAACCTAAGGTCCGCACCTGCTGCCTTCACTTGTGAGAAAAAAGTACCCGTTGGTTTATTACTACTGTTAATTTTAACAAGCACTGGAAAGTCAACTACATCACTGGTAACATTTGCACCGGCAGAAGTTGTCTTCAAGGTGATATCACTGGTGTAACTCCAAGACGTGGTAAAGTTTGCAGTCACTGTAGCATCACTGCCACTGAGTGTGGCTGTTGGAGTGGCAGAGCCTGTATTACTGAGTACTCCTGATCCATCGGTCCAGTTGCTAAATGAGTAATAAGGATGCGCTGTTGCCGTTATCGTATAGGCAAAGCTATTTGCGATATCAGTTGCCCCAGAAGGAGACACATCGCCACCCGTCCCAGTATTTACGGTGAGCGAATTTTTGGTAAAGGATGTTTCCCAATCACTATCTGCCATATCGGTTAAAGTCCCATCGTACGAAGCAACGTTATCTGGAAGGCTTGAACCAGAGACTTGATTAAAATCCCACTGTGCGAGTAGGTTATCATTGGCCACATACGATCCATAAAGATTGAACATATCAGCTTGAATTTCAGCTTGTGTTCTCACGTCTGTCCAGATACGCACTTCATCTATCCAACCATCAAATGATTCATCTCCTGCCACCATAGATCCTGATGCAATCCTATTAAAGGCTGTTGCACCATCTCCTGAGAATGCTTGCGCTGCGATATTTGAATCTAATTTTAATCCATTTTTGTAGACGATAAATTTACCACCACTCACTGCACTAAAGGCCACATGGGTCCACTGACCTGTGGTGATATATGATGATTTATCGAGCTGCGTACAGGTACCACTCTGTTCACATAATGCAAACCGAACCGTCGTTCCCGTACCAACGCTTTGAATTTTAAAGCCATCAGCGCCACCATTTTCTGTGACGCCGCCATCTGACTCTCTAAAGACTAACGGCCGTGCATTATTCTGAAGTGAATTCCATTTGACCCATGCCTCAACGGTGTACGATCCTGTTGATTGAAAATTGATGGACGGAATATCGACATATTGATTTGGATTTCCTGAATAGGTTCCGGCAGTATTGGTTGCGCCAACAAAACGGAGGCAATTGTCGGGTGCTAGAACAAAGTTTGCTTGTACTTCACCATCACCCGTGACTGTTACCGTTGTAGTACTTGCGGTACTATTAGCAATAGTGAGGTTTCCGGGGTTGGTTGGTTTAGTCCAGCTATCAAATACGTAGCCGGCAGCTGGGGTTGCAGTGATAGTCATTGGATTAGTTGTTACATTATTTGCTCCAGCGTTATCAACCGAGCCATTTGCACCAGCAGTGATGGTGAGTACTGGGCGAACATTTACTAAAAAATCTTCACTGCGCTGATTTTCGTATGCAAGTTTTATCCAGTCTGACGATCGTTTGGTACTACTCATACGGGCTTCATCAATTGTTCCATTCCAATAATGGTTTGGTGTTGCATCGCCTATACGGCCAATTGATACCCTGTCAACTTCACTGATAAACGGATTGTTATTAGTATGTAGAAATATTGAATCACCATCAAGATAAAAAATTCGTCGTGTTGCACTTTCAGAAACATAACTGATGTAATGCCATTCTCCATCACTTTCAACAGTACCAGACGAACCACCTTGGGTTGATGCATTATCAATGACTCTTAAAATTGTATTACCGTCCGAAGAGCGCATTGCAAAATAGTATTGATCATCGTTATCTACATCTTTATCACCATAAAAGAGCACCGCTCCATTGTGTGAAGTACTCGTTTTTACCCATCCCGACATGGTGAATGGATATGCAGAAACTGGCTGAATATCACTCTCTATATATTCATCAGACCCATCAAAGGTAATACCCCTACCAGTGATAGCCGTAACATCATCGGTACTTTCAAGGTTTGTTCCAGTGAGATCGTAGTTATTTGATGTTGCATCAAGGAACCCACTCGCACCGGCGTCACCCTCTTCCGCAAGATGCCATACCCCTTCAAAATTATTTGATGTTTCGAATACTGCCGCACCATCACTCTCACTCACAACATTTGCTCTCCCCCAGTACATTTTGATAGCAGTCGTACTGTTACCAGTAACCGTTGGAACTTTTACCCAAACTTCTGCAAGAGCATTAGTAGAATCCCACCGTTCTATTTCATAACTGAGTGGTGTTTCATCGGATAACGCAAAACGAATATCTTCTCCATTTCCCCGAGCATCGGCAAAGGTAAAGTTACTTGCAGTTAACCGAATCAGTACCGGAAAGTCTGTCACATCACCGGTTACATCAGCTCCCGTTGGTGTGGTATTCAATGTCCAAGTGGTATTATTACTCCAGCTGGTATAATTAAAATAACAGGTAACCGTTGCATGCCCACCCGTCACTGAAATTGTGGTGCTCGCTGCATAAGGGTCAGCTATGGTCGCCGTTCCTGCTCCTGCCGTTTGCACCCACCACACATTATGGCCCGCATCAGGTGTTGCCGTTACCGCAAATGGA
>JAOPTX010000061.1:0-14321 GCA_051532055.1 Fibrobacterales bacterium | reverse complement strand
TCATTGATCTTCGTTGTATCTAACACTGAAAAACTCGGTGCATCATTAACGGGAAGAACTTCAATGGAAAGGTCCACGGTATCACTTAAACCACCCGCATCAGTGATTACTGCAGGTACAGTCAGTGTTCCGTTAAAATCGGCATCGGGATTAATGATTGAATCGGTACCAATTGTATAACTGGCACCACCAAGAAGTTTAAATGTCATTTGATCAAGGCTATTATCTGGATCTTGAATAGTTAAAATTGCACGACTGAGTTCGAGGGTTGTATCTTCAAGAAGATTATCAGTACCCGCTGCTACAATTATCGGTCTATCATTAACACCACTAACTTGTAGAACCATTGAATCTGAATAGTTATCTATACCGCCGCTTGCTGTCCCACCATTATCTTCTAAAACCACACTCAAAGTATCCTCACCTAGATTATTTTGAGCAACCTGATACTCTATAAAATAGTTTCCACCTGATTCTACAACATTTGGTACAACGGCATACCAGTTATCTGCTTGTTTCTTTGTTACAGTCCAAGTGATTATTTGAGTATTCTCATTGGCTGGGCCTTTACTAACAGAAGTCAGCTCTATTGAATCAAGAGGATGATCTTCATTTATTTTCGTTGTATCTATCATTGCAAAACTTGGCGCATCATTAACAGGATCAATAGTCACATCGAAAGTAACACTTGCCTGCAACTCCCCATCAGAAACAAATACTGTTATTTGTATCGGCCCTCCATTCTCATCACCAATTGGCACTATTGTTATTTCTGTACCACTTGCATTAAGAGAGAGGTTCGCATCTGGAACAAGTGTTTGATTATTAGAACTGACAGTAATGGTAAGATCAGCAAGAGCTGTTTCAGCATCTGATATTACAATAGGTACTATCAGAGAATTATCTTCATCGACTGTTTGAGCGCCAGGATCAATGATTTCTGGTTCAGTATTACCTTGACTCAAATTTAAGGTGGTCTCTATCTTCATATTGGAACCAGAAGTCTGACGCTCACAATAAAAGAAATCAAAAGGATAGGTTTCACCATTAGTAAGGCCACTCATATCAGCCTGACCAGATACAGCCTGATGCATTCCTCCTAAATCTACAACACGCTTATTGTCAATAAACACCCAGACATCATCATCACCTTCGAAATTAAACACATCACCTGTTTTAAAGGTAAACTCAGCATGAACTTCCATACAGTAATGAAAGTTATTATCATCAAATTCTTGATATGAGTTAATATAGTTGTTGCCATTTACAAAATCATTGATTGGAAAAAAGCCATCTACATCTTTACTAAAATTTATTCCATTATTAGTCAAAACCAAATTACGCGTTGTTGTATTATTTCTCCCTGAATCATTAAACCAATCATCCATTTTACTATTATAACACAACTCACTTGAGCTTTTAATAGGCTTACGATCAGACCCCAAGTTATATCTCACCATATTTAGTGTTGGTGCTGACGAACTACATCCAGTACGCTGTCCTCCATCACTTGCAGCCCCTCGCTGAAAATCATATCGTGAATGATCAAAATCTCGAACAGTTGCTTCTAATACTAATAAACTTGTCACAGGACTTTCGTACACATAGATTGGGTCATAAATAAAATGCTCTTTATAAGTAGAGAGAGTTTCATCGTGATGATGTTCCCAGGAATTGTGAGAACTACTTTTATGATACCGAGTGAAATCAGGGCGAATCCACGTGGAACCATTTGGTTGTATCATACTACTATTTACATAAATCCCATTTATTGGTGTAGCGCCTTCAACGCCGTCTCTACCGTAATATTTATCATCAATAATAAAGTAACATGAATCCCGCACGCCTCCTCGATCATTAGTAAAGACATACCAATAATCTCCAAATGCTGCAAATGCCGGAGTCATTGCTTCATTAGCAACCCCATTATTACAGGTTATGTGCGGTACTATAGTCTTATAGCGGTCCGCTGCAGGATCCTGATTCTCGGCCCATGGATGATATAAATAAATCACCTCTTGCGCAGAGAGTGTGCCCGCCCCTATTAAAAGTAAAAGGAGTAATAATCGTAATCCCAGAAAGTCTAGCTTAAAAATCATTCAGAACCTGCCCTTACATTCGATTCTACACGTGAAGTGATCCTTTAAAATATATTAAAAAGAGTATTTTTTGCTTGTACATTTGAGCCACTATTTCGCTCAATAAAAGACCAGCTAAAAGCTCTCTATTTATGACCGCAATCACAAAGTGTAACAAAGACACGTTGTTTACTTACATTAATTTCACCTTATTTTAAGTTTGATCGAAACAAATTTTAAAAAGTAAATTCATAGTTTACATATCAATTAAAAAGGTATAAACAAAAGATAACTCACACAGTGCAAGCAAATAACTAAATATTTTCTGGGAGATGAGTCACAACACGACACACTCATAGTGTATTAGGTACAATATAGGGTAGCTCAAAAATAACAATTACATGTCTACTGTAAACTTTTGGAGATCTTTAACTCATATTACAATATCCTTCCTTGCATCTTTTTTAATACTGAGAAATTAAAACATTCCTCGGTCTATATTCAATTTACACCTTGAAACTTAATAGGTTCAACAATCTCATCAAAGCAAATCTCGTAAGTTTTTAAAAAGCACTACACCTGCTTACTATATACAACTGTCCCATACATTCATTGTAAAGGCATTTCCAATCCTCCTTTTCGATAAGTTAGATACAACCTCTTTTGCCCCTTGATTACCCCTTGAATACTCCTTCTTCGTGATTCTTTCTTAGATCAGGAGTTACAATTCTCTGGGGTGGGCCTTTTTTACAATAAGCATATTGTTCAAGTGAATCATTGCAATTGACAAATGGCTAAAATTCCACTACAATGATACAATGGGATCTAAGAGATAAAATCATGTATAATTTAGAGTGGCAAGAAAAATATGAACTTGGAGTGAGCGCTATTGATGACCAGCACAAATTTTTCTTGAACCTTATTAAAAAGTTCTATGAAGAGTGTCACAAAATAGATAATGATGATTTTCTTATGCGTATGATGGATGAGCTCTCGCTCTATGCTCAGTTTCATTTTTGCAGTGAAGAGAATATCATGAAAAAATTCAATTACCCCCATCACTATGATCACGCCGACCTTCATGGTGATTTAATAGATAATTTAACAACCTATACCTCATCTGGAAATGTCACTAAGGATAAAACTCTCGAGCTCATTGACTTCCTAATCAAGTGGTTTTTCAATCATACATTAGAAGAAGATATGAAATTTGCCAAATATCTCTCATCTCATCAAATCAATATCTAACGATAGTACTGATTATTGACTCAAAAAGCAAAATCTTATCAATCACCTCAAAGGCAATGATGTTTTTTGTAAATAACAGTTTTACATACCAGAATTCCGGTATATATTTAGAGAATTATGGGGTTAATGGGAGAAAAATATGGAGCTTATCGCAACCACAATGAGCGAGATTGTTTTACCTGATCACAGCTTTATACAGTCACCTACTACAGAACTTACCCCTGAAGGGTTAAATCGACTTGCCAAAGACTCCTCAATATTTGTAGTTGACATGATGTCAGACATTCTCCACGAACCTCCCGAAACACACCCTGAATTCACTCCCACTAGTAGCTTACAACGATTTGACGATCGCTACATTAATTGGGTTGAACAACTCGACCGCTACCTCAATCTACTACACAATGGTAAAAAGGTTAAATTTGAGCTCCTTATGGATATGAGTAAGGAAATTCTCCAGACCTATCAAAAAGCGCCCTTTTACCTACTCAACCTTGTAAATAAAAGAGTCGCAGGTGATCACGACCTCTTTATTGCCTATCATTCCATTAATGTAGCAATTCTCTCAATGGCAGTCGGAGTACAAGCAGAATACGGCACCTCTCAGCTGCTAGAATTAACCATTGCTGCCCTTCTTCACGACGTAGGCCACAAGAGAAGTGAAAAACGAGTGATGGTGGATGAATACTTAGAGTTTGATGCTCTCGAGAAATTTGATAACCATGCTATTGAAGGATTGGCCCTATTAAAAAACCTTACAAAAGTCCCTATTACTGCTGCTTTTGCCGTGTATCATCATCATGAATTTCATGATGGGAATGGTCGCCTCAATAATACTCCCTCAAATGAAATACATGACTTTGTCTCTATTATTCAGATTGCAAATCAATTTGAATCCCGATGCCGCTTTCATACCCCTAATAAATCGATTCACTTCCTGATTCAAGACGGTAAAATAGGACTCTATCATAAACGCTTTTTCTCTATTTTCATATCAACACTTTCAATCTTCCCTATCGGAAGTTGGGTAATTACTGACAGAAACGAAGTTTGTAAAGTTGTCGGAGCCCGTACTGGTTCAATTCAGAACCCCATACTTGCATCAATCTTTATAATACAGCAAGGTAAGATAGAGCCACTCGCCCATAAAACGTTTTATAATACCCACCCACATAACCATGTGAAAATAACTAAAACATTCCGTAATGAACAACTTGAAACAAAAATGATGCTGGGCTTTTAACCTCTCACCATTCAACATTCAATATCGACACAATTCATTGGACAGCCTTTATAGTTATTTCCCAGCTCACACTATTTCCATGTAATAGATTCGGTTGTCTATGCTCACGCCTTTCACTGTTGCAGTTACTCAGCCCAAATGAGTATTTTTTTATTATTTTCCTCTCATTATAACAAAAGGATAAACTATGAACAAAACACTCCTCATTCTCTCAGCTGGTGCACTCATGCTAACGAGCGCTTGTAACAAAGATGAAAAAAAGGTTGAAACTCCAAAAGTTGAACCTACAACTAAAGTCGAAGCCCCACAAGCAGACCCTCACGCCGGACATACTCATGAAGACCATTCAGGTCATGCACACGAACCTAAAATAGAAGCAGCTCCAGTAAAGGAGTTCATATTTCCAAAACCCGCTTCAAAAATACTTCCCGATCCACTCGCAGGAATGATACACGGTAAATATAATGACATCTACAAAGCACTCATCACTGATGATTTTACGGGGAGCATTGCTGCAGCAAAAATCTTCAGTAAAAGCCTAGCAAATGTACCCGCAACACTCTCAAAATCTATATCAAAAGTAGACCTTGCTAAGAGCGCACAGGAAGTGTCTCAAGCCAAGGATATCGACGCTGTAAGATTTGCGTTTAAAGATCTCTCTGAAAAAGTGATTACTATTTTGGTTGAAAACAGCTATAGCGGTGAACTTGAAGCAAATATCGCCTACTGCCCTATGTTTAAAAAATTCAAAAAAACATATTGGATTCAACCAACTGATTCTCCCAAAGACCCCTACCACGATAAGAAAATGCGTCGTTGTGGCATGATGGGACAAACTCTTTAATATATCATCAAAAAAGGAGCCTCCTAATGGCTCCTTTTTTAAATAAATTTCATAAATAGTACATTCATACTGTAATGTCTCATTTCAATAAAAGACTAACCCTTATTCAACAGTTACCTGGATTTAAAATGAAATTTCTCTACATTATATTAGTCAGTACAGTCCTCTCATTTGGCTACACCCCTGCCTTTACAGAATACAATGCACTCTTAAATGAAACAGTGTGCAATGGCTCGGTTGATTATAACCATCTTGCCAGTGACAAGCTGTTGGACAAAGCGAAACCAAACTTCAATTTGACTCAAAAAGAGTACCATACGCTCCCTGACCTTGAGAAATTAGCCTACCTAATTAATGCCTACAATTTCTACACCCTAAAACTCATTGTAGATAATTACCCTGTTAAAAGTATTAAAGACCTTGGCGGAGTATTCAGCTCACCATGGAGCAAGGAATTTATTCCTCTCTTCAAAGGGTTTAACAACGTATCCCTTGATGATATCGAACATAAAATGATCCGAAAAGAATTTGATGAACCCCGTATTCATTTTGCTGTTGTTTGTGCATCAATTGGATGCCCTCCCCTGAGAAATGAAGCCTTTACTGCTCAAAACCTCCCACAACAACTTCAAAGCCAAGCTGTCACTTTTCTAAAAGACCCATCAAAAAATTATATCAAAGGGACCAAGCTATACCTTTCCAAAATATTTGATTGGTACGGTAGTGATTTTGACAAACAACACGGAAGTTACTTGAAGTTTATACAAAATATACTCGACACTAAGCATAATGATATCGAATGGTTGGACTATGACTGGAATTTGAATAGTGGAACTTGTAAATAGATTCTATAGGTTTACAAGAGCGATAAGAGTCTGAAAATCGATAGTGATTTTTCAGACTCCAAAGATTCTATTTTTTTCCCTTAGCACCACGATTAATAGCGTGCTGTGAGTCACCCCAAGAGTTCTGCGCAACAATACGTTCTACTGAACGTATTCTACCCCCAAGACAACTCTTACACTCTTCTACAGTATCATCTTGACAGGGCTTATCTTCATAGAGAAGATATTTAGTGCGTTGTTCAGTAGGTGTTAGCTGTGGCATAATGATATTAGCCCCATGCATTAACCCTTTCTCACGACCTTGTGGGTCAACTGTTTGCAAAGCAGTAGTAGCTGCGATATTTACATCTTTAAGAACCAGTCGAGTAACAGCAATCATCAACAGTGATAGCCGAACGAGGTCATCGCCTTTCACTTGAAACTGCGATCCATCGTTAGGGAGTGGTGTTGCCTTATGTTCTATATAAGGCCCCATTCCAATCATATCGATATCACGCTCTTGGAAAAAAAGAATATCATCAGCAAGCATTTCGTAGGTTTGCCCCGGTATACCAAACATCACACCAGTTCCAACCTGAAAGCCTACTTCTCTGAGCCAAGTGAGACACTCCATCCGTTCAGAAAGTTTCTGATTATCCGGGTGCATCGAATCAAATACCTCTTGAGTTGTTGACTCGATCCGCAATAAGTACCGGTGAGCACCTGCATCATAAAATTCTTGATAAACCTCTTTGGGGTGTTCACCCACACAGAGTGTAATACCAAGGCCTTCAGGGAGTTTTTCAGAAACAGTCTGTTTCTTAATTTCTATAACCATGCGAATCACACTATCGACAAACTTCCGATCTTTGCGTTCTCCAGATTGTAATACAACTGACCCATAGCCATTTTCAGCACACCAAATCGCTAAGTCAACCACTTCCTTCTCTTCAAGTAAAAAGCGTTCAACTTTTGTATTACTCTTACGGATACCGCAGTAGTAACAATCCAGATGACAAATATTTGAAAATTCAATCAAGCCCCGATAATGGACCGCTTCACCACAATGATCAATAACAGCAAACTCTGCAGCTTCCTGTATATATTTCAGTTCATCTGGGTCTGTTGTTTGAAGAAGGCGGGTGATTGTTTCCCGAGTAAAATTTTCGTTTTTAATTATCTCTCTAGCAGACATTTAATCCCCAAAAAAGAGGAATGCTCTTTGCATAAACAAAGAGCACCCATTTTAGTTAATCTTTTGCAATAGCAAATTTAAGTGAATCGTCCATTGTTCCATAAAGCTCAATAACCTCTTGAGCAAGTGCTATCGCACTCTCTTGCTCTAAGGCTAATCCTGCCTTATCGCCAGCTTTTGCCAGTTCAACAAGTGACTTATACTTTTCTTCAATAAGCTCTACACTGATAAAAGCCCGAATGAATCCAGTAAATACTTCATCAGGAGTATTTGCTTCGATACTTCTGGTAACTAAAAGCATACGTGAAGTAGCAAATACGAGATTATATATCTCATTACCAAGATCAAGTTCTCCACCTGCATTTAACTTTTTGACAATGACATTCATATCTCTCTTATCAACATCAATCATATCAAAAATTGAAGCAGCACATTCAGCCTTCTGACCTTTCAAAATACTGAAATCTTCTGTTGCGCTCCAATCTCGGTAGTATGAGGCATCCTCTTCGTATGTTGGTGCTTCGCCAAATGTTTCGAGAAGACCTTTTACAACTGCGCCTTCACCTTCGAGGAACCAATCACCAAAATCTTTTTGACCATCAGTATCTTCGAGAAATTTTCCGAGAAGAGCTCTAATAAACTCAGGCATATTCTTAGAAGGTATAACGCCAATTTTTTGAGCGAACTCAGCAAGTCCATTGCTAATTTTTGCACCACCGATAACATTATACCCAGGGTACATTTTACCCTCTTTACGCACCGCTTTACCAAAAAAGCCAAGGTCTGCCATGTGGTGTACACCACACGAATTTGGACATCCAGAAATATGTATCTTCACATCTTTCAGTTTATCAAGTTCAAGGTCACTATCATTTAAAATTTTAATAATTTCTGGTTGTACACGGCGAGGCAAGCACAGACCAAGCTTACAGGTATCGGCACCAGTACAAGTCACGATATTACCCACAACTTCAGAACTATCAAAAAGTGACGTCATTGTTTTCATAAATTCATAGACATTACCGACATATTCTGCTGGTATATTTCTGAGATGTAGATTTTGGCGAATAGAGATACGAATAACATCTTCACCAAAATGAGCCATAAAATCTGAAAGACGAACACCATCATCATTATAGATGTCACCAAGATAGAGAGGTAACTTAATGGTTACATACCCTTCTTGCTTTTGAGTATCTACATAACGCTCTTTCCAAAGTTCAAAAGCTTCACCTTCTACAGTTGCAGCTTCAAGGGCAACATCAACTTTTTTAAATTCAAAATCGGTCAATTCAAGTGGGTCACATCCTTTGATCGCTGCACGCTCTTCTGCAAGAGATTCACGGAACCCATCGATACCTAGTTTATCCACTAGAAATTTAATACGCGCTTGATTACGGTTTTTACGATTTCCTTTTTTATCAAAAAGGTTCTTAATTGCCTTAGTAATCTCGTACACTTCATCGTCATTAACAAAATCATAGAGTACTTTGCCTGGGATAGGGCGTGAACCCATTCCGCCACCGACATAAACTTTAAAACCTTTTTGGTCACCTTTCATTTGAGCAACAAACCCAAGACAGGTCACACAGGCTTTAATAGAGTCGTGCTCATCATTAGAAAAAGCAATTTTCACTTTCCGAGGAAGCTCCCAAGAGTCTTTCTCTACAATCATTCTATTAGTTAATTCTACTGCGTATGGAGTTACATCAAATATTTCTCCCGCTTTTACACCAGAATCTTCGGGAACCATAATATTACGAATGGTATTACCGCCACCACCTTTCGCTGAAAGATTAACTTCTGCGAGGCGCTTATTTACTTCGGTAAGATTTTCAATAGTTACATAGTGAAGCTGAAGTTCACCACGGGTTGTAGCATGAAACTCTTCTGAACCATACTGAGCCGACAACTCAGAAACTCTTTTCAATTGTGCAGGAGTCACCAAACACCCCGCATTTCTAATACGGAGCATGTATGTTTCTGGTTTACGTTGTTCGTAAACACCATTTGCTACACGAATACCTTTAAAAGCGATATCATTCAATTCACCAGCTTTAAAAGAGTCTATTCTTTTATCGAATTCTTCTATTATTGAATCATGTTCTTGAGGAAGCTTATAGGTTACCATGGCCTTCTCTCCTTTGTTGTTCATAGCTGATAATTTTCTTGTTCCAATTATCGAGATCTATGGTATTTATAATTTCTTTTTTAAGTTCAGGCAGTAAGCCAGGTGCCTTTCCTCCACTACTTAAAGATATCATTAGATCATCTTTTTGTATGGTAGCTGGAGTATAAAAATCACTTCTGTCTGGCTTATCTACAAAGTTGCAAATAAGCCGTATATGCTCTTTTGCCTCTTCACAAATTTCATCTGTTACTGCCGGATTATCAACTGCTCCATAGAGCAAATCATATCCTTTTAAATCCCCTTTTTTATAGGGTCTTTTAATACATTCCACCTCAGACATCTCAGTAAACTCTTCCTTTATTTCAGGAGCTATAACCGTGATAATCCCTACTTTACCCAGAAGGCCTGTAACCTTTCTGAGGGCTACATTTCCCCCTCCAATTACAACCACTCTTAAATGAGTGCTCCGCATCATTATGGGTAAAAATGTCTCATTAGACTCATCCATCTACAAGTCACACTTATTTTCAGCAAGACTTAATGCAGTAATTATAGGAGAATCTCCACAGAGCGGGCACAAGGAATCTTTCTTAATCTTAAATTGGCTAAAACGCATAGCAAGTGCATCATAACTCAAAAGACGATTTGTCAAAAGCTCACCCTCTCCTAATAAAAATTTAATAGCTTCAGTCGCCTGAATACTCCCTATCACTCCTGCCAATACTCCAAGTACCCCCGCTTCAGCACAGGTAGGTGTCTGATCTTTGGGAGGGGGTTCTTTGTAAAGACAGCGATAACATGCAGTCTCACCCGGAATTACCGTCAGACTTTGGCCCGTAAACTGAAGTATACCACCATTCGAATATGGTGTGCTTGTAAAATGAGCGGCATCAGCAATTAAAAATTTTGAGGCAAAGTTATCCGTCCCATCAATAACAAAATCAAATTGATTAAAAATATGTTCGGCATTATCAGGAGTCAGACGTTCATCAAAAGTTATAACAGTAACATCAGGGTTAATCTCTTCAATTGAATTCCGGGCAGACTCTGCTTTTGGTCTTCCAATTTCTGCAGTACTATGAATAATTTGTCTCTGTAAATTACTCAGATCAACAACATCATCATCCATAATCCCAATAGTCCCAACACCAGCTGCCCCAAGATAGAGTGCATTGGGTGATCCAAGACCACCAGCTCCAACGAGAAGAACTTTCGCATTTAAGAGTTTTTCTTGACCTTCAACACCAACTTCATTGAGAAGGATGTGACGCGAATACCGTTCTATTTGAGATTCAGTTAAATTCATAGTGTTACCATTCACCACGTTTATTACCGCTAAAACGTGATTTAAATTTTCTCCAATGCCTGCCGCATATCAGCAATCAAATCTTCAGCCTTTTCGAGGCCTACTGAAAACCGAATAAGATCATCAGTCACACCCATTATCTGACGTTCATCAAATGGGGTGTTACGAGAAATAGTTGAGGCGACATGTATCACTAATGTTTTAGCATCACCAAGGTTTGTTGCATTTCTTGCAAGCTTCAAGTTATTGATAAAAGTGTAACATTTCTCTTTTGAGCCAAGCTTAATTGAAAGAATGGCACCAAAGCGACCACCAAATTGTTTTTGGGCTAATGCATGCTGTGGATGAGACTCAAGTCCAGGATACAGAACATCTGATACCCGTTCGTGAGACTCGAAAAATTGAGCAACTGCAGCCGCATTATCACACTGACGCTCCATGCGAACCCCAAGGCTTTCAATGCCCATTGAGATAAGAAAACAGTTAAATGGAGAAAGACAACTTCCGAGATGCTTATAAATCACCTTACGCAATGAAACAATAAATGCTTTTTCCTTATCGCTCTCTATAAATTGAGCAATATGTGGAAACTTACCATTATCCCAGTTATAGGTTCCTGAATCAACCACCACACCGCCAATAGCATTACCATGGCCACTCATGAATTTAGTTGCTGAATGTATGATGATATCCGCACCAAAATATTTCGCTTGAAATAAGAGTGGTGTCGTTGCAGTGTTATCAATCACCAGAGGGAGGTCATGCTTCTTGGCAATTGCCGAGAGCTTCTCCATATCTGCAATCTCCATAACCGGGTTGGCTATAGATTCAATGAAGATGAGTTTTGTCTTTTCTGTTACAAGTGCATCAATTTCTTCTGGTTTGGTAACATTAAAAAATTTCGTATTTATTCCCGATCGTTCAAGAGCTCCTTGAAAAAATATGTAGGTTCCCCCAAATACACTCCTGCTAGAAATTATCTCATCGCCACTTGCAGCCAAATCCAATATCACATTATTAATTGCAGCCATTCCCGATGAGAAGCATACTGCTCCAACACCATCTTCTAACTCATTCACACGGTTTTCAAGAAACTGATTACTCGGATTACTCGAACGTGAATAACTAAAGCCACCATTTCCAGCGAAAGCATCTTCTATCTCTTCAGCAGTATCATAGGAATATGACGCTGTTTGATAGATAGGAAATCCTGTTCCACCTGTCTGATCAAGAGAACGATCTGCTGAATGTACAAACCGAGTCTGTATATCGTATTTTTCTGACATTAAATACCTCCACCTTCGGAGTAAGTAGGCTGGTTACGCCCAAACTTTACTTTTTCCCAAGAGCGTTCATGCATATAGTAGAGACCAAATTTGATAAGAAAATCAAAGAGTCCAATAGTTAAACCAAATTCCATTTCACCAGTAACGAGCCAAGCTATGGTCGTTGTTGTGACAAAGGCAATAATCCGCCAACTTAGTGATTTAACAATACTTCTCGCGCGAGAATCCATCATTGGTTACTCCAATATGCGTTTATCTTCAATAACTTTCAATACTTCTACGGTAGTCGCCTCAATAGAAAGCCCTGCACTTATCTGAACTGTCAATGGATTTTCACTCATAAGTGCATCTCCAATATTAACAATCAGTAGATCATCAGTGTTGATTTTCTCTTTTATGAGCTCTATTTCATAATTTTCAGCATTAGGAATCACTGTAACAAATACAGTTCCTGACTCAATAGCAAATTGTGCATAGCGGTATATTTTATTGATATACTCTGCTCGAATGCGTTCAATATGACTGACAAATTTGTCTTCACTATTATCAAACTGCATTCCGAGGTAGGTCACCTGAATACCCTTTTCAAAAAGAGCACGTTCCACTGCATATCCAACACTATCAGTGTCTTTACCAGCAGGGGTTGTCAATACAATTGCTGCAGCTGCATGACCATTTTTATTTTTACGCTCAGTCTTTGAAAGAGCAGTTCTATGCCATTCGAAATCTTCAGTAGCATTAGCACTTTCGCCATCGTCATCTTCAATCTTCTCGAGAATGACACCGCCACCAGAAATCTCATAGTTATCTACAAGAACAAACCGTCCTGTCTGTTCAACTTCAGTAACGAGATCAAATGCTACCGCAGTAGTAGACTCAAATTCAACCGTTGCAATATCATGGCGCTCTATAGCGCTTTTTACTCCAGCATCACCTGCATTTTCTGTCGCATCAATTGCATTGATAATAGAGGTCAGCCGTACTTGATGAGAAGCGGTACCTATTTTGAGTTTATACTCTTTATTAAACTCCATGGATTGGCGTGCAAGCCAGAAAATATTTGCTTGAAATTTACGACCAACAAGTGGTGCTTTATCGTGCTCTTTTACCATGAGCTCACCAGGTTTAATATAGATCTGGTCAGTCATTTGAAAACCAATAGCATCATCAGCTTGTGCTGTGGTTCTAATGGGTGCATTAAACATTTCAATAGATTTAATGTGAGTACTTTTTCCCGAAGGATAAAAAGTAACCTTATCACCAACAGTAACGGTACCTGTTTCTACTGTACCGGCAATAATACGACGATCATCATTATTACGAGTAAATTTGTAGATATCTTGTACAGGAAACCTAAAGGCTTCATCTTTCGAAACCGCTTTATTATCAAACGAATCAAGCTGATCAAGAACAGTCTTACCCGTGTACCATGGTGTTTTCTCAGAATGACTTGAGATATTCACCCCTTCCATTCCACTCACTGGTACAAAGGTTGCTTCTGAAATATTGAATCTTTTGAGAAAATCAATATACTCTGCTTTAATTGACTCAAATACATCCTCAGAATAATCTACAAGGTCGATTTTGTTTACCAAAACCACAATTTGTTTTATTCCCAGCATCGACATGAGATACCCATGGCGTTTTGAATTTTCCTGAATACCCTCTTTAGCATCAATCACCACAAAGGCGGCTTCTGCACGAGCAGCACCGGTCACCATATTCTTTAAAAATTCAATATGCCCTGGCGCATCAAGAATGATATAGTTTCGTTTGTCGGTATTGAAAAAACAGCGGGCAACATCAATAGTAATACCTTGTGACTGTTCATCTTTAAGGGCATCTAAAAGGAATGCATATTCAAAAGGCTTTGAATCACGTTCACAGTTTGCACGAATTTGCTCAATCTTTCCGTCCGGGAGAGAATTCGTATCAGCCAGAAGTCGGCCGATAATAGTACTTTTACCATGGTCTACGTGACCTGCAATTACAACATTTAACTGTGCTTTTTTATCATCTATCTGTGTCATTACATGTACCCATCTTTTCTTAGAGTTTCAAGTCCACCACCATCATCTTTATCTTGTTCACGGCATGAACGCTCTGCTATATTCTTTAAATTTCCACTTCTGAGTTCTTCAACAATTTCATCTACATTTTTTGCAG
>JAOPTX010000060.1:0-22756 GCA_051532055.1 Fibrobacterales bacterium | reverse complement strand
ATAGTTCTTAAGACTTTTCGACATCTTCTGTCCATTCTCTGCGAGAATGATACCATTCACAATACCGTTTTTAAAGGCAGGCTTTTGGAAGATAGCCGCACTGAGTACGGTTTGGGTATAAAACCATCCACGTGTTTGGTCGAGCCCTTCGGCAATAAAGTCTGCAGGGAAGTTCGCCTCAACCTCTGCCTTATTCTCAAAAGGGTAATGGTTTTGCGCATAGGGCATTGCGCCCGACTCAAACCAACAGTCAAAAACTTCTGAGGTTCTACGATATTCTTTACCATTTTTAGTAATTACAATCTCATCTACATAATGCTTGTGGAGATCTTCTACTTCAACACCACTCAATTCTTTAAGCTCTGCAACAGAGCCTACACAGATCTTATCACCATCTTCCGAGAGCCAGATAGGGAGTGGCGTCCCCCAAAAACGGTTACGAGAAATATTCCAGTCCCGCGCATTATCAAGCCACTTACCAAAGCGTCCATCTTTAATATGGCCGGGCACCCAGTTGATCTGCTGGTTCGAATCGATCATCCATTGCTTAAGTGTTTTTGTCTCACCCTCTGCACTGGTAATATCTTTATCAAGTGTTAAGAACCAGGTCTTAAGAGCCCTGTAGAGAAGGGGTACACCCGTTCTATAACAGTGTGGATAAGAGTGTTCGATAGTTGCGTGTTTGAAAACACTTCCCTTATCTTTGAGATGTACGATAATATCTTTATCAGCGTCTTTAGCACCAAGCCCTTCCCACTCAGGGACAACACTGGTAAATTTACCTTCAACATCTAATGGATCAAAAAGTGGGAGTCCAATTTTTTTCCCAAGGATAAAGTCATCTTCACCAAAAGATGGCGCAATGTGAACCACACCGGTACCATCTTCTGTTGATACAAATTCAGCTTCTTGAATTTTGTACAGTTGCTCATGATCGGGCATGTACATAAAGAGCGGCTCATAGTCTCTGCCTGCAAGTTCAGATCCTTGACAGGTATTGATAACTTCGTATTCACCCTCTTTAAAGTGCTTAGGTATAAGGGCCGTCGCTGCCCAATATTTTTTATCATTAATTGCTACAAGTGAGTATTCGACATCTGGGCCCACAGCCAACGCCATGTTAGACGGGAGTGTCCACGGAGTAGTAGTCCACACTATGATATGTTCATCACTATCCACCAGAGCGAACTCGACGGTAAGTGATGGATCTTGACGATCCCGATATCCTTGATTCGTTTCAAAATTGGAGAGAGGGGTCGCAAGAGAAGGTGAATACGGCTGAATGCGGTACCCTTGATAGATTAACCCTTTATCAAAACACTCTTTAAATACCCACCACACCGACTCCATAAAGTCTTTATCCATGGTTTTGTAGCCGTTATCAAAGTCAACCCAGCGGCCCATTTTTCCAACAGTCTTACGCCACTCTTCAGTGTAGGTCATTACACTTTTACGACACTCTTCATTAAAATTGCCTTCGCCAAATTCTTTAATCGCTGCAACACCATCAAGTTTCAATTCATTTTGAACAAGGCTCTCTACAGGAAGACCATGACAATCCCAACCGAAACGACGCGGTACATATTTTCCTTTCATGCTCCAGTAACGGGGAATAATATCTTTGAGTGTACCTGCAAGAAGGTGTCCATAGTGCGGAAGACCTGTTGCAAAAGGAGGCCCATCATAAAAGACAAAACTATTACTCTTATCTTTTTGATCAAGAGACTTTTTAAATGCCTCGTCCTTATCCCAAAGGTTGAGTATTTTTGCCTCAATTTGTGGGAAACTCTCTGACTTGTCGATATTTCTAAACATAGTTACTTCACTTATTCTGAATTACAGGTAGGGTCGAAAACCCGGGGTTTTTCATTCTGGTGCAAAAATAGCAAATTTTAACAGAAAGGCTGATGTATGTGGTCTGAAGGAGGTAAGAATCCCCTCTTTTTATCCTATTGTGTGAAAAGGAAAGAGGTGCACCCAAGTACACCGAATTTTAACCTTAAAATCAAACTATTTTGACAGGATATAGCCATGGAAGACAAGGTATGAAGGATGAATGCGTGCTAAAAGTACATCGAATCCTTCATAACGAAATATTACATGATCAGAGCCTGCTCAAAACACCTTTAATGATTCCGACGAGCTTAGGCTCCGCCCCCATGGCCGTTGCTATAATTTTATCCAAATTAACTGGCTTAAGAGCATCAGGAAGACATTCATCAGTGATGACTGAAATTCCCAAGGTTTTAAGGCCAGCATGCACTGCAACAGTAGCTTCAGGCACCGTAGACATCCCGATAACATCTGCGCCAATAATACCAAGCATTCGGTACTCAGCACGGGTTTCAAGGTTGGGCCCCGACATAACTGCGTAGACCCCTTCTTGCACTGGAATTTGATCTTCAAGACATGCACGTTTTGCGAGAGCTCTTAATTCATTATTATAGGGTTCAATCATATCAGGGAATCGATCCCCTAACTCAGCATAATTTTTACCAACTAGTGGACTGGTTCCAAGCAAGTTGATATGATCTTCAATAAGCATCACATCACCTGCTTTAAATTTAGGATTGATACCACCACACGCATTAGATACAAACATGTACTCGCAACCAATTGCCTTCATTACTCGAACGGGGAAAGTGATTTCTTCAAGGCTATACCCTTCATAAAAGTGAAAGCGGCCCTGCATCACCATTACTGCTTTACCTTCTATGGTGCCAAAAATTAACTTGCCCTCATGTTCCATGACTGTTGGCGCTACAAAATGAGGAATATCAGAATAGTCAATGGTAGTTTCAATCTCAATATGATTTACAAGTCCCCCAAGACCTGTTCCGAGAATTATTCCAACACGTGGTTTAACTGAAGTTTTTTCAGATATAAAAGCAGTGCACTCATCAATTTTTTGAAGTAGATCCATTACGCTATTCCTAGAAGATGTTTTGAATAAAAATAATAAACATTACAAATCATCTTATATAAATATCAAAAACAATCATCACCCTCTACGCTATTGCAAACAAGATTTTCTCTACAAACACCCATACTATCCTTATTCATATTTGAAACAAATACTGCTTTTTGTGGGTAAAAAGAGGCATTTATTATACCTTTTCAATTAGAACTAATCATTTATACATAGGAAAAATATGAGCGAATCAAAATCAAAAGGGCCCAATGACAAGATAGCATGGCTGCTCCTTCTTGTGATTGCTGCAGGCCTCGTACTCTACTATTTTCAAAAGTCATTTTTTGTTATTGTAGAAAGTTATGAAAAAGCAGTAGTGTTTAATTTAGGTGTTGTAGACCCTGTGCCACTTGAAGAGGGGCCACACATGAGGCTTCCCTATCCTATTCAAGATATTATTTTAATAGATGTTGAAAAAGACCGTAAAATAACATTAGGATTTGAAGAGTCTGATTCTGAGGATGCACATACGAATCGTCACAAGCCTAAAGAAGCGCTGGTATTAACAGCAGATGCAAACATTGTTGATGTTGAAGCAGTGATAAACTATAAAATAAATGATCCGGTAACATATGTTACCAAAATTGAAGAACCTGAAGAAACCATCAGAGACGCTTCTGAGTCTGCTCTTAAAGCAGTGATAGGGCTCTATAACACTGATGACATCTTGACAGAGAAGAAAGCTGAAATTGCTGATGAGGTTTTTAAAGAACTACAAAAAGTACTCGACAAATATGATATGGGTATTTCCATTCAACGAGTTCAACTCGTTAAGGTACTCAATCCCAAAGAGGTCCGTGAAGCCTTTGAAAGTGTAGAGAGCGCAAAACAAGACTCTGCTATCTCTGTAGAAAAAGCACTCGGGTATCAAAACAAAGAAGTCCCAAAGGCTCGTGGTTACGCAACCAAAACAATTAAGGGAGCTGAAGCATATGCTATTACTCGAATTGCAGAAGCAGAAGGTAATGTTGCTGAGTTCAAAGAGATCTATGCAAAATATAAAGGGGCAAAAGCTGTAACTAAAAAACGCCTATACCTTGAAGCGATGGAAGAAGTGTTACCCGACGTTAAAAAGTTTATTGTTGATGGAAACGGTTCTCAACTAAATCTCTTAAACCTTGGAGGTACAAGATGAAGAAACTGATCATTGCTGCTATCGTTATTATTACCATTCCTGTTCTTCTCTTTTTATCAGGGTTTATTTTTATCGTGAACCAGACAGAATATGCCGTTGTTACTCGCCTTGGCGAGATTAGCGATGTCTATACAGAGCCTGGCCTTAAATTTAAAATTCCTTTTATTGAAAAACGCACCATTTATAATGCCAAAATTCTGACCGTAGATTCTCGTCCAGAAAACATTGTAACGGGTGATAAGAAAAAACTGATCGTTGATAACTATGTAAAATGGAAAATCGAAAACCCAAAAACATTCCGCAATAGTTTATCAAATATTCCTCGTGCACAACGTCGTGTTTCGGTCATTGCGCATAATGCTCTCAAAGATATTCTTGGAACCAAAGATCTTAGATCTATTATCACCACCGATAGGCAAACTGTTACTCAGGAAGCTTTTACTATTGCAAAAATGAATGCAAAAACCCTCGGGATTGAAATTGTTGATTTACGCATCAAAAAAGTTGAGTTCCCTGAAGTCAATGTTGCAAAGGCCTATGACCGAATGAAAGCTGAGCGTTATAAAGAAGCCCATCAATTTAGATCTCGCGGTGAAGAGGAATATTTACGCATTAAAGCTGAGACTGACAAAGAAACAGCGATCATTAAAGCGAATGCAACGCGTGAGAGTAAATTTATCAAAGCGAAAGCCGAAGGTACCATTGCTAAAATATATTCAGATGCCTACAATGTAGACCCTGATTTTTATGCATTTTATCGTTCCCTTAAGACTCTTACCTTAACGACAGACAGTTCAACAACACTGGTCATCTCACCAAGATCTGAGCTTTATAAGTATCTTATCGGTAAGTAATAAAGTGTAACACTCGTTACTATTAACCGCTTTCTATTAAACAACAAAGGCCTTTCTCATAGTTGAGAGAGGCCTTTGTTGTTTGTAGTCTTTTGATACACAGGCACATTAAAATATTTTGCCCGCACTCCTTAGGTACTTTGCAGTCATATTTACTTAGTCATCAATGCGACGATACCCAAATTTAAATCTATCTTGAATAACTACCTTTTGGGGCAGTAACCAAGTTTCTGTATTAATAGGTATAGACTCTCCGACGAACCTCCCCGTAAGGATATAGATACCCGCGCCGAGTTTTCTACCACTTTGAGCTTTAAGAGCAACATCCCCATCTTCACCTTCCATAAAGAGTACATACCGGAGGATCACATCCCCATCCTCATCATAAAAATCAGGGTCATTTACCGGCAATCTAAACGTGTGCATCTTTAAGAATTGTCCAATCATATCATAGAGCATTATCTCTCCTGAAATGTAATTTTCCCATATCGGCGCTTCATGTGTCATTGGCTCACCATTTGCGTCTAAAGGATAGCGCGAAGGTAAAGTCATTTTAACCACGACTTCGGGCCCTTTCATTTCACCATATTCAATTTCAGAAGATGTTGATTCTACTGTACTCTTTTTACCATTAAGTTTTTCGGTATAGACCGGAATATTGCGTCCTCTATCAGATGAATATTTAGCATGATTTACAAAATAGGCTCCTGTAGCAAATTCAGTATTTTCTTCTACATCTTCATCAACAACAATCATCTTTTCTGGCATATCAATACGAGCAGTAACATCTTGAATCGCAACAACAACGAGCACCGTATCAGCTCCCACATTACCCGCTTTATCAGAATAACTTCGAATCACTGGTGTGGTCCCAAGCGATATCATTTCAACATTTCTAAAAGGCATCGGCGCGCCTTCATCCACCACTAACCAGCCCACATCGATAGAAGAGAGCTGGGTACTGTACCCTGATGCAGGATCAACGATATCAACGGCAGGCTTCGTAGTGTCGTACCACACTTGTAGAGTGTAGTATGTCGTATTACCAAATAGGTCCGTTACAGAATCAGTTACCTCATTAAAACTCCCCTCAACCAAGGTATAGTCCTCAAGAGAGAATATACTTTGAGCGGTTTCGACCGAGAGGTCCTTTCCAATTATGGCTATGAACTTATCAACAACCAGGTTCTTATTATTGGTATAGATAGTATCGATCAGATTACCATCATAAGTCACACTTCCTTGAACCTCTTTTGTAAATGGGTTAATGAGGCGTACCACTTCTTCACCACCAGCCACATCAATAAGGGTGTCATTCTCAGTAATTACAATACTTGGTTTTTCACTATTATGGCTTATAGTAACAACAAGTGTATCAGCACTATTTGTTACTGGATTTAACGCCAATATTATATGATCAGTTTTTTTATTTTGTTCTGACTCATCTAACACTATCGTCACTTGCTGTTGCGCCTCCACCCCTTCAACAGTGTAATAAACAATAACACTATCAGTATTAGCGAGTACGTGGACACTATCACTCTCTGGTGTACGGTAGAGCTCATCAGCAACATTTGTAACAGAGTCAATCATACCAACCGAATATTCAAGCTCATCAATCACATCAAAGGGAATATCTACCTGAATAGTATCAATACCATCAGTCACCTTAATCCGAACCTCTCCACTTTGTATTGCTTCGTAATCAATTGTCCCGGCTTTTGAGCAGAGTTGTGTGCCATTTTCAATGGTAAAATAATCACTTCCTTCTATGAAAAATGTTAATGAATCACCATCATCATCTTTAGCCGAAAGCTCATGACACACTGAGACGTTTTCATTAAAAGAGCTATCAGTTAAGGCAACATCGTATGGCAGGTCATTGACATTATCAACCGGCACCTTAATTACTTTATATGTAGGGAGGCCATTTAATACAGCATACACCTCAATATCGAGCCATCCATTATAATTTAACTCTGGCGTCACCCGATTACCTACTATGGTATAGTGATTATTAATTGCATCTACGCTATCTTTGAGAGTAATACTCACATCACTTTTAGTAGATGATCCTAAATTGAAGTATTCAAGATCAATATTCGTGATATCAAAAGAAGCGTCTTCATTTTGATTAGGCCCATCATACTTAACAACTCTAAATTCATCAGTAATTTCAACAGTAATTATGATTGAGGCACTATCTACTCCATCTGTGACAGTGACTTCCACATCAAATAGGCTTTTTTCTTTATTAGCAAATGACATGTCAATAGATCGCTGATCATCTTTTCCTGTTACATCCGCGACAATCACACTATCTAACGGGAGAGTAACACTATTACCTAGTTGGGTAATGATCACGGTCAAATCGCCAGCTGCGGTCTCTACATCACCAATCTTAACAAACTGAGTTTCCACGATTTCTATGGTATTTGGACTCACTGTTATACTTCCGGCATCTGAACCATCTGCCATTGTTATCGTAGGAATATCATTCACTGGTGTAACCGTCACTTGAAATGTGTCAGTCACCAATAAGCCCTTTGCAGAAATCGCCGTGACCATCACCAGTTCGATACCATTTTGGTCTTGCCGTGTAGCTATCTGTAATACTTCACTCCCTGCTAAACCCGATATTGTTGCTATAATTGGTGCAATGTCACCATTTTGAAGTGTACTGGTATAGGTTAATTCTTCATTGCTACTAAATACTGTCGAGAGAGGAATAGTTATTGAACCACTGTCTTCAAGGATCGTTGTATCTTTCAGTGGATTAGAAACGACGGGATCCACATCGTCATTAAGAATTGTGTGAACCATTCTATTTGATGAGCCGAGAACCGCCTTTGATACCGGTGTGAGGGTGAAGATAATGTGTTCATTATTTTCGACCGTACTATCTACTACGACTTCAAGGTTAATTATTAAACTTTCTTCATTCTGTTTAATTGTGTATTCTGTATCAATTGCAATATAATCTTCGCCTCCGATGGCTGTGCTATCCATTGAGGTTAATCTAAAGATGACATCACTACTCGCTTTTACTCCTAATTCAACTTTAAGCTGTACCGTACCATTATTTGCATCTTCATTTTGAGAGGTATTATTATTTGAAAATGAAATTTCTGGATAGACAGTGAAAGGCACATATCCAAAGTCAGTTCTTCCAGCTTCTGTTGTCTGATGCACTAAATAGTACTCACCGGCATCAAGAGTCAAATCAAAATCTGTTGAGTTCTTCGCAATAGTTTCTTCATTTATCCCAAAGGACCGCGCACTTGCATCTATTCTAACTCCCCCTCCAAAATAAGAGTTTCCCGGTTGCAACGAATCGGAACCAACAATAGCATTACTGATATTCGGTGAATTCTTAGTAATATAAAATTTTGACAGTGAAGTAATAGTACTCTGTGAAGCACCACATCCCTGCGTTACCTCATTACCCTCCACTATATTCCAAGTTGAGTCATTAATTGATTCATTCCAATAAACAGTATTGGGTTTAAAGTCGATGTTAGTTTGTATCTTCAAATTTGACCCAACTGCAAACCTTTCACACATAAAAAGATCAAATGTGTGCCTTGAACCAGGAGTGAAACTAAGGTCATTCATTACAATAGAGCCATTAGAGGCAGGGTAAGGTTTTCCTCCCAAGTCCAAAACAAGTGTACTATCTACAAACACCCACAGATCATCATCTCCTTTAAAACTAAAGACCTGACCGCTTTCGTAGGTAAATGTGGTACTTGTTTTCATACAAAAGTGATAATTATGGGGATACCCTTCATCCACATAGGGGTCCCACGTACCCTTACTCTGATACGTATCTCCACGTTGATTTTTTGAAGAGGACGTAAAGTCATCTAAAGGGAAAAACCCTGTGCCATTAACTAAACGACTTCCGCTACTATATTCAGTAGTATCGACAAGTGTGAAAATATTATTTGATTGTTTCGTTAGGGTTAAGTCCAAACAAGTGAAATTTGATGAATCTGCTACCGGTTTAAACCATGACGTTAGCTCTGATGTATTACAAGAAGTCATGTCGGGGCTACTCATATCTGGAGCTGGTAAACCATCAGAATCTAGTTTACTTTTTACTAATCCTGTTGTAAGATCACAAGAACCAGGAGATGTCACATCCTGAAAGGCATTATTAAAGTCATCATCATTCCAATCAAAAAATTCAGCGCTTAATATACCCAAACAAGAGCCATTCATGCTCCCTGGCTTTGTCGACTGTGATGTCAATGCACCACCATCCTCCCAAACCCATGCATCATCACCAAGTGCTTGAACACTAAACCAGTTTGAACCCACTATCTCTTTTCGAACATTAGTGAGTTTAACCTCGAGTGATTCATCATAATAATTAAACGTGTACCAACCACAGTTATTCAAATCAATATTTGCGAGCCGAGTATCACCATAACGAGTAGTTACTCGAACATGGGTATCATCCCACGGGTTAAATACATGAAGGGTTTTTGAAAAACTTAATCCAGACACAACAATGAGAAATAGAATAGTATTTCTCAAACATAGCGATAATGACATTGTCACCTCATAACGTAACGGTTTACCCCAAACTAAGTCATCTGCCTACTCCCCGCTACAGACTATGCACACCCCAGTTTGTATACAAATAATTTACATTATGAATCGTCATTCCGCAACACTGGCCCATAAATCAGTGTTTAAAAGTAAAATTATTAAAGATTTGTATCCAAACCCAAGGAGCGATATCAAATTCCTAAATAATCACAGGTCAAGAGTTTCTAGTCCTTAACATATCCTTGCTTAAGCCTAATAGGTATTTTTGAACTTTGAGCCTCAATGTTTTTAAACATGTCCTTATTAGGGCGTGATACTGTTTCAACAAAACCATTCATTATATAGACTCCTGTCCCCAATTGTCTGCCTGTTTGATCGTGCATATATCCTTCTTTAGGAAAGATTTGGCTTTTGATAACCACCTTATTATCACCATTTATATACTCAGGTCTATCTACGACAAACCGTTGTCCAACTTTTGCTACAAACTGACCAATTGGGTCATATACATAATAAAAGACCGTTACATAATGAGACCAATTCAATACCCCATTTACAGCAGTAAGAGGTGGTAAGGTTACTGTCAAAGAGACGACAAATCCTGTTTCATCATACTCAAGCGGATTATGTAATGGTTCTGGAAGAATACCATACTCATCTCCACCAATCATATCACCACCACGATCATCAAACCTTTTCTCAGTAGTATTATAGATGAAAACACGGTTAAAGAGCCCATCTGGATTTGCCTGAGGCCATGTTTCAAGATCTACAGTTTGAATACCTTTTTCTAATGCAACATCAATTGTTGGGTCTGGAATAATCACCTTAACAATTGTACTCTCAGTAGCGCTATTTCCATAGGCATCCATAAATGACACAGATATTTGGTGGTTGCCCGTTCCATCAAAAACTCTTACATCGGGCTCTTCTATTTTAAATGTGTCGAGCATATCATCATTATACAGATCAAACACAGCTTGATATGACACGAGAAGTGAACTACTACTTTGTTTAACTGACTCAAAGCCAGGTGTAATAAATTCAATCTTCGGGTCATCCGTATCATAGTGCACCATAAAACATAACGTAGTTCTATTCCGATACCTATCAGTTTCCTCAATACACTGCTCTTGCGGCCCTTTTTTAAGACTGCCCACACCATCAAGAGGATACAGAGAGTGGGTAACTGATTCTTTGCCATTGCCATCTATTTTTGTTACAATCAAATGGAGTTCAAGCGATTCATCGTGAGTCCAAATGGTTCCAACTGATCCATTCTTCTCAATATACGTTCCTTTAATAGTCTTTCCTTTGCTCACCCAATATGATCCCTGTCCAAATGGTGCTTGAGCTTCTGAGCGCCCTTCAGGCAACAAGGTTATGGTTGGCATAGAAGCGTTATGCTTTATATACACCTCTACGGTACCTGGAAATTGATCATGTGGATGATGTGCGACAATAGTCACCAAGGTATCACTCTGTATGTTTCTAACCACCACAGCACTATCTTTATCACCAAAACGAACATATATAGTGCTTGTTTCATCATTCGCATAAAGAGTATCGTAAGGGCCTTCTGATACTACAATATCAGTAAGGTCTATCGAGTCAATGGTGATTTCTGTTTGATTATCATTAGTAACGGTAAAATAAACGATAAAATTTTCTGAAGAATCAATACCATTATGTTCTACCCCCCCATCATCAAAAAGTTTAAACTGAAATGCTCCAGTACTTGATAACGTACCTTCAGGTACCTCTCCTTTAATTACAGATTTTTCTATGGTTATTTCTTTCTTAAATACTTCACCGACTGTTTCTACAATTTTTATATCAACAAGTTTTTGATTTGATTCATTACTCGGACCAAATTTATACGTAACATAGTCTTCAAGATCAAGTTCAAAATCATCACCTGCTTTAAACGTCAGTTCGTTCCTAATTAATATTTTAGGCTTATCGTTAACCGACAAAAATGCAACATCTATAGCGGCCGTATCACTCATACCTGTATCATCAGTGAGTATCAGTGTTACAGTATCTAATCCATATTGGTCTTTTTGAGGAGTCAATAGTATATCCCATACACCATGAACATTTTCAATGACATCAATTTCTTTTATAATAGTATTGCTATAAGTTACAGAAAGTGAAAGTTTGCCACCATCATGATCTGTACCTTTAATATCAGTGAGTACCATTATTTTATCTTCATACCCAATTACTGATGATTCAGGTATTGTCAACACAGGTTTTCTTTTTGTGTACTGAACAGTATACGGCACCATGTATTCAATAGAGTCATTACCATTACGTATCGTTCCTCCATTATCAAACAGTACAATCTTTAAAGAATCAGTTATTGTTTCGGGTAGACTCAACGTCTCTAAAATTAGAGCAGAATCTCTTTCTACTAGAGCACTTTTAAAGTGACTATTATTATACTCAACTACTCTAATTCCTTTTACTCGTTGTGACGATTCATTATTGGGGCCGAGTAAAAATGACTTAATGTATTCCATTATATTTAATGTGTCACTATCTTGTTCATTTATTATTAGAGTATCAAGCTGTGTTATGAGTGGAGGATCATTAACCGGAAGAATATCAATAATTATTGAATCACTTACTCGATGTCCCGCTGTATCAATAAGCGTTACTATGACTGAAGTGGTACCATTAAAATCTTTGGTCGGTAAAACACTTAGTTCCCAATTTGCTGGAGTTATCTCATTAATAACAATACTATCAATTCCAGTTCTCAAGTTAACTTTTATCGTCAGTGGACTATTACCAACAATAGTGCCTGTAATATTTTTGATCATAACAACTGAATCATCCTCGACACCTTCAATCATATCTTTCGGTACCGTCAGAACAGGTATTGGTAAGTCTGGATCTGGAATCACAACATCTGGAATTGGCATATAATTAAGTGAGTCATTTATATCATCTTCAATACCTTTCGTTTCTTCTCCATCTAGTATTCCTACTGTCTGTCCACCAATATAAATCACATTAAAGGTGTCACCATATCCTTCTAGATCTGCGTCTTGCCTTGTTGGACAAGGAATTTCTACCTTTACCCATTCACCTGGTTCAAAATATTGATTATGGCTCGCTATTATCTCAATAGGGCTTGCGGTTGTTGCTACCACCCTATATCCTTCAGCTTTGGTACTATCTTTTAGAACTACAAATTTATAGTTTGGTAGTGTTTGGGTGGTCGCATTAAGGCTTACCGTTTGACTAAAAACAGAAATATGATCTACATGATTTCCACAATGTTCAGCTCCGACATACCCAAAATAATAGCCCGTAATAGTACTATCATGTCGTATTGCAAACTGGTATTCATCTAACCTCACAACATCTAAGGAGTCCCATCTATTTCCGTTCCAGTTAAAGCTCATTCCATATTCAGCCATTAACGAATCCATTTCTGAAACCGACTGTGCTCCGACATTCAATGAAAATAATACCAATACTAGTAGTAGTAATCTGTACATATCCCCCCCAGGATTGAACAATGTGTATCTGTGTGCCACGTATAGATGTTACTAATATATAATAATCATAGGACCATACCTTTTGAGACACGGAATATCCGTTCACGAACTGTTCCAATTATTTGAGTTAAAGGGTGTCATATTACCTATTACAGGTTATTAGAGCCAATATTCGAGAGACAAGACAATCGTAAACTTTTTCTTACAGTAGGCTTAACTCATTGAAGCATATACTATTTGGCATAATTTTCAACTCACCATTATGAAATAGAAAAGCCCGCATCCAATTGGATGCGGGCTTTAAAATCAATAGTGATGGTGTATTACACCTCGAAAATTAATTTATTCTTCTACAGCTTTTTTAGAAAGGTTAATTCTTCCACGTGGATCAATTTCGAGACATTTAACACGAACTTCATCACCAACGTTAAGAACGTCTTCTACTTTATCAACACGCTCTGCAGCGAGTTCAGAAATATGAAGAAGTCCTTCTTTACCAGGAATGATCTCAACAAAAGCACCAAAAGAAGTTACTCTTTTTACTTTACCGTCATAAATTTTACCAGGCTCAGCTTCAGCGATAATCTCTTCAACCATCTCACGAGCTTTTTGACCTTTCTCTTTACCAACAGCAGAGATACTCACTTGACCATCATCATTAATTGAGATTGTCGCGCCAGTTGCCTCTTGAATGCCCCGAATTACTTGTCCACCAGGACCAATAACGTCACGAATTTTCTTCTGATCAATAATAAAGCTCATGATAACAGGAGCTTTCTCAGAAAGTTCTTTTCTAGGCTCAGGTAGGTTTTTCTCCATCTCACTAATAATATGTAGACGACCAGCTTTTGCTTGTGTCATAGATTTAGCCATAAGTTCTGGAGTAATACCTTTGATTTTGATGTCCATTTGGAAAGCAGTGATACCATCTTTAGTACCAGTTACTTTGAAGTCCATATCACCAAGGTGATCTTCCGTTCCAGTAATATCAGAAAGTATTTTTACGTCATCACCTTCAGAGATAAGACCCATTGCAATACCTGCAACGTGACATTTAGTTGGAACACCAGCATCCATAAGAGCCATTGATCCACCACATACTGAAGCCATAGAACTTGAACCATTTGATTCCATTATTTCAGAAACAATTCTGATTGTATATGGGAAATCTTCTGGATGAGGAAGTATTGGGTAAAGTGATCTTTCAGCAAGATGACCATGACCGATCTCACGACGAGATACAGAACCAACACGTTTCGTTTCGCCTACAGAATATGGAGGGAAGTTATAGTGAAGCATGTAGTTTTTGTAAATAATACCGTGAAGAGTTTCAACCATCTGTTCATCAGATTTTGTACCAAGAGTACAAGTAACAAGACCTTGAGTCTCACCACGTTGGAATACTGCAGATCCATGCGTACTAGGGAGTACTGATGACTCAGTATCAATTGCGCGGATATCATCAGTTTTTCTTCCATCAATACGACGACCTTCTTCAAGGATCATACGACGCATTTCATTTTTCTTAAGATCACCAAAAGCAGTTTTAACTTGTGGAATTTTAGCTTCATCAAAATCTTCACCAAGAGACTCAAGAAGTTCATCCTGAATCTTTTTCATTTCTGGGTAATGATTTGTTTTTGTCATATCTTGATGAAATGCATCAATCAATTTCTGTTTTGTTTTTTCTTCTACCATTGTAACAATATCAGCATCAAGCACTGGGGTTACAAATTCAAATTTTTCTTTGCCTGCTTTCGCAACAAGAGCAGTTTGAGCGACACAAAGCTTTTTAATTGCTTCGTGTCCAGCAGTAATAGCAGCAATGATAACCTCTTCAGGTTGTTCCCATGCGCCACCTTCAACCATACATACTGAAGTTTCTGTACCAGCTACTACGAGCTCAAGGTCAGCATCTTCCATTTCGGTATGTGAAGGATTAATAACATGTTCACCGTTGATAAGTGCTACACGTACGCCAGCAACCTGTTCTTCAAAAGGAATGTCAGATAAGCCTGTTGCTAAAGATGCAGCAGATACACCAAGAATGTCCGATTGTAATTTGGGGTCAGCTGATAGTACTGTCGCAATGATTTGCACTTCAAACATGAAGCCTTCAGGAAACATTGGACGTATAGGTCTATCAATTGTACGACACGTGAGAATTTCAGCTTCGCTTGGGCGTGCTTCACGTTTGAAAAATCCACCAGGTAATTTACCTGCTGCGTATGCTTTTTCTTTATACTCTACTGTAAGAGGAAAGAAGTCACCTTTAGACAACCCGCCGCAGCACGTTGTACATAATAGTTGTGCTTCACCTGCTTTAACGAGTGCTGCACCACCTGCTTGTTTAGCAAGTCTTCCTGTTTCAAATGTTATACTTTTACCGGGTGCGTATTCAACCGTTTCTTCTATTTTTTGTAACAAAGCTTTACCTCTTTATTAAAAAAAGCCCTTAATCATTAAGGGCTTTTATGTTCTTTTTTATTTTCTTAGTCCAAGTTCTTTGATGAGTGATCTGTACTCATCCAGATTTTTATTAGCGATAAATTTTAAGTGTTTTTTTCTTTCAGCTACAAGAGTAATCAATCCGCGTGTTGACGATTTGTCTTTCTTGTTTTGCTTAACATGTTCAGTGAGATTAAGAATTCTCTCAGTGATCATTGCTACTTGTACTTTCGCATTGCCGCTATCGTTTTCATTTTTACCGAATTTTGAAATGAGTTCGGCTTTTTTTTCTTTTGTTATTGATGGCATATCTACAGTCCTTTGTTTAAATTATGTTCTAAAAAAATCACGGATACATTTGATATCCTGTGAAATTCGCGACTTTAATCCTTCGGTAGACGCAAAGGACAATTCATCACGAATGTGTAAATGTAGCTGTAATTTGGCTTTTTGGCTATAAATATCTCCCGAAAAGTCCAGCAAATGGGCTTCTATTCGTAAATCTTCACCATCAAAAGTTGGCCGAAATCCGATATTCACTGCCGCAATATGTGACTCGCCTCCACATTCAAAAACTCCACCATACACTCCCGGAGGTGGAAGTAATTTATGGGGGTCTGACACCTCAATATTAGCTGTTTTAAAGCCGAGGGTCCCACCTATTTTATCACCATGTACAATAGGCCCCGAAAGTACATATGTGTGACCAAGAAGTTCATTTGCTTCTTTTATTTTTGAATCTGCAATTAAATTCCGTATCGTAGATGAGCTAATTGATTGCCCTTTTAACTCAAATTCATCAACTACAACTCTTTCGAGTCCAATTGTCGTTAAATACTCGTTAAAATGAATTTCATCACTACGTGAAGACTTACTCCCAAACTGATGATTAAAGCCTGTAACCCAAGCTTGTGCTCCATAGGTGCCAACGAGTACTTGTTTTACATACTCAGTTGCACTTAATTGGCTAAATTCTTGATTAAAAGCAACTACTTCAACTGAAACCCCAAACTCTTTTAAGGTTTCGACCTTCTCTTCCATTGTCATAAGGAGTTTTAATGAATTACTGTGACCAAAAAAATGTACGGGATGAGGATCAAATGTGAGTATCAATGGAGTTAGTCCTCTTTTTTTCGCTTCATGCTTAAGAGAACGAATCATTTCTTGATGCCCCAAATGGCAACCGTCCATATTACCAGTAAGAATTATTGTATCACTCTTACTCATGGGTCAATTGAACCTTTGGCCTGAGAAGCTCTTGGTCAGTTTCTGCATACATTTGTAATTGACCATTTTCATCTAGAATAAAATACTTCTCACGTTTCCCTAATTTAATACCTTCTAATTCTAAACGATTAAGCTCGGGCTTAATTCCATTCTTAAGAATACGAATCCATTTCTCATTTAGAGTAATAGTTGGAATGTGTGAAATTATTTTTTCGGCGGATATAAGCGACTGGTCAAGTGTTTCGGATTCAGGGTCTACTGCATTATCGAGTAAACTTTCTCCAATGGCTAAACGTTTAATATCAGAAACATGTGCGCCACTACCCAAAGCTTTACCTAAATCTACACCCAATGAACGGATGTAGGTCCCTTTCGAACAGTGACATCGAAATAAAAATTCAGTTTTTAAAGCGTCTCTATCGTCATCAATCAGTTGCAAATCCAAGATGGTCACTTCTCTGGACTTTATCGTAACTTCTTCACCCTTTCTTACTCTATCACACGCTCGTTTGCCGTCAATTTTGATTGCGGAATAAACCGGTGGTGTCTGGGTAATCTCACCAATAAAACGAGAAAGAACGCCTTCAATAGCACTACCTGTTACTGCAGCATTATCAAAAGTCTGAGTAACTTCACCTGTTGCATCAGCAGAGTCAGTCTCAACACCTAAATGGAGTCTAAACTCATACACCTTATGTGCTGCTTCGATAAAAGAAAGCAATCGAGTAGCTTTACCAACAGCAGCTATAACCAATCCATGAGCATCAGGATCAAGAGTACCCGCATGGCCAACTTTACACCCTTTTTTAAAAAAGCGTTTGACTGGATATAGCAATTTAAAGGTCGTTATACCTTTGGGTTTATTCAATAACAAGAAACCGCTACTATTCATTCTCTTCTGTAGGGGTACTATCGGTTGAAGGAGGGGCTTTCAATTCGTCAAGACCACTTAGTAGCTCTTGTATACGATAACTGTGATCAAGATTAAGATCAAGAACAAAATTTAATTTTGGTACAGTTCGTGTTTTAAGACTCCGTGATAGCATTGTACGAATATGTGAAGAGGCCTGTTTAAGGCCAATCATTGCACTTTTTCTCTGAGATTCATTCCCAAGGACAGAAACAAAGACTTTAGCGTGAGCTAAATCAGTCGTTACCTCTACACGAGAAATTGTAGCAAACCCAATTCGAGAATCAGATACTTCAGTTTGAAGTATCTGACCAATCTCTTTTTGGATCTGATTATTTAGTTTATCTGTTCTACGACTCATGACTCTCTTTCAAGATCTTTGAGGGTTCGTTTGATCTCAATCATTTTAAAGAATGCCATGGTATCACCTTCGCGAAGATCATTGAAGTCTTTAAAGCCGATACCACATTCGTATCCTGCTTTAACAGAATTCACATCATCTTGATGACGCTTGAGTGAATTAACCTCTGCAGTTCCAAGTTCAATACCGTTACGATATATTCTTAGACTTGCATCACGTTCAACAACACCTTCGTGAACCATAGATCCTGCAATATTACCAATTTTGGTAACTTTGAAGACTTGTTTCACTTCGGCCTGACCAATCAATTTTTCTTCAACCTTAGGTCTGAGTTTGCCTTCTACGATACCTTCGAATTCTTCAACAATCTGATAAATAATGCTGTAACTTTTAATCTGAACACCTTCACGCTCTGCTTCTTCACGTACAGCACGAGATGGTAACAGGTGAAAGGAGATAATGATTGCATCTGATGCAGCTGCAAGCATAACATCCGATTCATTAATATTACCAACTGCTTTACGAATAATATTAATTTTAACTTCTTTATTTGAAAGCTTGTCGAGAGATGCTGCAATTGCTTCAACAGAACCATCTACATCTGCTTTAACAATAACATTTAATTCTGTAAACTCACCATCTTTAACTCTGTCATATAACTGTTCAAGTGAGATATGCTTACGTGAACGAAGCTCTCTCTCTTTAGCGGCCTGTCGTCGTTTTGTAGATATTTCACGAGATATCTTTTCATTTTCAACAACCATAAAAGTATCACCAGACATTGGTGCGCCTTCAAAACCCAACACCTGACATGGTGTAGATGGATCAGCCTGTTCAAGTTCATTGCCATTATAATCAAGAATTGCACGAACTTTACCAGAATAAATACCAGCAACAAAACAATCGCCTTTACGGAGAATACCTGATTGCACCAATATTGTTGCAACCGCACCTCTACCTTTATCAAGTGAAGATTCTACAACAGCACCCTTTGCAGGTGTTGAGTAGTTTGCTTTTAATTCCATTAATTCAGTTTCAAGTGCAAGTACTTCAAGAAGCTCATCAATACCCTTACCAGTTACAGAAGAAACTTCACGACATGCTGTTTTACCACCCCATTCTTCTACTTCGATACCACGCTCAGCAAGTTGCGCTCTAATCTTATCTGGGTTTGCCGTTGGCAAATCACATTTATTAATGGCAACAACAATTGGCACTTTAGCTGCACGGGCATGCTCAATAGACTCTACAGTCTGTGGCATCACTCTACTATCTGCAGCAACAATAAGAACAATTACATCTGTTACCAACGAACCACGGGCACGCATAGCAGAAAACGCTTCGTGACCAGGAGTATCCAAAAAGGTAACTTTACCTCGTTCAGTTTCTACTGTGTATGCACCTATATGCTGAGTAATACCACCAGCTTCGCCAGATGCAACTTTTTGAGAACGAATATAATCAAGGAACGATGTTTTACCGTGATCCACGTGACCCATCACTGTAACTACAGGTGGGCGTGGTTCAAGAGCAGATTCGTCTACTTCTTCTTCAATATCAATTTCTTCTTCGTACTCTTCAAGAAGTTTTGCTTCAAAACCAAATTCATCTGCGAGCAGTTGAATAGTCTCAAAATCAATACGATAGTTAATAGTAACCATCATACCCATTTCCATACACTTACCGATAACCTTAGCAGGCATCTGTTCCATAAGTCCAGCAAGTTCACCAATTGTTACAAAGTCAGAAACTTCGAGCATGCGTTTCTCTTCTGCATCCCCATCGATTTCACTCTCTTCTTTCTTATATGTTTTTTTAGTCGGTGTTTTAGATAGTGAAGCCATGACAGACTTAACATTACCTTTTACCGCCTCGATGCGCTCTTCTTTTTGAGCTTTGGTAAGTTTCTTATCTTTACCTTTTTTCTTTTTGCCTTTTTTACCTGTTGCGGCCGCGGCTGCTTTATCCGGAGCAGCAGTTGCAGCAGAAATATCTGCGAATTTATTTAAACGCTCAGCATAAGAATCTTGCTTGACCGCAGTAGGAGTACCATCTTTTCCACTCCGTGGTTTCTGCTCTTTTTTAACTGGAGCAGCACCAAGTTTGCCGGTATAGCCTTTATCATCGCCGTTTCTTTTACGAGGACCTTTTGGCTTAGGCTTGTACTTTGCAATTCGTGCAAGCATTTCATCTGTTGGTTTCTCAATAGTTACCTTAAGCTCTTTCTCTTTAAGCCCAACCTGATTAGTCTGTACAGATGCCGCAACACCCACGCGTTCTTTTGGTTTTTCAGATGCTGCAACAGGTGTTACCACCACTTCTTTAGGTTCTTCAACTACTGGTTCTACGACCGGAGCTACTTCTTTTTCTACAACAGTTTCAGACTCTGGAGTAGCTGCTACACTCTCCTCAACAGGTTCTGCAACTGGAGCTTCAGGAGCCACAGGAGTTTCAACAGGTTGTTCTGCAATAGGTGCTTCGACATTCTCGACTACTGGAGTTTCTACAATAGGTGGAGCAGGCTGAACCTCAACTGGTTTTTCTATAGTTTTTTCAACTACTTTTTCAGGTGGGATTTCTGCTTTTTTAAGTTTTGCAGCAAGAGCGGCCGTATCTACAGGAGGTGCTTTTTTAAGCGTTGCTTTTTTAAGCGTTACTTTAAGTCCTGATGGGGATTTTTTATTATCCGATTCCGAGTCACTTTTTTTGTTTGAATTAGATACAATACCGGCTTTAGATTTTACCGATATTTTTTTCTTGACTTTTGGCTTTACTGAAGCTTTCTGCTTCTCAACTTCTTCGAGAAGGGCATCTTTAATCAGCCCGAACTGATCCGAATCGATCATAGTGAGACTACTGCGAACTTCTACGCCTTTTTGTTGTAGGAGACGAATTAAGAGTTCACTTTCGACCTCATACTTGCTTGCCAGTGTAGCAATTTTCTTTTTGGCAATTTTTGACATGTACCTTTACCTTTACGTATTCGGTTAATATTAATCTTCATCTGAATCAAAAAGTGCATTGAGTTCAGACAGGCGGTCTTGAGATCCGCTCTCTACAACAGTATCAGAATCTTTTGGAGTAAGAGTTCTCTGTTTTTCATCATCGTTAAAGTCCATCCATTCTTCTTCACCGTAAATATCGAGTTCACGATCAGTAAGTTTAGATGCAAGCTTTATATTCTGACCATTACGACCAATTGCTTGTGCAAGATTTTCATCTGCAACCACAAGTACCACTCTTTTGGTCCCCTGCACTTCGTGCAGTTTTACTACTTCTGCAGGAGCAAGTGCACGCTTGATAAATGCAGAGTTATCATCACTCCAATTAACAATATCAATACGTTCATTCGCAAGCTCACGAACAATTGATTGTACACGATTTCCTTTCATACCTACACAAGCACCAACAGGATCAATACGATCATCTGATGAAAATACAGATATTTTTGCACGGTTTCCTGGGTCACGTGCAGCCCCTTTAATTTCAACAATGCCATCATAAATTTCTGGCACTTCTAATTTGAAGAGTTCAACGAGAAACCCTTCGTGTGCACGAGAAAGAACTACCTGCGCACCACGTGCACTATCAGAAACCCCTGCAATATATGCTTGAATAGAGTCACCCTGACGGAATCTTTCCCGTTTAATTTGTTCACGAGGAGGAATAATTGCTTCAGTTTTGCCAAGATTAACGACAATATTACCACGATCAACCTGCTGTACCACACCTGAGATGAGTGTACCAATTCGATCTTGATAATCCATAACAATTCTTTGGCGTTCCGCTTCACGCACTTTTTGCATAAGAAGTTGCTTAGCGGTTTGAATAGCCATCCGTCCAAAACCTTCGATAGGAATATCCATTTCGAGAAGGTCACCTACAGATGCATCTTCATTATATTCTTGAGCTTCATGAAGGAGCATAAACTGTTCATCAAGTTTTTTCACTTCATCTGCATCAGCATCATCAGGTACATCAGGATAATCATCGACTACCTGTACCGATAGATATACACTAATATCATTTGTTTCTTCTTCAATTACAGCAACAATGTTCTTTTGAATGCCAGTATACTTACGTGCAGCACTCACTAGAGCTTCTTGTAACGCCTCAATGATAATTTCTTTTGAAACATTTTTACCTTGAGCAATTGCCTTCAGGCCTTCTACCAATCCAATTTGTATATCTTTCATTTTGTATCTCTTAGAATTGTATTTCAATTTTTGCGGTTAATATTTTTTCCCGTGGGACCTGAACTTCATCTTTCTTTACTTTCATAGTGAGAGTCTCTTCTGAGAACCCCAATAGTTCAGCTACTAAAAACTTCTTTTTTGTTACACCTTCAATTGGCTCTTCAAAGGTAACCTTTAAAGTACGACCAATATTACGTTCAAAATCTCTATTATTTTTAAGAGGACGTTCAATACCTGGTGATGAAACTTCAAGGACATATTCATCATCGATCAACTCTTCGAGATCGAGTACCGTACCAAGCTCTCTACTAAACTTTGCACAAAGATCAACAGTAATCCCTGCTTCAGCATCAATAAAGATTCTAAAGATTTGTCTACTTCCCGCTTGGAATATGGTATACTCCACCATTTCACAATTCACTTGTTCGGCAATTTCTTTTAGAAGTTCTTCTATGCGTTCTGTATTCATCACATCTTTCTGTAGGTGTAAAAAAAGTGCTCCTGTTTTCAGGAGCACTTCTGGTAGTGCAAATATTGAAAAATTTGATTAAAATATCAAGTCAAAGGACGAATTTTAAGCTACTC
>JAOPTX010000059.1:0-2970 GCA_051532055.1 Fibrobacterales bacterium | reverse complement strand
GGATGAGGGTATTTGGGTGCAATGACATGCAGGGTAATTTTATAAGTACAGGCAATGCAAAGAGTGCAAGTAATTATCATGGAACTATTTCTACTCAAGGTAAGTTGTTGTTGATTAACCAAGGATCTACGAAAGTAATTAATTTTAATACTCCCGTATGTCTAAAAGCTTCTCAAGGGTGTGATTTTTATGATGCAAAAGTCAATGGTGATTGGTGGAGTGGATGCCCAGGAAAAGAATGTACCTCGATGATTCATAATGGTCTTCGAGCTGCGGTAGATGCTTATTCCGGTTCAGAAATTAAATTTCGAAGTCAAACAGTGTTAAGTAATGCGACAGAGTACCTTGATGCCTGTAAAATGGCTAGAAATAGTAATACAGGTACTAACTATACCGAAGCAGAATGTGATCAAGATATCACACCACAAAAATTAAATGCGATTGCACGCTCTGGAATTGCCCAGTATATGGGGCATACAGTCCTAAGGTTTAATAACAGTGAAAACCATACACATCCTGGGTTTACTGATTATCCGAGTGAAGAGCTGGATGGTACTTTTGCATTCTTAGTTGTGGGAACTGCAAGTAAAATGGCCTATGGAAACTATCAGTCGGGACTGAAATTTAATAACAACCTTCCGCCAACGACAAGTAACTCGAGCGTGTTACTCTATTTTGAAAACTTTAATAATAGTTGGCTTGGGGGGACTCAAGGAAATGAAGCATGGCTTGCCGTGTACAATGGGGGCACCGGTAACTATTTTATTGTGGCAAATGGTGTGGTTAATAGCATCGGTGTTATTTCAGATAATAAAAACAATACGATAAATGGTGGTGTTTGGTTTGGTGATGTAAAGTCAGGTACTAATGCTTGGATTGGGGGAATGGGGCATCAGACCCTCTGGGACCCAGGAAGTAGAAGAGGTACCATTAAGTACGACCCAGAGGTTATTGGTGCCTTTGATAACCTTGGAATAAGTTTCTCTGGAGTGTTGACCGAAGGGCAGATCGCCACCTGTTTAGAAGAACCTAACGAGGTTGTTGTATTAGGGGATCAATTAATACTCAAAAAATTGGGAAGTTACCTGTCAGTTACTCCTGTTGCAGTGGGGATACCAGATATAGTTATTTCTGGAGGGAAGCCTCGATTACAGGTAACCCCTCAAGTGTACACGGTGCAGGGTGATCAGTGTAAGTCGGCAACATCCTTTAAGGCTATCGATGCATCGTATATTTCAAAATCAATATCAGGTAATACAGATGGTTGTGGAAGTATTACTTATTCTGCTCTTACGACTGGTTCCAAAATAAAATCAATTCTCGGGAGCACCCCTATTGAGCATCAAGGAACCTATCCCTACCAATATAATGTGACCTGTACAAATGGGAGTGACCAAGCGTACATGAACCTTGTTATTGATTGTGATGCATCGGCACCACCAGAAATAATTGATTCTATTGGTAAACCTATCATACCGGTTGTTGATTCTGCTTCCTTGCCGCCCACTTTTTATCATGGGCTATTAAAAGGGGTATATGAATTTAAACATGCGAATAGTAAAAAATGTATGGATGTATCATCGGGCTCAGAAGTTGATGGTGCCAATATTCAAATCTGGTTTTGTAACAATACACATGCACAACGGTATCGATTAAAAAAATTGGGTAATGGGGTATGGGAAATACAAAACTTTAAGTCAAAAAAAGTACTTGATGTGGCTAATGGGGGCAGTGGAACTAATGTACAGCAATGGGGGGGATCGGCATGGGGGAGCTCACAACGATGGAAAATTATTCCGGGCTCACGGGAAGGATTGTGGACAATAAAGTCTCAGTATAATTTAGGTCGCTGTATTCAGCCTTCTAGCTATGGTGATGGGAGTAATGCCTATATGGAACGGTGTAACGGCTCGACATTTCAGGAGTGGGAGCTTATTGATGCGAGTACTCGAGACCAAGTTAAAACAGGAACCTATTATATCTCAAATAATCATAATCAAAAGTGTCTTGATGTGGCAGGCGCAGCAAGTTGGAGTGGTGCAAATATTCAGATTTATGCGTGTAATTATAGTGAGGCGCAGATTTGGAATGTCAAAAGGTTGTGGGATGGGGTTTTCGAAATTAAAAACAGGGGGTCGGGTAAAGTGCTGAGCATCCAGAATGGAGGATATGGATCAAATATTGAGCAGTATGGTACATCGGCTTCAATCAACTCACAACGATGGAGAGTTGAATATAAAGAAAACGGTGCGTTCTATATGCGGTCGGTATATGATAATAACCAGTGTGCAATAGCAGATGGTAAATCAGCAAATTGGAACCTTCATTCAAATTGGAATGTAATTAAACAAACCTGTGCAGGGGCTGGTAATGGTGCCTTTGGTGATGCATACCCCGGTGAATTAAAATGGCAGTTCGTTGCATTTGAGGTAGAAGTGAAAGGGTATAATATCTATCAGGATGAGGTAACCCTCAGGCAGGATGTGAGAAGGCATGGTGGTACATTAATAAACTGGTGGGACTGTGTGAGCTCTACAGCTACAGGAGAGTTTCAGGGGGGGCGTTCTCTGAAAACTAAATGTAAATCAATGGGAGGTGTCGCAGTACATTATCCTCGTAAGACAGATATTTCTCATTTACGAAACCCTCGCCTTAAATTTTGGATACGCTCAACAAGTAATAAGCTCAGGCTTAAGTTGGAATGGGGGGCCTTTGACGGAGAGGAAAAACATAAATATGATGAAAAAGACCTAAAAGATTATGGTCTTAATAAAAAAAATAAATGGCAATATATAACTGTTCCACTGAGCGACTTTTCAAAAATAAATACAAAGAAAATGACTGTTCCTTTTAATATCTATTCAGCTGCTGGTGTGGCAACTTTCTATGTGGATAATGTAGTGATAAAGTATGATTAGCTTCTTTGATACCTGCAAGTTTACGTGAGTTTACATTGACGTGGGCAATCTC
>JAOPTX010000058.1:0-58017 GCA_051532055.1 Fibrobacterales bacterium | reverse complement strand
ATTCTGATGCACCATTGTACCACCCAACAAAGGTGTATCCATCTCTGGTTGGAGCAGTTGGTCGAGCAACGGTAGAACCGGCGTTGACCGTAGCTGAAGCTATGGAGGCATTTCCACCATTAAGGTTGAAGGAGACACTATAGGTTATCACTGTCCATCTTGCTTGGAGTGTAAGGTCAGTAGTTACTCCTTGAGAGAAGTCCCATAGTGTATTTCCGTTATACCATCCATCAAAGGTATAGCCACTTTGTATAGGAGCTGATGGTTCAGTGAGCAATGAACCAGGGGCCACAGTACCTGGAGGAACTAAAGCATTACTTCCATTACCATCAAAAATTACCGTATAAAGTATTGGCGTTGCTGATGAGGATGTTTGACTCTCCTGGCTCGACAGTATTTCTTGACTCGAAATTACTGTAGCTGATGAGATTGAAGGCCCCTGCATTGACGATGTACCTTGTAGATCGCTACTTTGAACAACAGCAACAGAACTGATAGCCTCCTTAGCACTACTTGAGGAGCTAAGAACACCTGCTTCAGAAGACGCTGAAAATGCTGTTCCCGTTGATATATTCTCATTACTCGACACATTTTCAGTTGATGACACCGACACCATTGACGATAGTGGTACAGATCTTGAACTTGATGGATTATCTGCAACAGCAAAACTTGAAACATGTACTCTGTTATTTTCGACAGTAACAACAACGGTATCAAATACATTATTATATCCATCAAATGCGTGAACCACTACCGGGTACGTACCAATGTGTTTGTAGATATGGCTCGTTTCTTTAGTAAATTCCTGAGATTCAACAAATTGAATGGCATAGCTCACATGGAATGAGTTATCCACCCATATTATAGGGACCGTATATCTTTCTTTTAAGGCAATAATTGTATCATTCCCTGCACTAAACAACGTTGGCATCTCATCGGGTACCGACTCAAGAGAGAGTTCTCCGAGCGCTATAACTGACTCACTTTTTCGTGCGACAACAGCACCATTATTAAAACACACATATTGAAGAGTTATATCTCTACTTTGAGGAATTGTGAGTTCAAAGAAAATCGTTGCAGCACCGGGCTCTACCCCATTTTCGACCACCAAAAACTCACCTTCACCATCGATAATAACCAAGTAGATCGAGTCCATGCTTAAATCCCCCTTTACAATAGTGAGCGAAAGCAATGCCATAGTATCGTCGAGATTGGAATATTCTTCAGGAGCGTTAGCCGTTTCACTCGCTCCAAGACAAGCAATGAACAAAAAGGGTGTAATGATTCCGAAAAGGAAAACACAAAATCTATGCATATTAAGCTCCCAATTGTAGAAGTACTCCACCATTAAACTCTGTAGGGGTGTTTTTTAAGAAGGCGGGGTACTCTAGAAATATTTAGATAGTACGTACGGAGATCAAAATAGATAATAGAGTCGCTTTCGCTCTATGAGTACGTTGAAATTTACAACTTTGGAGTGCTTAACTGGTGAACCGAGGCTCAACAGTACTCTAATACGGGGCATTTCGGTGAATTCACAATATAAAGAGTATTACTCCTTTCCTTTCGTTTCAATCAACCCGGAAGCAATCAATCCTGAAGGGATCGCTACAATTGCTATCCCAATAAGCGTTACAAGTGCCGTGAAGATCTTCCCGCCAATGGTAATAGGATAAAAGTCTCCATATCCGACCGTTGTTAACGTAACAATAGCCCACCAGAAGCATTTTGGTATTGAGCCAAAGCCTTCAGGCTGAGCTATATGCTCAAAGTAGTAGATACCTACGCTTGAGATATAGATGAATACGAGGGCAAAAACTGAAAAGAGTACCAACTCATTTCTTATACTTTGAAATACGAGAAAGAGGCGGTCACTTGCCTGTTTGAGTTTGTTGTTGCGCAAGAGCTTACCAATACGGATAATGCGGATAATCCTCAGACCTTTTAAGTCAGCTCCTGTGAGAAGCCCGGGTAATATTGATAAAAAGTCAATAAGCCCCATTATACTAAAAATGTATCGGATAGGTTTTGGTGATGACCATATTCGTAGGATATATTCAATGAGGAAGAGACCGGTAAAAAAGGTATTTGCATGGTGCAAGAATACTGAGTATTCATAAAGTTCATGCATTGTTTCGAAGGTAAACTCAACGAGAAACAAAACGATCAAGAGTTGTGATATTACACCAAGTACACCTGAATTAAACGATTCATTCATTTTACTTTTCATCATACTCCTGAAGTTTATACCATACTTGTGTAGTGTCAATATAGTAAAGTCTATTTCCAATAGTCGCACAAGTAAAGGCCTTGATTCTATTGCTAACCCACTATTACTATATTTTACCCAACAAAGGGTGAGTGATCGCAACCATACAGGCTACCCCCTCTGAAAAACCTCAAATGGGAAATCAAGAAATTGGAATCAGAACAGCATACCGGTGATTTATTCACCCCTTTTAAAAAATCTATCGACTCCATTGATATCCCAAGCCAATTCACCTATCCCTTTTTTTATACGCCCCACCCACTTGCCGAATTGGCAGCACAAGAACTCCAAGAACAGCTCCATACACGCAGAGACTGGCTGTATGAGCCCGCTAACACCAGTGCTCCTATTGGTATAATGCTTGGTGTCCTCGTCGTACAAAATACAGAAGGCCATTTAGGATATCTTTCAGCATATACAGGGCAAGAAAGAACCGATAGCCTAGAACAATACTCTCAACCCTCTTTTGTGCCATCAGTAATTGATCAACATAAGCCAGGTAGTTTGTATCATGCAGAGCACGTGGCTATTGCAGAACTGAATAAGCGCATTGCTCCGTTAGTGAACGACCTACTCTATCAAGAGCAGGTCGAGACCTTTACCACCATGAGTAAAGCGTTTAAAAAACAGAGTGCGGCATTAACACTATCTATGAAAAAAGCACGAAAAGAGCGTAAGATTACACGGAATGCCGCTAAGCTCACCATGTCACCAGAGGAATATGATCAGTGTTGTGAAGCACTTAAAAATGAAAGTCTCGGAGCAAAACATGCATTTAGAAAGATAACTATCGACAATGAACAGGCACTTGCAAAACAGCAAAGCCTATTCATTGAAGTACACACTCACCTTGCAGCATTGAAAGCCGAAGCCGCCCACAAAACAGAGGCACTCCAAAAAGCACTCCATACCGCGTACTCATTTTTAAATGCAGTAGGCGTATCCAAAAATATAACAGAGCTTTTTGCCCCTGAGTCAGTCTTCTCCCAAAAAGAAATACCGCCTGGCACGGGTGACTGTGTTGCCCCAAAGTTACTCCAATATGCATTTAACCACCACTATACCCCCATCTGTTTTGGCCAGTTTTGGTGGGGCCACTCCCCTATTGGGGAAATGCGCAAACACGGGTATTTTTACGCAGCTTGTCATGGGAGGTGTAAACCTATATTGACGCACATGTTATCAGAGACCCCAACTGACTCTGACCCCATACTCAAAATCAAAACCGATGTCCAAGAGATTGATACCATCTACGAAGATGATGCTATAGCCATTATCAATAAGCCCTATAATTTAATGTCTGAAACAGGCAATGACGGCTCAGTTTCGGTTGAGTCAATACTCAATAAAAGATATCCACTTGCCACCGGTCCTCTATTGGCTCATCGTCTCGATATGGCTACTTCGGGCCTGATGATCATTGTTAAGACAATTGAACATTACCGGCATATCCAGAAACAGTTTATTAACCGTACCATAACAAAAAGTTACATCGCTCTTTTGGATGGTGATATTTCTGAGAATATCACCACTGATGAAACAACGGGAATAATCGATTTGCCCCTTCGGGTAGACATCATTCACAAACCCAATCAAGTGGTCTGTTATGAAAGCGGTAAAACCGCTCGCACGAAATGGTCCATACTTGAGAAAGGTGCCAATACCACACGGGTATTATTTGAACCTATTACCGGCCGTACTCATCAACTCAGAGTACATGCAGCACATAAGTCGGGCTTGAATACTCCTATTTTGGGAGATACGTTGTATGGGAAACATAGTGACCGACTGCATTTACATGCCTATAGTATCACCTTTAAGCATCCTGTTACGCAAGAAGAAGTCTCGTTTCAAATTGATCCAAACTTTTAGTATCACACTTCAAATGTTTCAATCGATCCACTCAGATCTTTAGCCATCCCTGAAAGAGACTCAGTACTTTTCTCTACATGCTGCATTCTGCTTGTAATGTCATTAATACTCTGATGAAATCCCCCAATATTATTAGAAATTTCACCGAGCCCCGTTGCTGATTCCTTAACATTCAATGACACTTCTGTACTCGCATTACTCACCGCACTGACACTTCCTGCAATTTCATTTATCGTTGCCGATTGTTCCTCCACTGCACTCACTATTGTTTGAGAGATACCGTTAACTTCTTCAATAACAGCGGTAATTTCTTTTATCGCTATCACCGAACTACTCGTATTGGCTCGCATTTCACCGATTTGCCGTTCAATCTCGGCGGTGGCTTGTGTTGTCTGTTTTGCCAATTCTTTCACTTCTGAGGCCACAACCGCAAAACCTTTACCTGCATCACCGGCAGATGCCGCTTCAATAGTTGCATTGAGCGCTAACAGATTAGTCTGATCAGCAATGTCTTTAATCACATCAAGAACCTTACCTATTTCGGTTGATGACGATTCAAGTTTAAACATCATTTCATTGGTAGACTGAGCTTTTGCATCAGCTCTCCTTGCTACCTCGGACTCTTTTTGACAATTTTGTGCTATCTCATTTACTGTTGCACTCATTTCTTCTACAGCAGCTGATACCGTCATAACAGAAATACTCATCTCTTCAGCTGATGAAGCAATAGTATTCATATTCAATGATGCCTGTGAAGTTGCTGATGCTATAGTCACTGACTGAGAACTCATGAGTTCTGTTGAACTATTTACTTCTTTTACAGTACTGAATAGTTTTAATGATGTCTCACTGGTAGAAGTTGAATTATGAGAAACATCTCCGATCAATTGTTTAAGATTGGTAATCATTACGTTCAATGACTCTGCAAGCAGTCCAATTTCATCCTTCGAAGTAATATCAATTGATTGATTCAGCTTTCCTTTCGCAAGATTATCAGCCACACGAACCATCTCTTTAACCGGCCGTGTGACAGATCGTGTTATGGTGAATCCAATTAGGGTACTCAATATCACCCCAATAAACAGTAACGCCCACTCTTGTGTATAGAGCGTGTTGATTAAACTTTTACTTTCAGCAATATCATCCATCATTAAACGCTTCTGACTCTCTATCATAGCATTTAATTCGCCCTTAATAATAAATGCCGTTGGCGCAGCCTTTTCGGCTAACCAGCTATTTGCCAGATTCCAGTCTGCGCCACCTCTGATAGCAAACATTTTTTGAGGCAATGGGTCAAAAATTTTGTGCGCTTCTGCAAGCAAATCAAACGCTGCTTTTTGAGCCGGAGTGAGCAGCTTTCGTTTAGATGCCAGATCCTTGTACCGTCGACTATTTTTAGTCCAGAGCGTTTCGAAAGTACCTTTAAATTTTTCATCCCCCGAAATTAAGTACCCACGAACTGCCGCCAAACCCAATCCTACGGTCCCTCTAAAATCAGCCATCATACCTAACAATGCCTTTCTCGCAGGAGTCGCCGGCTGTTTTAATTCAATATTTATAATGACTGTAATATTTTCTGCTAGTATTTTGCCCTGAGGCGCTGCTTGGGTAAAGAGAATATGTAGTGCCGGTTGGTTCTCAACCGTTTGTGACATCGTTTCAATCTCTTTTTGAAAACCCCTAAATTTATCAAGATTAGTCTCGATAATATTCAGTCGTTCAATATTTTCAGGTTGAGTCCAGTTTTTTGAAAATTCTTTCATTTGATTAAACGCAGGGTCAATTGATTTATTCCACGCATCTACCCGCTCATCTTTGAACTGACTTTTACCCAACAACATCCACCCTCGAAGCGCTGCTAAAGATTGATTCATCCCATTTTGCATCGAAAGACTTGCCTGAGCGGTCGGTACTCTCAAATCAATAAGCCTGTCTGTCACCTGAGTAGTCTGTCTCACTCCCCAGAGAGTGAACAATACAGCACAAGTCAATATGAGTGTTGTCAAGGCAAACCCAAGCCCAATTTTTTTACCAAATTTCATATTATTTAGATAGTCCACTCTTTCCCTCACCTTTTCACCATTAAACCGACTCTCCAATAATTCGTAGAATCATTATTAATAATTGGAAATATGCCAAATTTATTCATGTAGAGCAGTATATCACTTATAAATGAGGTATGCCCGCAATAGAGCACTCCATTGAAACAATCTTTATTTTAATACAAGCTTATAATAAAGATTGTAAGCAGTACAAGATTAACAGAGCTTTCTTCAGTATATTGACATTCTCCACCCATGCTACATCAGAAATATTTTGAATATTTTGCTTATGACATCATACCTTGCAATAGGATCAATTGTAGCGCTGGAGCAATTTAATTCAAGACCACAACGATCACTTCTTTACGAACATTAGTAGGCACTACAACTCTTTCACCTGAAAGGGTATAGAATGAATAATTCCCAGAAGCGTACTTTGAAATAGATTCATAGGGACCCACAACAGCAAATCCTGCATCTGATACTGATGATACATTATGTAAGAATACCACATCCCTATTTGAGGATTCAGACTCTTGAGCATTACTTGAAAAGTCATCAGTATTATCACTCGACTCATCTGATTCTGACGACACGGTATCTGGCTTTTCCTGATCAATTGAAGACTCTTGCTCATCCTGTGAAGAGACTAACAAAGTACTTGAACTCTCGGTAAAAAGCGCCTCAATAGTTATAGTTGAATCCATGACTACCGTTACTTCTGAAGTCGTTTCATCAGTCCCTACCGACCAACCTGTAAAGTCATAACCCTCCGCTGAAACGACACTGAGGGTTACACTCTCTCCTTTTGTATACACTGCCTGCAGTGGTGTTATAGTTATGGTACCATGATCACTCTTCACAGTCAGGGTGCATAATTGCCCCATTTGGTACTCATTGATCCACCGCGGTAGGTTTATCACACCGCGCACCGAGTGATAGCTCGTTTTCCATTCGTTAGCCGTATACCGATTTTCTCCTGCACTCCCCCCATTATCAACATCGGCATACCACTCTTGAGTCGCTCCATTTTTTTGAGCTCCTTCAATCCACGAAAGCGTCGATTCAATACGATCTACAAAAAGCGTATCTTGATAATGCTCAAACAATCGCCAAAGCCCCTGAATGGATTCAAACTGTACCCACCAAGTTTTGGTGTTATTTGATCGGTTCCCATCATATGAACCACCAAAACTATAAGCACCTACATCGGGATCATAGCCTTCAAGGGCTGACCTTTTACCCATAGCCATTATTTGATCTACAAGAGTTTTTTCCCCTCCTCTTCCGAGAGATTTCACGGCTTCATACAAGAGCCATGCAGTCTCAATATCATGCCCATAGCTAATACTATTATCTTCAGCCACTTTATCCCAGTTATTCCAAAAGCCTTGACCACAGTAATTATCAGACTGCATAATGTGATCCCTAAAGATATTGAGGAGTTCATCAAGTTTTTCTTTTACGGCGCTATTTTGTGAATAATCATAGAGTCGAGTAAAGGCTTCAAGAAGATGTAAATGGGTATTCGTTCCTTTGTCGCCCATTGCAGTAAAAATCCGTCCATCGCGGGTCTGGTCATACCCTTTATTTTGCGCATCATAAGAACGATCAATGAGATTGTTAAAGACGGCTAAGGCCATCTCAATTGCTTCATCACTATTCATTGAAATTGCATATTCAGAAAGTCCATAGATATAGAATGATTCTGCATAGCTTACTTTGTCCCAACTCTCGACGATAGTTCCATTATGGTTCACCGTATGAGCAGGATCACCATTATTATAGAAGGCACGTTTCATAAAATCAAAGTGATTATCACAGACCGTCTTCACCGCCTGGGAAGAATCCCTCTGACTATACCAATAGGCACAGGTCCAAAGGTATCGGCTTTGCTGTATCAGAAATTTTGATTCCTGCTGCGGGTTCCCCGATTCATCAATAAAACTATGAAATCCACCATTTTGAGTATCAAGGCCTTTGGTGAGCCAGAAGTCCATTGCATTATCCGCAAGTACCGTACTGCGCTCAATGACATCCTGAAGTCTCGTTTTAAATTCACCAGCAGTAAGTAATTGACTTACAAGAATACAATATAAAAATGCTTTTTTTGAATATTTCCCAAACACCAAATGACCCTCATCTATGGTTGTGTAATGCAAATATACCTCAAATTGAGGGTTTTAAAAGAGTACATTGCCCTATTTGCCATGGATTGAGATATCATATTGAAGATATGGAACCTTCAAAAAAATATTATTTTTAGAATAGACCAAATCCCACCAAAAACACCTTATTTCGTGCATTCTTAGAATAGATTCAATATACTAATGTAGTCAGTAGTGAAGCGTATTGCCTTCCGAAAAAATGAAAAAAAGCAATACTCTGACCGCATATACTATGAATAATCCTTGATATCACGGGAGTAGAATGAAAAAACGTCACCCAATAGAGGAGCAAAGTAAAGTCCCCACACTGTATTCTACATTGGTAGTTTCGTTTTCATTTCTTGTGTTAATCTCATGTGCCTCTATTGGCTTTCTTACCTATTACTTGAGGGCTGAAGGCATTCGCCTCGAGCAATATCGACTTCTTGAAACTCTGAGAGATGAAAAAACAATGGTGATAACCGATTGGTTTCAAGAGCGACTTGCAGATATAAGGGTTACATCGAACCGCAACAATATTCGTGCATTTTGTAAAATGAATCCCAATACAGATAAATACCTACAAGTTAAAAATGATATAAAAGCAGACTTACAGTTCATTGGCCAAGAGTACGAATATGAAGCACTATTCTTAACAGACCCACTGGGAAAAACTCTTGTTACGACTGAAACCAATTTTGCCAATATGTCAGACCTCCCCTTGCGTATGGCTACATTGAAGGAGGTTATGAAGAAGAAAACGGTTATCGTATCTGATGTTCTTATAAGTAAAATTCATAATCGCGCCACAACCTTTATATTTGCACCTGTTTTTTCCCAAGAGAACAAAGAGTTTATTGGAATGCTTGGAATATTGACAGACCCTTCACACTGGTTGTATAAAAACTTTACTCAGAGTAAATACCTCGGCACTACGGGTGAAATATTGCTGGTGAATAGTGAAGGTGTTGTACAAAGTCCACTTAAGTTTCAAGAAAATGCAGTGGCAAAAGCAGTCATTGAAGCCGAGCCAGCTAAACGAGGCGCAGAAGGAAAAGTCGGGAGAATTGAAATTAATGATTATCGTCCTGAGGCTGTTATGGCGGCCTATGGGTATATCGCCCCCTTTGACTGGGGTATTGTTGTTAAACAGGATATGCAGGAAATTAACGCCCCAGTATACGAAATGGCGGCAAATGTCACAAGTATAACCCTCGGTGTACTTGTGTTTGGACTCCTATTTGGGCTCTTAATTGCACGTAAAATATCAAAACCTGCCTTATCTATAGCTGAAGCTGTTGATGCAATTGGAGAAGGAGCGTTTGATATACATGTCCCTGAATACGGTCCTCAAGAAATAATGAAAATCGCTGTTAATGTAAATAGTATGGTGAAACAATTAAACATACTGAGATCAGTTCAAGTAGATATTAGAGAATTAATGATAGAAACAGGAAAACACAACACCTTAAATGACCTATTTGAAGGGGTATTGCCCGTTTTAAGTAAGATTACTCGATCTCAATTGGCTGTTGTCTATACCGTTCTCAATGGTTCTAACACTGTAGAACTTAATTATGTGTATGGAGGTAGCTCTGTTGATTTCCAACAGCAACTCTTAATTGATCCTCCCGATAATCTCATTACAAAATGCTTGAAAGAAAGAAAAGTCGAAGTACTCGATAGACTCTCTACTATTGAAGGACTGGTTATTAATACCATGGCTGGGCCAGCAGCTATTCAATCTTTTATGACGATCCCTCTCATTCGGCGCGGAGAAAATATGGGAGTTATTGGGCTTGCATCACTCTATGATTTTGATGACTCTCACATTCAGATTGCAGAAGAAATGAGTAACACCCTTGCTCAGGCTGTTGAAATATGTAAGACATTTGAGCTATCAGAAGAAATGAGTACCAGTATTAAGGAACGTAATGTAGCGCTCCAATCAACAACACTGGAGTTGAATGAGACGTCAAAAGAACAGAAAGTTCTTATTGTTGAGCTTGAGCAACAGAAAAAACAGGCAGCTGAATCTGATAAATTAAAATCAGAATTTTTATCAAATATGAGTCACGAACTTAGAACACCTTTGAATAGTGTGCTCTCACTCACACAATTTATACTCATGCAAGAAGGCGAACTTTCTGATGTCGATACCCGTCGTCGGCTGAAAGTGGTTGAGCGCAATGGTGAACAGCTTTTATCCTTAATTAATGACATTCTTGATCTATCCAAAATCGAATCCGGCAAAACAACTCTCTTTATAACTCAGTTTAGCGTCGTTGATTTAATACAAACCTCTGTATCATCTATGCAATCTCAATTTGATGCAAAGGGAATTGTTTTACTCGTTGAATGTCCTCCCCAATTAGTAATGGAGTCCGACTCTGATAAGCTGCACCAGATCCTTTTAAATCTTTTGTCAAATGCTCATAAATTTACTGAAAATGGAACCGTTCGTTTAACAGTAGAACATAAAAACAAGAACATCCTCATCCATGTTTCTGATACAGGTTGTGGAGTTCCAACTGAAAGTCTCGACCATATTTTTGACCAGTTCCGACAGGCCGATGGCTCTATAACAAGAAAATATATGGGTACCGGCTTAGGGTTGGCCATTTGTAAACAATTACTTTTATTATTAAATGGAATAATCACCGTCGAGAGTACAGAGAATGTCGGCTCTACTTTTTCTGTAACAGTACCAGACTGTTTTGAAGCTAAAACAGCGAATGTATTGGTTGAATATGATACGCCTGAGACTACCGTCAAAAATGCGACTCCACTCGCATCATCTCGAAATGATACGCCAAAAATTTTGATAGTAGAAGATAATCCCGACAATATGTTGCTGGCAAAAGAAATTCTCGTTGATATTACCGTTGATATTTATGAAGCTATTGATGGGGAGGAGGCTGTAACAATTGCCGCAAAAGAGCGTCCTGACATAATATTAATGGATGCAAATCTCCCTAAATTAAGTGGCATTGAAACCATTAAAAAAATCCGTAAAAACGACAATCTAAAAAATACAATCATCATTGCACTTACAGCAAAGACCATGTTTGGAGACAAAGAGATGTTTATTAACGCTGGTTGTAATGACTACTTATCTAAACCCTATTATCCCAATGATTTAATTAATAAGATTAATGATTGGATCAATCATTAATAAACATGATTATCTTAAATGGTATGTATATGTGAAACCAACTCCCGCTTCCCACTCGTAAGCAGACCAATACAGATATACTGTTGTTTACATTCTAAACACTAGAGATATAAACCTACATTGTTATATTTCTCATAGATTGATGGGCCCAAATTAATTTTTGAGAGGTAAAACTATGAAATATTTAATATTACTTATCGCACTCTATTGCGGTATAGGGTTCGCACAATATCATCCACCAGCGCCCGACCCTTTTATACATCACCATACCCCTGGAGGAAGCTGGAGTTTGAAAAACTATAAACCCTGCAAAGGTACATCATGTGGATCTGAGAGATGGGTTGGCATGTTTGGCGAGAAACTTCTTGAAGATATGGAACCTTACCCTGAGGCACATAAGATGGCTCAATCATTTCAAGCTGCAGCAATTACGCAATCCATAGCTTTCATTGCGGTACCGGTATTTTTATTTACTGGAGTAAGTGCAGCAAATGCAGGCACCATGGGAGAGGATGGGTCCCATGATCCAGATAAGCCGTTTCCAACAAGTGCAAAAGTATTACTGGGAATGTGTGGAGCTTCATTTATAACCATAATAGTAACGAATATTATTGAGAAAAATATTCTTGAGAACATTCAAAACAATACTGGAAGAATCACTATAACGGGTTCAAGTAATTTCTACCAAAAAGCATTTGGCGCTCAGTTAGCCCTCTCATTTTGAGGGTTAATAAGTATCAATAACACACTCAATCTTAGGAAATACCACACAGAACTCCCTTAGGTACTTTATATAATTTACTATATATAAAGTACCTACTCCCATTCGAGGAACCAGTGAACTACATCCCCTATCTCCTGTTGCTCTGTCTCAGTCTTCTCCAGTGCGCTCAAACCGATTCTTCCGCGAATGCTCATACTTCCTCCACTCTCTCTTCCCAGAATGAATCGTCTGTCAATGATCCAGAATCCTCAAGTAGTCTTTTTATAAGTTCCGAAGCGGTTTCGTCGACCATTGAATCTGCTTTGGATTCTGCTTTGGATTCAACAGGAATTTCAGGGACTATTACTCCTCAATCATCCGAAACCTCCCTTTCATCTCATACCTCTTCATTAGAACCTATCTCATCTGAATCTTCTGAACAGAGTACACCCTATACCCCACAAACGATAGTAGCAACCGATGCCCGATTTAGCTATGAGGGCCTCTTTAACTGGAAAGACTCTACAGCACCATATGCCTCGTGGTCTGGAAGTACAGTCCGTTTTACCTTTACGGGTACCGATCTCACTATCCAAATGGAAAACACCATTCCTGGAGTCGGTGACTGCCTCTACAATAGGTATAACCTCTTTGTTGATGATATCAAAGAGCCGTATATTTTCACCCTGTCCCCTACGCAATCCAATCTCATTCTTACGGACATAATGGGCGCCCCCCTTAATGCAAGGACTCATACCATTAGTATAACCAAGCGAACTGAAGCATATTGTGGTGCCGACGCATTTAAAGGAATACGCTACACAGGTATATCAGAAAGCGAACCACTCTCTGAACGCTCGGGTTCTCACCTCTGGTTTATTGGAAACTCTATCACCTGTGGATATGGTATTGAAGGAGACGAAACGAGTGGCTGGTCACCCGACACAGAAAATCATACCCTGAGTTATGGCGCCTTGACAGCGCAAGCATTTGATGCAGAGGCCCTCTACACTTGCTGGTCAGGTAAAGGGATCTACATAAATTACGACAAAAGTACTACTGAAAATATACATGAACTCTTTTCTCGCACAAACCCACTCGAAGATACCCAGCATAGATTTGAATTCCCAGCCGACCTTATCGTTATAAATTTGGGAACCAACGACTTTGCCCATGGAACGCCTTCTGAAAGTAATTATAAGGAAAACTACCTCTCAGTAATCAATACAATACATGCCGCGCTCCCCCAGGCAACATTCCTACTCCTCGATGGTCCTATGATGACCGGTACCAATCTGAATACGTTACGTTCATGGAAGGCAGATATTATCTCAACGGCACAGGCCAATACTATAACCATATCAGGATTTTCTCTTTCTCCCCAGGGATCAGTTGGCTTTGGCGGCCATTCGCATCCTAACACTGCTCAGGCAGAGATAAATGCTAAAGAGCTCATTGAGTATATAGAGTCTGAGTTTGGATGGCAGAAGATTCTAGAGAACTCGCCAACGCTATGACGAATGAAGTACATCGTTACTTTTCACTCACCGAAGCATGATAGTAACAGTTCACATGTTAAAGGGGGTTTATATACCCTTACTTTTTTTCGCAACATCAGACAACAGTTGACCCAGTTCTTCATTCCTAAAAGGTTTTTGAATAAACCCGGCCAAACCCGCTTCTCTTAGTTCATTCAAATTTTCGTCTTTGGTATATCCCGACGAAATAATTATTGAGCAATAAGCATCAATCTCTTTCATCTTAAAAAATGCTTCACTCCCATTCATCACAGGCATAATCATATCCATAATAACAACATCAATTTCAAGATGTTTTTGTGTAAACAGATCTAATGCCTCCAATCCATTTTCTGCTAGGAAAACAGTGTACCCCATATCTTCAAGTGAATCCTTAGCCGTTATCCGAATGAGCTCCTCATCGTCTACCAACAGAACTTGACCAGTGCCTCTAAATTGAGACTTTTTATTTTCTACTTCTTTTACAGCGTCTACAGAACAAGGAAAACACACTTGAAACACTGACCCAACTCCTATCTCACTCGTAACAGATATAGTTCCATGATGATCTTGAATAGTCCCATATACCGAAGCTAAGCCCAATCCTGTTCCTTCACCTTGTTTTTTTGTCGTAAAAAATGGTTCAAATATTTTATGGGTATTTGGGAAAGCTATGCCACACCCAGTATCCCTTACGTCAATTTCAATGTAGTCTCCAGGCTCAATGTGAAAGGTACTTGAGGTACAATAGGTTTCATTCAAATAAATATCTCTTGTCTCAATCACTAACTCCCCCCCATCAGGCATAGCTTGAGAAGCATTTAAACCAAGATTTAAAATCGCATTTTGTAAAGCAGATTCATCTCCTATTACCATTGAGTTATGAGCATTTTGTAAAACAACAATATTTACTTTTTTATCAATTGTCCGATTGAAAATAGCAACGGTGTCTTCAATAATTGAATGTATATCTGTAGGGGTAGAAAGAATATTACCTTTCCTACCAAATGCCAGTAATTTTTTGGTTAACTCTGCAGATCGATCTGCGGCCGTGCAAATCATCTCCACAAATTTTAACGCTTTTTCATCAAGGTTTCGCTCTGGCTTTTGAATCATGCCTGCAGCAGCAGTTATTACACCAAGCATATTATTAAAATCATGAGCCACTCCTCCTGCCAGCTGCCCAATAGCATCCATTTTTCTCGCTTGATTTAATTCTTGCTCTACTTCATATTCTTTTGTCACATCATCAATAAGTATCACTGCGCCCTCTGCATCATTTGTTGTGAGCGGATAAATGGTAATATTTTCGCAGCGTGTATTCCCTTGCTCATCGAGGACCTGATTTTGATTAGATTGCACTGTGCCTGATTGAATGGCGAGTTTAATTCTCTCAATTTCATCTGCAAGAGAAGGAATGACCTCAATAAGTGGTTTGTGTAACGCACTTTCCGTAGCTATTCCCATTTTTTGTTCTGCAGTATTATTCCATTGGGTAATGGTACTGTTATTATCAACGCCGATCAGTATGGAAGGCATGGAATTGATTATGTTGGTAAGATAGTTTCGCAAGTGTTGGAGCTCTATCTCTTGTTTTTTAATCTCCGAAACATCACGAATAACACCAACTAAAAACTTATTACTATTTGTATCCGTAAATCGTGTCTTCCTCGTCGAAATTATTCGAGTTTCCCCACCTCTCACCGTAAGTGTCTCCTCATTGATATTATCTTTTCCATCAAACAACACCTGCTTATCGATTTTCAAAAACTCCTCCTGCTCACTTGCAGGAACTTCTTCGGCAAGTGTTTTACCTATTATTTGATCCCTGGGAAGTCCAAATATTCCACAAAAAGCATCATTCACAAGAAGCAACCTACTTTCGGAGTCTTTTACAAATACAGGATCTCCCATGCTATTGATAATATTTTCATAATATTTCTCATTTATCTGAGCGACTTCTTCCGCTTGCTTACGGTCGGTTATATCCTGAAATATTCCTGTCAATTTAGTTGGTTTACCATCGTATTTTTGCACTACGCATGTTGTTCGCACGTTAATTAATCGACCTTTGGTAGTATAAGTTTCCAATTCGAGATCGTATCCTTCCCCATTCTTCATTGCCATTTCCAATGCACTCGAGATTATCCGGCGCGATTCTGGTAAGAAGTATCCTACCCCTGCATCAACTGTTGGATCAAACTCCTCTGGTGAGGTATCGTGAATACGATAAGTCTCGGCAGTCCAAAACAAGCTATTGGTTACCAGGTCCAGCTCCCATCCTCCAAGTTTTGCTATAGACTGAGATGCTTCGAGCAATAGAGTACTTTGGTTTAATTTTTGTTGAGCTTGTTTTCGTTCAGTAATATCAACAATTGTTGCGAAATTTATTAGAGTATTTCCACTTTCATCTTTCACCCTCGAAGGAGTCACAAGAGCCGGGAATCTATCACCATTTTTCTTTTTTAATATTAATTCAAAGCATTCAAATTCTCCTTTTGAAGTTCTAACAAATGCTTCTTGAATATTTTCATATTCTTCTTCAGGCCAGTATGGATGTGGTACACCAATTCCTATCAACTCTTCTTTTTCAAAACCAGTCATTTTACAAAAAGCTCTGTTTACATCTATATGAACTCCGTCTTCATTTAATATCGAAAAACCCTCTGCCATAGATTCTATTATTTGTTTTGAAAATTTTTCACTTTTCCACAGCTTCTCCTCTACCTGCTCAAAAACAGCCTTTCTCTTCTCTTCACTTATCGTTAAAGACTGTTTAGCAAATTCTAACTCCTCAACTCGCTTACGGAGTATTTCTAGTTCTGCTATGAGCAACTCTTTGTCTTTGTCTTTGTCTTTGTTGTTCATATATCAATGTCCTCAAAACCTTAACCCGTAGGGTATCCTTATTGCCCTATGCATAGAGTCATATCGTCATACATAACGATACCCATAGTATATTAGAGAATACCCTTAAATTTCGAAATTTGCACAAATTTTAATAGTTTCATATCACATACGTACAATATGTAACAAAAACGCCAATGAACCAGCGTCACCATACCTGTAAAAAGCCCTCTATATCAGACCTATCTAGATAAAATAAAACAAACGAACACAACAAAAAGTATTTTACTACCATATCATCATTTGAGACTATATGAATGTCATTAGAATTCCACCAGATAATCCTATTACTTCTGTGCATAATTGCACCAATAGCTACTGGTCTTTACACCACCAAAAGAACGAGCTGGAGTAGAGTTGTTCTCCCCCGCCTCATTGTCTTCTATATCTTTGGCTTGCTCACTGCCCTTTTTGAGATTGGTAGAGGGGTCTACATTGAAAGCGATTACGAACTGCTCTTAGGAGCTCAATTATTGGCTGGATTACTTATTGGTAATTTTGTATTTATTAAGCGGAGCAATATAGATGATGGTTCTTCAGAATAGCAGTAATCTCTGTTTAAATTACTCAAATAGCCTTACAGCACTATCCTATTTTTTTGTCTTAATTGAGACTTTTTCAGTTAATAACTAATAATTTGATCCTAAAACTAGGCGTTTTCATTAAAAACCACATATCTCTCAAAGTTTATTCACTTCATATATTGACAGTATATATTATACCATTGTAACATCCATTTTTTAGTGCTACACTTGCACAATAGCTCCTATTTGAGCAGTATATAACATTTCAATGGACCCCTCTCTTCATGCGTTTTATTCTATTTATTATACTCCTTATTTTAATAAATCTCTCGGCTAAAGATTTGGAATTAACCGCAAGCTTATCCGTTGAGCCCTACATAAATAGCGCTGATGGTTCTGGATTTGAAACTGACATTGTCAGAGAGGTATTTGCATCAGAAGGATATACTGTCAATTTTGACTACCAACCACTCCATCGAACAAAACATTCATTTAAACAGGGTACTATTGATGGTGTGATGACCATACAATCGTACTACCCCGAAACCAAAGGGGGCTTTTTTTCTGACGAGTATATTACCTATCACAATTTTGTCATTACCCTTCAGTCAAGTAATGTAAAAATAAATGCGATTGATGACCTAAAAGACAAGAGCATCGTTGCATTTCAACAAGCTCATTTAGCCTTTGGTAAAGAGTTTACCGAAATGACCAAAGAAAATGAAGACTATGCAGAGAAGGCCGACCAGAAAAGTCAAGTTGCTATGTTTTTTGCAAAACGGGTCGATGCTATTCTTATGGATACCCTCATTTTTAATTATTACCGTCAACATTTAACACAGAGCTCAACAGAGCTGCAGATTACGTATCATGACCTCTTTGAGGAGAGTAACTTCAGAATGGCTTTTAGAGAAGAAATAGTGAGAGATGCCTTTAATCGCGGATTGAAAAAGATCAAGAAGTCTGGCAGATACAAAGCAATCATTCGATCTTATTTTAATAATTAATTATACATCACCTCCCACTATAGTCAAGTACGATTACAATGATAGTGCCGTTTTTTTAGTACTTTTAATTACGCTCAATACAAAAGCCCCCTGTATTGTACAGGGGGCTTTTGTATTGATAGAGTCTGCGTTCCCTATGAATGTCAAAGTAGCAGAGTATTAAAGGCTAAAACCCAACCATAGCAGCAGTCGCTAAAAATTGATTCTCTTTTGTCCCTATAATTCTCATTGAAGTATTTACACTGAGGTCAGTAGTGGTAAACTGCTTAGGTGTCAGCCTATAACCTTCTTTATCAGTAAAAATAACTACAACTGGTGCCGCGATAGATTTACCACTCGCCGAAACCACTTTGCCATATGCATTGGTATTCAGTTTTACTATTGAGCCTACCGGAAAGAGAGAGCTAAAAGACAGAAGCCCCTGTACAACCTCTTTTGAAAACCATCCTTTGTCTGCCATTCCTATTATCATACGAACCGCCTGAAAGGGTCGGTATGCCTCACGATGGGGACGATTACTTGAAAGGGCAGTATAGACATCTGCCAAGGCTACAATTTTAGAGAATCTATGTATGGTATTCTCTCTCTTATTACGCGGATACCCTTTCCCATTTGATCGTTCGTGGGTTTGATAGGCTATTATAGCTGTTGTTGCAGGGAAGTCCTCGAGTGTCTCAATAATATTTGCAGAAAATATAGGGTGCTTTCTCACATAGTAGAGTTCTTCCTGAGTGTAGGTACCTTTAAAATTACGTATGCGTTTCGCTATGGCTGCCATACCAATATCAGACATGAGTGCCCCAACTCCAATTTCTCGTATCTCTTCTTTTGAACACCCCATTGCAATTGCAATATTCACCGAATATATCGCCATCTTGACGACATGTTGATAGAGGTGATCATCTTTGGTCTCAACATTACAAAGATTGAGCATAATGTTACGATCACTGACAAATACTTTAATGATAGTATCGACAATATCAAATGCTGGTGTAGCGGTAGCTTCTTTCTTTTGTAAGATGTCAGAGTAATACCTTTTTACCCGATCAATAAGTACTGAATAACTCTCTAATACAACATCTTTATATGAGTTAGGCCGAGCGCCAGGAATAGAGAGGTTTATAGAATCGATGAAAGGCTTATCATTGGATATCACTTTTTTAGCTACAAGGGCATCAAGGCGCTCCAGAGTCATCTGATCATTGAGTTGTTCTGGAGAAAACGATACCGCTATATCAAGATGTCTCGAGGGTTCTGGTTTCTTTTTAAATGAACGGGCTGTAGCACCATCTAAGTCGAAATATGTCGATTCTTTCTTAGGTTTTGTAATATCAAAAAATGATTTTTTACGTACAGTACGCATAGTACCCAAATTCGGTGTCTCTCTCATCAACAATGCCCCCCAGCAGTTGTAACAAAGATACCTCCGTAAAAAGGAAAGAGTCGTTTGTAAACGAATCTTTTACCTTATAGTGTAATAAAGACACTATACTTTAGTTATTAGGTGAATATTCCTCTAATTTTGGATGAAATAGCCATTTTCGTTAATCGGAGTATCATTTCATAACCGATAATACAGGTGTATTTACAAGAATTACTCCTTGATTGTACTTGTTTCGGTAGGACAGGGATACAGCCGTATCGAAATACTCATAGTATTAACCTGGAGGTATCAGCCCAGAATAGCGTACTCCCGATAGTAGAGCCATATCTCGGTTCCACGTTGCCAGATCGGTATGAGTGAACTTACTCAATGAATCATGGCCACAGGCACGCGCCATTACTTGCATTAATGTAACTGAACTGTCAAAAAAGTTCTTGAGTCGCTGAGCAGCCACATCAACATTAAGCCGCTGCCGGAGTTCTTCTTTCTGGGTTGCAATACCTGCAGGGCAGTTATTAGTATTACACATACGAGCAGCGACACATCCAATAGCCTGCATAGCACTATTCGAGATTGCTATGCCATCTGCTCCGAGTGCAAGTGCTTTCACAAAATCAATCGGGGTACGGAGCCCACCAGTCGCGATTAATGTCACACGGTCACTTGCACCTTGTTTATCAAGATACCGTCGTGCCCGAGCCAAGGCAGGAATTGTGGGTACACTGATATGATCTCTGAAAATTTCAGGAGCAGCCCCTGTACCACCTCCACGTCCATCTAAGATAATGTAATCCGCCCCCGCGTCAAGAGCAAACTGTATGTCGTGCTCAATGTGGTTGGCACTCAATTTAAACCCAACGGGAATTCCTCCAGAAATTTCGCGAACCCTATTGGCAAACACTTTAAAATCATCAACGGTACGCAGAGTGGGAAATGTAGGTGGTGAGACCGCGGGAGTCCCTTCAGTAATTCTGCGCACTTGTGCGATTTTGCCGATATTTTTTTCTCCAGGCAAATGTCCTCCGGTCCCTGTTTTCGCCCCTTGGCCGCCTTTAAAATGAAAACTTTGTACACGAGTGAGCAGAGCTTCATCGTACCCAAACTGTGCACTCGCTAATTCATAAAAATAGCGCGAGTTTTCAGTTTGTTCTTCGGGGAGCATCCCTCCTTCACCAGAACAAATACCAGTGCCCGCTAACTCTGCTCCGCGAGCCAGAGCCAGCTTTGCCTCCTCAGACAATGAGCCAAAACTCATATCAGAGACAAACAATGGTGATTTAAGAATTAATGGTTTTTTTGATTCTGGACCAATGACCAATTCCGTTGAAACAGCTACATCTTCCATGAGTGGTTTTGTCGCCATTTGTGCAACCATCAATTGCAAGTCATCCCACTGCGGTAGTTCATTACCCGGAACCCCCATAGACGTCATGGGCCCATGATGCCCTACTTTCGTGAGCCCATCCCGAGCAAGCGCGTGAATGTATTCTAGTGTCGCTTCTTCTTTTGTATTTTTTGCCGAAGGCATTGGATCGGCTGAATCTGAATCCGAGACTCCGGGCCCTTCTTTACCAATCAAATCAGCATTGAGCTGTGCATGTGATCCATCACAAAAGGGCGCATTCTTCGAATGTTTACATGCACACAGGTAGGCATCGCCATCAGACTCTGCAACAAAGCTTTGAGGTTTAAAATCGCTCCCGGCGTGGGCGCCATCACAAAAGGGTTGGTTCTTTGATTTACCACAGGTACAAAAATAATACTCTTTACCTTTTGTAAGGCTTACTACTGCTGGTTTAGTATCTGCAATTATTGGCTTCATGACAGTCATCCTTTAAAGAGCACTTTTCATTAACAAGTAATACAGTATATCACATTACAATCAATAATAGGGTAGAATCAGTTAATTGCTTATTGATCCAGATTGTACTATTCTTTAAAAAGCGTACCGGTCACTCATCTACCCAGTTTAAAACCCCCAATTAACCTGTAGTGCAGCTGAAAGAGGCTGAATTCTATACTGAGAATTTCTTTGGAATTCATTTCGTTTATTCCAATTATCATTTATGATTCCGAGAAGATTATAACCGTGTACATTTATGGTTAGCCCTTCTATCACTCTATAACTCATACCCATATTTAAATAATACGAGGCTTCAAATGCAGTATTTGAACCATGAGTATAGGATGAATTTAAAACAGGGCTATCAATTTCACTTGAGTGACTTACCGCATCTTGCGCCCCATAGAGTTTACCAAATATTTGTAATGAAGCATTCAGACTCAGTTCAGGACTTAAAAAATATTGAGTATATAGTTTGACAATATTATCCGGATAATTATGAAAACTATTTCCATATCCATAGGGAATATTTGAAACATTGTTTGTTGGGAATGCCTCTTCGCCGCCATCAAGTATAAAATCTATGGGCATAATATAGCTATGAGAAATATACGAGTAATTTCGTCTATCTCTATACTCCAATTTCATTTCGGCACCCCAATACGTGAGTTCACCTATTGGGACGGATTTATTTTCTGACCAGCCCCACCCTACAACAGAATAGTCTCCGTAAAAAACAGATGGAGAGACTTGCACTCCCTTAAACACAGTATAATGTCCTGATGCTTCATAAAAGTCTATTATTTCTATATCATTGGATTCCGTTTTTCCTGAATTTAAATAGTCGTTCCTTAAATCACCATCATCCGTTCTTCTATTAGACCGTGAATAGCTCAAGCGGGCTTGTGCATCATTGTCCCCCCATATCATCGAGGCACGGGGAGATAACAAATACCCGGTATAGCTGTGTTTATCGACCCTTAATCCAAGTACTATTTTGAATGAATCGTATAGTAAATATTGAGCTTCAGATACCACCGAAGTCATGACTGTACTCCATTTCTCTGAATATTCATTCAAAGAATCTGACTGGGTTGAGTCATAGAGTGATCCTTTCAATTTCGAATTAATAACCATTTCTATTTGATCATTTCCATCTGCTGGTTCACCAAGCCACTCATAAGAAACTGAAGGTCCCACCGCAAAACTTAAGGCATTATTTGAATATTTTAAAAGCACCCGAGAGTACAATTCTTTTTCCAAATAATTAACATCTATCCTATTTTTTGAACGTTGCACAACCCCAATGTCATCATAACTTACCCGACCTTCAAATGAAAAATCCCCTAAGGTTTGGGTATATTCAGAAAGAGCTGTTAGTTGAGAGTACTCCAATCTATGTTGAACGAGACTATCACTATTAGCAGCCTTTTTAAAAAATTGCTGCTGCGTAAAATTGTAGTCACCCCCACCTCTTACATAGCGTATCCAAGTTTTCCAATCGTTATATTCGAATTGTGCATGTGCTTTATGCCTTACTCTACCAGAGGCATTAAGATTATTTGATAAAAAACTCATATCATTATTACTCAATATGGTATCACCATTTATATCAACAGTATCGATAGAAATACGAATAGGTGCATCATCAGAGCTGGCACCATCAGCATATCCTACTCCATAATAAATAGAGTAAATCATATCATCACTGATTGTATTCCCATATCTCAATTGAACATTTTGAAATCTATCGACGAGGCCGACATGAGAAGTAACCTCCACACCCTTAGGAGACGTTACCCCCGTTTTGGTATAAATACTTATTATTCCACTTATCGCTCCAGTTCCATACATCGCCGACTGCGGGCTTTGAATCACTTCAATTCTCTCAATATCAGCCAGCATAGTAATTTGTCTTTCTGAAAATGCGCCAATCAAGCTCCTATCATTCATTATTCGACCATTTACGAGAAGTAGTATTTTGTTATTTCTATCACTTATAATTCCGCGAATTCCAATAGCATCACCAAATTTCCCTTTAATCAGTTTATTGAAGCTCGGGACAAATATTTCCAATACCTCATCTAGAGAACGCGCACCAGAATGTTGTATGCTAGTTGAAGTGATAAGAATTACATCTGTAGGAGAAAGCGATTTTTTCAAATCACCCAAACTTGCTGATGTTATTTTCATAGACATCAATTCTTCCATTGACATGTCAAATAGATTATCCAATTCCTGCCTATTTAGTTCTATGGTATCTTTGGTAGCTCCGACACTGATGAATATAAATATCAGAGTAATCAATAATTCTAATCGAAACATACATCCCTAAGATTGAATTGGTACTTTTACAGAGTACCATGTTTTTACCAAAAAACCCTGTTTCAGGTCACATATATCCTAAATAAGGGAAAAAAGAGTAAAAAAAATAGCGAATACAGCGGAAATTCATATCGTTTAATCGCAAAGTTACATTCCATACGAGACTTGGACAATTCAATGTGAGCCCCATGGTGTATTTACTATTCGTGCCATAGAAAGTAATCATTTGATAGAGCTCGATCCATCTGTAGAGACACACATACACAATGGTTCAGAGATTGGATATTTTCGGTTGTTCCTGGTGAGGACGAGGTTATTAAGTAACGGGTTATCAATAGCTAAAAAATGAGCACTCACCCTATAAGGTGAGTGCTCAGCGATAAGACAGAGAGAGTTACGACACACAAATGCACTCTCTCCACATCATCCAAGAGATCTTATTTTAAATAGACGGTAAGTGATCACGGGCACCAATCATTTGATATTTTCAGTACCTAAAACCATTAACTGCGATATATTTAAAAAAACGACCCCTCATTGCCTGTTACAAAATAACAGCTAATAATATAATCGTACACCTCGTGGTGTACAACAATAATATACACGGCCTGTCATAAACTGTTACGTACTCATCGGGTTCTCTAAAATGATACTCGTCAAAAGCGTCGATGCAAAATAATTATGTGCGGGTGATTTCATACTCACAGTGCTCTAGGTAACTACTCAATACCAACCAAATAAATGATCTCTAGCAGAAACCCCAGATACAGCCTCCATATTTTATAATAATCATAAAATTATGAATACTTGATACTAATAATATGTAATATTCATATTATAGAATGGAGAACCTCTTGATAAAAACATATCTCATTTTTTCGTTACTCGTATTGACTCAAATATTACACGCTCAAACGATTATCAAACTCGCTCCTGGAATTTCGAAAGACGACAAGAGACATGTGTACTCTCATAGAATTCTAAAAGAAGCTCTTGACGCTACAGTTACAACCCATGGCAAATACCTCATTACCTATGCGAAGGAACCAATGTCCAGAGGACGAGCGCTATTACTCCTTAAGGAAGGTACTACCATAAATGTCCATGAAGCACCCACCAGAAATGAGTGGGAAGAGGCGGTATTACCTGTAAGAGTCCCCATTAGAAAAGGTTTATTAGGCTACCGACTTTTTCTTATCAATGAAAAGAGAGTTAAAGAGTTTGCTAATCTAAGCAGCATACCCCAGCTTAAGAACCTAAAAGCAGGCTCGGGTACTCAATGGTCAATAACCAAAGTAATGAAAGCTCTGAACTTTGAGTTAGTGACAGGTAGCAATTATGATGGCTTATTTAGCATGCTGGATCTTGACAGATTTGATTATTTCCCCCGGGGTATAAACGAAATCTATAATGAACTAAGCGCTAAACAAAATACATTTCCCAATATGGTAATAGAACCAACAAAAGCACTATACATCACCACACCAACCTACCTTTTTGTTTCTCCCCAATACCCAAAATTGGCACAACGAATAAAAAAAGGGCTGGATATTATTATTGATAACGGAGTGTTTGAATTTGTTTTCAAAAAATATCTTGGTGGATTTTTAAATAAATCCAATTTGCAGAACAGACTCATATTTACCATTGACAACCCATTATTATCAAAAGAAACGCCATTAAACATTGAGAAATACTGGATTAAGCTGTAAGTCAATCATCTTTTTTTGGGGGTCCAGGTAGGCACTCTATACCCTTATTTGAACCTAGCCCTTGAAAATGATGCCGTTACACTCAGTGATGTTTCGAATATCACCATAGATATACAGTTTACAAAATGACCTTTGTTGCGGCATACGTTGCCAATAATGTAAGAGTGAGTATGAGAATTCGCCCAATAAAAAAAGGGCCTCACCGGCCCTTAATCATTTCATTATGTATCACTTCTTGTTATTAGTAACTTCCAGGCTTCGTCTCGTATGTGGCTTCGGCTCTTTGTAGTAAGCCTCCATTTACACTTGAATGGTTACCATTAGCTTGCCCACTTTGACCAGCACTTACTGAAGAGGCAAATCCATTGGCTTGGTTACCATAACCACCGCTTATACTCGAATAAGTCCCCGTAGCGGTATTTGCAGTGCCCCCACTGATATTTGCAAAAGCCCCATCAACGGTTCCTTTGTCACCCCCACTGATACTTGAGTAACCTCCTATAATATGTCCTTTATATCCACCACTAATACTTGATAGTACGCCTTCAGCTGTTCCCTGACTCCCACCACTGATACTTGAGTAATCCCCTAGAGCACTTCCGTCCGTACCACCACTGATACTCGATCCCTGTCCGGCCGCTGATCCATCTTGACCACCACTGATACTTGACGTCTGACCACTCGCCGTTCCCTGCATCCCACCACTGATACTTGAATAAGTTCCACTTGCTATTCCCTTCCAACCACCACTGATACTTGAATGATCTCCACTTGCTGTCCCCTGTCTACCACCACTGACGCTTGAAAAGTAGCCACTCGCTATTCCTTGTTGACCACCACTGATACTTGCGTAGTTGCCCGCAATATTGTTATAATATCCACCACTTATGCTAGAACTTCCTCCACTAATAGTGCCATTACTTCCACCACTTATGCTAGAATTTTCTCCACTGATAGTGCCATTGCTTCCACCTACAATAGTTGAATACGCTCCACCAACGGTATTACCCTGTCCAAATACTACACCGGCATAGCTTGCATAACAATTAGAAACACCTGAAATGATATTATGTGAACCAGTTCGACTACAATTTCCAGAAGTATTTTCATTATATCCAATGATCAAATTACCTCTAGCATTTACGGTACCTGCAGTGCTACCAGCTCCACTCCGGATATGTAAATTTGCACTATCAATGTACATATTCTCTCCGACCGTTGTTACGTGTATAAGCTTAGCCTCGAGAGCCTCAATTCGAGTAATTAATGCATCTATGTTTGCTGTTGGGCCTTGAGGTCCACGTTCGCCCTGGTATCCACGTGGACCCATTGATCCTGTTTCTCCTATAGCAAATACTTCCCAAACCTCTCTATAAAAAATGTAACTCTGATTAAGATATGAGTGAAAAAAAGCATCCCCATCTGCAGGATTTTCTAGATATTCTTTGAGCGGCCCAAACCAACGTACTGCTACATTGGGTAACTCAGGCTTAGCTGTAGCGTATGCTTTAAATTCATAGAATGAAAATCCTCGTGAGCTTTCAGAACGGGTTTTTAGTTCCACTTTAATATACTGATATTCTCCATAATTACCATAATACTCTACGGTACCACCCGTTGCTCCTGTAATACGTTCCGCAGTATCCCAATTACTTTTATCATTTGAAAGTAAAATATCAAATGAGGTTGCATAATAGCGCGCTTCCCAATAAATTTTAAATTTGCCAATATATTCTGGTGACCCTAAATCAATTTCAAATGATTCATTGTCATTGGATTCAGACTCCCAATGAGAGTTTTGATCAGCATCATTACCATTTTGCACGAGGTATTCATACCCATTACTATTGTAGCGGTACGATGACCCTATTGATTGTTTATTTGCTGAAACATTTTGATAGTCAGCTGCAAATAGTTGTAGTGTCCCCAATACAGTAATTACAAGTATTGAGCGAATAAATTGTTGTATCATCTTTTCCCTTATGTTTTATACTTACTCATCTTGATCTTTTTATCAAAAGGCAAATATTTTCTAGAACTCATGGAAATTTAAATCTTCATTCGCATTCATAAACAATTACAGCAATTCATTCACCTTAAACTGTTCACGGTGAGAAAACACTTTGTGAAAATTTATAAAAAAGAAATTGAGCACATCGCTCACCCTCTATTGATGATGGCATTATTTTGATAGGACTATCTACTGAAGGGTAAATAAAAAAAGAGGCCGATTGCAATAGCAATGCGGCCTCTTTTTAAAAAGTAAAAACGGTATTTATAGGAACGCGATACAATAGATCACAGCAGCTTTTTAAGTCGTTTGTAATACTTCCATGCTTTCGATCGATAATTTTTAAATTTAGCTTCGTGTGTAGCTTCTGCATCGTCATCTCCAGCCTTACTAAATGTGTAGAGGTTGAGACCCGCATATCGTACATGTGAGCCATACTTTTTGAGTTGTATAAAAGTATTTTTCGCTTCCGATGGAACTTCTAATCTTTTGACATTAGTATAATATCTAACCGCGAGAATTTTTAGCCAGTTGGCGTCTTTAACAAACACCTTATATTCATCCTCTTCCATGTCATACACTTCTTGCAAATCTAATTTTTGCATTTTTCGGTGCACATCGGTAATTCCACGTCTAAGAGCAAGGGCCTTTTCCTTAAATGCCTCAAGCTCTTGTTCATCATCTGGTTCTTCATTCTGAATATCATCAAGTTCTGGTTCAACCGCTAACTCTTCTTCAGATTCTGCCTCGACCACTTCATTTATGTTTTCTTCTTGAGTAATATTCTCTTCAGAGTCTTCAGCTGCAGCGAGTATATCCGCTTCTTGATTTTCTGAACTATCTACCTCAGCCTTCTCGAATTCTTCGACGATAATTGCATCCAACTCATCTGATGATTCAACGGTCACCAACTGTTGCTCTGAGTAACTGGGCTTAAATTCACGTACATAATAGACAATGATTGCCGTTAGTACAATGGTCAGTGCAATAACCCCAGAAAATGCACGTTTATACGCCGTTTTTGCATTTATAGCAAACGCTATAACAACACCTGCCATAGCCAGAAACAGTAATAGATCAACAAATTCTCTATTCATAACATCCTATCGATAGTTAAATATTTTTAATTTTAGTAGTGGCATCTATCAATGGCATACATTGATCCCCCGAGGCCATTACTTCCAGATTGGGAAATGTATTCAATTATTATGTAATCTAAAGTGTTCTTGGAACATTAATTCTATTTGCGCTCATTGTTTACCTTTAGTTACAATACTATCCAGAAATACAAGGGTTGCTTCTTTTTCACGGGGCATCCGTGCCTGTATGGGAATCTTATTCGATGCATGATTGACCGAAAAAATACCCTTACTCATATGAGTATTAGCCAGTAGCTCTTTCAGCTCTTTTAATTCTTGAAGATACTCAATTTTTTCGAACTCCCCATTTTTCCATTGAGAAAACAGTGGAGTATTGGGCGTAATCATCAAACTGAGCACTCCAACATAATTGGGATCGATCTGAGTGATCACCCTCCCCGTCTCTTTCGCGTGTACCATAGAGTCTTTATTACCCCCTAACCCTAGTAATACGGTCAGTGAGAGTTTGATGCCTGCGTCTTTTACTTTACAGCCTTGCTGAATAATATAGCTTGGGTCAGACTCTTTACCATGAAAAGCTAATGTCTCCGCATGTCCCGATTCTAATCCCATATGCAACATTTTTAAATTGAGATCTCGCAACTCTTTTAAATCCTCTACTGTTTTATTTTGAAGATTTTTTTCATAGACGTATGCTGAAATTACCTGAACCCAAGGAAGTATCTCAGCGATCAGTATAAGAAGTCGAACCAATTTATTATGGGACAATACCATTGCATCACCGTCACATAAAAATAGCCGTGATACATTTTTATAGTGGATTGCCGCATACTCTAGGTCAGCTTCAATCTGTTCCCACGATTTTACCCTAAAATCTTTATCCCGATACATCTCACAGAAACTGCAATTATTATGGGAGCACCCTACAGTAACCTGTAATAATATTGAGTTCCGCTCACTGGGAGGGCGATATATTTGTCCAACATAGTCCATGCTGCAAATATACTTTTCCCTGAAATTTTGTCATATATGAAATATTTACACCAGTAATAATACCCACTTCAAAGTGAATGGGTATTATGGAATTGGATTCAATTCTATCTTGAACACCCAATCGAGACCCTGTCAAAGTATTAGAAGAGTCTACCTCAAGTCAAGAGTATCCTGATCGAAGCGAGGAATCGTGCCATGAAAAACGACAGGAACAACTGATGCATCGAATAACAACCCTTGTAAAATAAAGGGTATTTCTTTTTCAGGGATATTCTCTAGAACCATATGGTCTTTCGTATATGTTGCAGCGTTATGCTCAACTAACATATTGCTCCCTGCTACATACAGATAGAAATCAACCATTTTTAATGAATCTGGAATAGGTAGCATAATCCAGTGTTTCTTTTTTACTTCCATCGTTATGTTGAGAGAGTCATCAGTTTCTAATTCAAAACTATGTGACCAATCCATTTGACTTCCATCGGGATGATGGGCTTCCACAGAATAGGTGCCCGGTAGTAGGTTTTCAATTTCAAAATTACCCTGAGCATCAGTTTCTGTAACTCGAGCAGGAATAGCTTGGTTGCCTGTCATTGGATTATAATCATCCGTCATAATATACACTTGGGCCTGACCAACGCCAAGGCTGTCCGCCATTACTTTGCCTAACACTATAGCATTGTCGACATCGGTACCACCGCCAGCAACGGTGGTATTAGAACAACTCATAAGGAATAAGACACTCACCAACAACAATTGAATACTTCTCATGGCTATTTTTTCTCCATCAGCGGAAACAGATTAACGTTCAATTGGTATACTGTATCGGTTTCATCGTCCGATGCTGCGAGTTCTAATAGTTCATAACGCATTGCTTTAATTCTCTCGGTGGCGAGCTGATAACTTTTTCGGGAAAAGCTGAGGGTGGTATTCGTTGTGTTTCTTTGCTCTTTAGAAAAACGAGTAACTGCTTCAACTGCTAATTCAGTCATTTTTTTATGAAATGACCGCGCTAAAATCTGTAATACTTCTTGTTCATCAAGTGGCCCAGTGGCCAATGTTTTATCTACTTTGACTAATTTCCCACGACCATCTCGCTCTAAAAAGCCATTTTGTATCAAAAACTCGAGAGCTGCCTTCACTTGTTTTGGGGTAACCTCAAAAGGAATCATTGATGCAATTTTTACTGGATCCTCTTCAAATCCATTCACACTTACCATTTCGAGAAGTAATGGATTATACCAATCTTTTAGATAATCAAACTGTGCTGGCTTTAGAACCGAGGGGTCATTTTTGTCACGTCGTAAATCAATCCGCGTTAAATAGTGTTGCTTTTCATCAAATATTTTGGCCTGACCAAAGAATACGAGGTCTTCAAAAAATTCGCATTCCTCTGTGTTGAGTTCCATTGCGTGGGATAGTTTCAGTACACTATTTTTAGTTAAGTTTTTTTCACCTTCAATAACAAGTCGAATAAAACTGGGTGATGAGAAACCTGCTTTCTTTGAAAATGCCCTATAAGAAAAGCCAAACCGAGACTCTTTGTTTACTCGGTAATACTCTTTTATGTATTCCCGGTAATCTATATACTTATAAAGATTTTCTAACCTCACTGTATCCTTCCTATAGTAATACCCATTAACAATATAGCTTATATATTACAAATAAAGCATTATCCGTATTCCAACAAATATGTTATTGGACGCTTTTTACAAACATGTCCATTATTATTGCTCATTGGCTTCCAATGAGTCATTAATCACCCCATTTCTTGTTACAAAGTTGTATGTATCCCACAATTTCACAAATAAGGATACGCTTTGCCTTGTTTTTACCATTATTTGCTGATATATTATAAACATAACTAATCTACAGGATACATAAAGAGGATACAATGAACAAAAACCTACTCATCACTCTCGCATGCAGCGGTCTACTATTCACCGGCTGTGATATTTTTAAAAAATCTGATTCAGACACCCCTCCACCCACATCAACCATGAGCAGTTCGAGTAAACTCATGAGCTCGAATGATGTGGCTCACATGAGTTCAAGCGCAATGACTGGAATGAGCAGTGACGATATGGCTGGAGCGTCAATGTCATCTGTCGCAATGACAACTCAAACATTTGATATTACCATTAAAAATATTTCAACACCCTCTCCATTACAAGGGTACGGTATGGTGGGAGACGCTCCTCTTGCACCAGACAGTGAATGGTCGTTTACTGTCTCTAATGCTCAAATGGATTCTAAAATTTCTTTAGCAACAATGTTTGTCCAATCAAATGATTGGTTTTATGGTTTTGCTCCAGAAGGCCTCGCACTCTATAATGAAGATGGTACTGCTCTTTCAGGTGATATTACTGACAAAATTATGCTTTGGGATGCAGGGACCGAAATGGATGAACCTATTGGAGCGGGGCACTATCAGGCACCTCGGCAAACAGGCCCTAATAGTGGCATGATTGACCCAGTCGCAATGGTCCGACCAGTGGCGCCAGTAACAGCGGCATCATTTGGCGATGCACCTGCAGGCCCTGGAGGCTCTTACTCCTTTTCTTTTAAAGCGATGAAAGGACAAAAACTATCATTGGCGACCATGTTTGTACAATCAAACGATTGGTTTTATGGTACCAAGCCAGAAGGGATTGCATTATATGGCATGGACGGTATGGCTATCAGTGGAAATATTACCGACAAGATTATGCTCTGGGATGCAGGAACTGAAATGGACCAAGAGATTGCCACTGGCTCGTACCAAGCACCACGACAATCAGGGCCAAATATGGGCGAACCAGATTTGAATACACTGGTACGTATGGTTGAAGGGCACTCAACACCTGTAGAACACAATATCGATGTCACACTCGAAGCAATGGCTGACAATATGTTTACGGTAACAATACAAGTAAAAGCAGAATCAACAACTCCCCTTGCTCCTGGTGTCTATGTAATTCACCAAGCCCCTGCCCCTCTATTCAATTCTGGTGTTATGGATTTCAATATGGGCCTTGAAGCTCTGGCTGAAGATGGCTCACCAACTGCTTTGGCAACAGTCCTAACAACAATGGATCATACAAAACCAGATGCGAATATAATGGTGTCGGTTACCAGTACAACAGCAGGAACGTTTGAGTTTACTATCACTGTTAAAGCAACCTCAAATACACCACTTGCACCAGCAGTTTGGGCACTTCATACTTCGGGGACACCATTATATAGTAATTTGACAATGGATATGGGGAACGGTCTTGAAGCATTAGCTGAAGATGGTAACGCAGCCCCTTTAGCTGATTATTTGAAAATGAACGCTATTGCGCCAACAGTTTTTGCACCCGGTGTTGCGGCGGTATCTGCAATGAACATGATATTATTTTCGAATACAATGAAAGACATGGGCTTGGGTCTTGAGGCACTTGCAGAAGATGGTAATCCAGCACCATTACACACAAACCTTATGGATAAGGGTATTGCTACAACGACTTTCGGTGACGCGCCTCTTCCTACTGGTGGCATGTATACGCTTACAGTCGATGCAAAAAAAGGCGACATGCTCTACTTAGCAACAATGTTTGTACACAGTAATGATCTGTTTTTTGGAACACCTGAAAATGGACTTCCACTCTGGGATACCGAGGGCATGCCTATCAATGGCGATGTAACGAATTCTATAATGCTCTGGGATGCAGGTACTGAGGTCAATGAAATGCCTGGCACTGGTTCTAATCAGGCACCGCGACAAGGAGCAGCAAATACTGGTTCAATTGAGGATGGCATGGTAATGGCGGTATCAGATGGATTTATGTACCCCGTCACCAATGAAGCGATCATGGTTATCGTCACTCCCGTTCCTTAAAACAATAAAAAATGATTATAAAAAAGCTACCGTAGGGACCCCTGGTCCTACTACGGTAGCTTTTAAGGTTGCAGAGAGGAAACCGGAATGCACTGTATATACTGCCCCTACTAATCTCGTAAAGGCTACCACATTATAATGACTTCCTCTTTGTAACCTATCACCCTGAAGAGCATCCAGGAATGAATCATATTATCATTGCTTTACTGATGGATATATAATACAGTGTATTTAAGGTTTTACTTACGTTTGCTATGCCAGAAAAGTCAAATCAGGCCATACCACTCTATATTCACATTTTTCAAAACGTGCTCCTTGCAGGCCTCTATTTTGGTACGGCTAAATTAGGTCAACTTTTTTCTATTCCACCAGGTAACATTACTGCAATATGGCTTCCGTCGGGAATAATACTTGCTGCTATTTGCATTAAAAGAGGAACACTCCTTCCTGGCGTATTTTTAGGAGCATTACTGGGTAATGCGACATCTTATTTTGATACAACAACACTCTTTTCCGTAATTTCAACAATATTTTGTGGTATTTCTAATGGTCTGGGTGACATGCTCTGTGCATACATTGGGTATTTAGGATGCAAAAAAGCATTAACAAATCATTCATTATTCAACGATTTTAATCAACTATCTCACTTCTTACTGTATGCTGTAATAATTGGGCCTTTTATCAGTGCATTATTTGGTATTACTTCGTTGGGGATTACTGGTTTAGTTCCTTGGGATAGCTACCTATTTTCATTTGTCACTTGGTGGGTTGGCGATTCGGTTGGTGTACTTCTATTGACTCCCCCTCTCCTTCATCTTTGGTTTAAAAGAAATGATAATTTCATAGCCCCTTTTAAATCAATCATTTTCTTTGTGTCACTTTTCATCATCACAATAGTGATACTAGACTTTTATAATTTGTTATTAGAGTTTAATTTACCTCTTTTTATTTTATGTCCATTATTGGCCTGGTCAGTTTTCAAGCTGGACTCCCGAGTAAGCTACTGTGCAATCCCCCTCGTTGCGGCACTTGCTATTGCATCTTCTATTACCGAATATGGCCCATTTTCTTCACCTGAAATCATGACAGTACTTATTGAATTACAGCTTTTTATCGCTACCCTTGCCGTTACCGTCTACATCATGCTGATTTTTGATTACCAGAGGAAGCATTCATTATCTCTTATGGAAAAATCTAAAGAAAAAGCTGAAGAAAGTGAAAAATTAAAAACATCCTTTTTGGCCAATATGAGTCATGAAATAAGAACACCACTTAATGCTATCATAGGGTTTTCAAATTTGCTCAAATCCCCTGATCTGAGCGAAATTAAGAGGAAAGCATATTTAACACGTATAGAAAAGAGAGGAAAGCATTTATTACGGCTCATTTCTAACATTTTGGATCTTTCGATACTTGAATCAAATAAAATAACGCTGTATTATGATTCCGTTAACGTTAATGAAATCATAGAATCTGTATATCAAAATCAACTGAGCCAAATCAGTTCCGAGGTAGTAGCTCTCTATCGACAATGTGAGTTACCCCAGGGCAATGAAATTATAAATACTGACAAACAGCGGCTCAAACAAATTTTGACAATTCTCATTGACAATGCTTTTAAATTTACAGAATCGGGCTCTGTGGATTTTGGATGCACTCAACATGGTTCAGACTTATTTTTTCATGTTAAAGACACCGGACTTGGCATACCAATTGATCAACAAAAACATATCTTTGACCGTTTTAGAAAAGGTGATATAGAAAACATCGCAACAAAAAGCGGGGCGGGTCTTGGCCTCACTATAGCAAAGGGCTTACTTACTTTGCTTAATGGCGAAATATGGGTAACATCCACCCCAGGACAAGGCTCTTGTTTTTTCTTTACCATCCCAACTGTTCCAGAGTCAAAAGACATTAATTAAAATATTGCTACAGCCCCCCCCAAAAAAAAGTCGACTTTCAATACTTATTGTTGAAGTCGACTTTTCTAACCGTGATAATTTTCATAACCTTTAGGTTTTGAGAATCCGTAATCAGATCTACTCTATTAACAACTTTTATTTAAACAGTATAACGAGTAGGCCCTGAGGTGCATACTCTGATATATTGGCCATACCATTCTGCAAAGCGCCAGATTCAATAAATTCACCATGGACAGTATATATTCTAAAGTTCGTTGCAGCTTCAGGACCGGCTATTATTATACCAGAACTTCCGATATTGCTAACAAACATGCTTGAAACACCATTGTGGCCCCTAGCAGATGTATTGATCGGTGAATTGAGTGCAGAAGATACATCTTCACTACTACTTGATTGACCAACTCCTCCTATCTGTTCTACTGAACTTATAGGGTTATTATTAGTAGTATCTATAAAGTTTGACTCTGATGACAATGATTCAGGTGGTTTTGCTCCTCTTGATGAATACTGTTGCTCAACACTACTCACAATAGTACTTTCATTAGAAGAATTCATACCCTTCGGAACTACTTCAATAATCATGTTAACACTTGCCGATGTATCTATTCCATCAGTAACCCTGACAGGAACCAACAAACCACCCATAAAATTTCTCAATGGCAATATCCCATTACCTGAAATCACTAGATAATTAGACCCTTTTTCGACAACAAAAGACAATCTATCATTATCAATATCGGACGCGTCTGTCATTGATAGGTCAAGGATCAACTTTTCTTTTTGTTCAATTATTCCTGAGGATACTCTTGATAAGGTAGGGGCATCGTTTACCGGTATTACAGTAAGTACTAAGTTAACCGGTGCTGTTGTATCTGAACCATCTGAGACACGTACCGGAATAGTAAGTATGCCATTGAAATTTTCAGATGGGGTTATGTTCGTATTATCGACTACATAATGAGTCCCACCCTCAATGATATACGTAAGAGGATCATTATCTACATCAGACCCGTTTGTCATTGAGGATTTAAAAATTAAGCTCTTATCTTCTTGAATCACTTGAGCATCAATAGAAGTGAATAAAGGGCTATCATTTGTCGCAATAACAACAAGCTCTAATATACTTTCTGCTGTAGTATCCAAGCCATCAGTAGCATACACGGGTATATGTAACGTACCATTGAAATCTCGGTTTGGTACAATATTCATATCCTGTACCGTGTAATTTCTACCCGTACCTATTAAAAAAGTGATAGCATCTCCTTCAACGTCAGTTACCTGTACCATTGTTTCAATAAAGAGCAATTCACTATCTTCTGCAATAGTTTGTGGAGTAACTGAGATAATTTTAGGAACATCATTCACTGGGTTTACGGTAAGTATTAAATCCCTCTTAACAGACTCTGCTTGACCATCATATATGCTTATGGGAATCGTTAATTCTCCAGTATAATTTAGGTTCGGTACGATTACATTATTTGAAACGGTGTACCCCGTTTTCTCTTCTATAAGGTAAGTCCATGTATCACCATCTACATCAGAGGCACTAACCATGGCATCTACGATTGTTATTGGTATATCCTCATTGGTAACCTGAGGGTTGATAGCGGTCAAAACTGGAACATCATTAACAGGAGTCACACTGAGTACCACATATCCAGTATCTTTAAAAACCCCATCATTCATAACATACTCAACAGTATCACGGCCATTCCAATTAACATCAGGAACATATTTCATTTCGTCACCCGTAATGGTTACACTCCCAGTTCTCACTGATTTACTTATAATCGAATCAAAGACCAACGTTTCAGTTGGTGCATCAATATCGTTTAAAATCAAAGTTGTGATATCGATTAACACTTCAGTATCTTCAGCGAGAATAAATCCATCTTGTACGGCGATTGGAGCAAGATTGTTTAATGTTTGTGTAAATACAGCAATTGCAAAGTTACCCCACAATGTATCACCCTGAGCGAGCACTTCTCCTACTTGGTATTTAATAGAGTCAACGACCCCATCAGCTGTACCACTTGGAAAAGAAAATTGTGTCACTGAGTCTGAAGTACCTATTCCAAAAATCGAATCAACTTTTACGACAAGTGCTTGCTGAAACTGCTCTATATCATAGTCATTTAAAAGGACTTGGCTCAACGCAGAGGTAGTTGCTATTTCTAAATTATCTCTAAATGCCATTGGAGCATTATTAACCATCATTAATCCGGGATAACTTTTTTGATCAAGTAGTGTCCAGATAGAATTAAATGACCAGCCAGAATACGTACTCCTATTCTGCATACTGTACGTTGTCCTTCCCTCTCCTCCCTCTGAATCTATTTGACCAGAAGTATTAATATCCCAATAGATACCTGTAGGTTTATTATAATCACTCACACTCCCGATCAGTCCTCCAACACCCCATACCCCATCTACAAAACCAGTACTATAACTTTGTTTATGATACCCAAATACATTTCCATTTCTCGAATTATCTTGTTCGCCCACGAGTCCCCCTACTCGAGTTTCCCCGGACACATCAGCGGTACTATAACAATCAATAATATTAGACCAATGTTCAAACGCCCCTACTAATCCGCCAGTATAACTCTCTGCATTAATTGAACCTGTAGTGTAACTATTAGTTATAGTCGATCCACTATCAAGAATTCCTACGAGTAACCCAGTATAATTACCAGCTACTATTTCTCCACTGACACCCACATTTTGAATTAATCCACCAGAAAGCTTTTCAAAAAGGCCAATTGTATCTTCAGTTGGGCGATTTATAAAAAGATTGTAAATGACATGCCCTCCCCCATCAAAAGTTCCAGAGAAAGAGTTTTCACTCTTACCAATAGGTGCAAATCCTTTTCCTCCATTTTCAGTCTGTGATAGAGTGGCATTTATATCATTGGTAAGACGATAGTTCCCAAATAATGGGTAATTTTGTTCATTACCAATTTTTTTTAATTCTTCATAAGAAGAAATAAGAATAGTATCATTGGGTATGGTAAAAGTCGAGGGCCCTGCCCAGGTTGTATCATCTGGAGACTCAACAACTCCAGGAAAATAAACAATGCTGATTGAATCCCTATTGTTAGTATATCGGTAAAAATTTGTTAGTTTAAAAACGGTAATATCAGAGTCATCCGAATCCACATCTACATCATTTGTAAGAAATTCATTATAGTCTTGAGTTCCTGGTAAAGTGTTAAATGAATCAGGCATTCCAAATTGCATGTCATCAACATCTCTCAAACCAGGGTAGGTTTCCCCTTCACGTATTTCCCAAATAGTGGCAAAATCCCATCCATCAAAAGAGCTGCTTCTCTTCATTGCTTCACTTGTTAGAGGGCTACCATAGTATAAAATCCTAATTCCGAGTGTATTAACATTCCAATAATTACCTACAATTGTTGGACTCTCGTCAGCTCTACTTATCACTCTACCGTTATAAATTACCCCAGAACGACTAATCCCCAAACCAATGTTATAGTTATTATCTAATGGTATACCAGCACTATAGCAATTAATAATGGTATAAGACTCTGGATCACTCGGTGTTTCTCCAACAAAGCCACCAGTCGAAGACTCCCCAGCCACACCTGCAGTACTATAGCTATTATATATTTCAGAACCTGTACTCACTTCACCCAACAAACCCCCTACATTCTCATACCCTAATACTTGTCCGGAGCTATAACTTCTTGTTATGATAGATCCCATAGAACTATACCCAACGAGCCCCCCAATGTGGCTCCGTCCTTTAATAATACCAATTCCATAACTTTTAGATATAACAGATGCATCAGAGATTTTTCCAGCAATTGTAGCAACACTACTTCTACCAGTAAACGTCCCCTTAACTCCAAGGTTTTCAATTTTTCCCGATTGTATCACTCCAAAAAGCCCTACATTTGATGAGTCAGGGCGATGAACATATAACCCATATATTTCATGACCTGCACCATCTAAAACCCCTGTAAACGGCTCTGTAGCGTCCCCAATAGGCATGAAACCGGCACCACCATTTTCTTCCCGAGAAAGAGATGCGTCGATTGTATTAAGCAACTTATAGCTCCCATACAAAGGATAATCATTATGATTTCCAATCAACTTCAATTCATCATAGTTGTTGATACCAATTGTATCATTAGGTACGGCTACGTAAGATATCCCACTTATAATTGTATCGGTATTTATAGTGGTCACTCCCATAAAATAGTAGAGATACACTGAGTCTCTTGTTGAATTAATACGTGCGTATTCTGCAAACGTGGATACCGTTGCTGAAGCAGCTCCAGTTTCAACATCAATATCATTACTTAGAAACTGATCAAAATTATAATCTTGTGGAATTGAATCATGAGAATCTGATATTCCAAAGGGGGCATCATCCACAATTTGAATACCAGGATAACTTTGTCCTTGAATAATTTCCCAGGTGTTTTCAAAGTCCCAATAATAAGAATTCGAATCAAGCATTTCTGATGACGTTAGACCAGTTCCTCCATCTGAAGTATTTTGGCCAGATACTTCAACATTCCAATAACTACTTGAAACACGTCCATCTCGACTCGTATAACTCGTTAACCCACCAACACGCCCATCTCCTAAAACCAATCCGGAGCTATAACATCTCCATATACTATTATCATTATAACCAACAAGCCCACCAATGCCATTTCCGCCTTGAACAGTTGCAGTACTATAACTCTTCTGTATCCGACCCAAATTTTCGCCTACTAAACCACCGAGAACATTACCTCTTGAAACAATACCACCAGAAAAAGTACGAATGATAAGGGATGATTCACCTACTTGCCCTACGAGCATGCCAACATAAGCTTCTCCAGATACATTTCCAATAACACCTAGATTTTGAATGGTTGCATTTTCAATATTACCAAACAATCCAACGTACCTTGTTGTTCTATTAATATACAACCCAGATATCACAAACCCAGCACCATTCATTTCTCCAGTAAATGGTTCTTCTATCGTACCAATTGGTTCAAAACCTAAATCACCATTTTCAGTTTTGGATACTGTTGCATCTATATCTGCAACTAATTTATACCGAGCATTTATTGGATAGTTCCAATGGCGACCTACTTTTTTTAGATCTTCATAGGTTGCTATTTCGATTGTATCATTAGGTACAGCTACATACGATTCAACTCCCCACAGTGTATCATCGGAAGGTAATAACTCTCCTGGTATATAATACAGATATAAAGAATCACCACTCGTATTCAATTCAGTCTGATTAATAAATTTTAGAACTTCAGCAGCAGTGCCTTCTAGATCCACATCATTTAATAGTAACGCTGCATGATCTAATGGGCCAGGCATTGAATGAAAACTATCTGGAATTCCATAAGGAGCATCGTTGAGTCCTTTTAAGCCAGGAAATGTGTTTCCTTCATTTATTTCCCATGTGGTATTAAAGTCCCATCCCGAGAAACTGGTAGATTCCCTCATTTTTTGATTTCTCAAACCTGTTCCACCGACAGATTTAGTTTGTCCAGCGAGATCTAAGTTCCAATAACTATTCAATACACTTGTACTTGTATATCTTTTTGCTATTAAGCCACCCCCTTTAAGTACACGACCTGAACTATAACAGTTTTCCACGATAGAAGATGATGCAAGTTCTCCAATTAATCCAGCCGCATCAGAGTATTTGGATTCGACTCGAACACTTGCATAACTATTTGAGACCTTTGAGTTTGAATGGACATAACCGATTAATCCTCCTGCATTATTTGGACCAACTACTAATCCATTTGCATAAGAGTTCTTTAGCTCAGAATTATTCTCCATCGTACCTGCTATCAATCCTATATTGCGAAAACCGGTAACTTCACCATGTACCGCTAAACTATCAATGATCCCATCACTAACAGTACCGAATAGACCAACATTACCAGAAGAAGAGCTCTTTATATATAAACCAGTAATACTATGACCAGCACCATTAAAATGCCCAGTGAAAGTTCCGACATAGGGAAATCCATTAACTTCATTACGCGAAGCCGATGCATTAATATCTGCTACCAACAAATAATAGGCATCTGGAAAATTTCTCACCACTTTTAAATCTTCATAATCTGCAATTTGATAAGGCTCTGCAAGGGTACCAAAACCATCAGGAACACCATTAACTGCAAATGCTCCCCCCACAAAAAAAACTAATAGAAGTACTAAAGAAAATTTTAACATATTTATATCCCAATAAAAAAAATTACAGTGTTACATAAAGCCATGAGAATCGTAGGTTTGTAAAAAATAAAGAATTTGTAATTTCAGCAGTAAATAGCCCTGAATCACCCTATTACCCGATTGCCCCTCAATCATTAGCTCATACAAGCTAAGCAAACCGAAACAAATTTATTAAATATCACCATATAGTTGAAGGCTAATAGTGCCCGAAAATCACATAAAGAAGCAGCAAAAGCACTTTAAGGGCGTCCCGAGTATATTGGGAACATATAAATCAATAACACCATCATTTATTATCACTAAAAAGGGAACTTTTATACTGTTGGCTCCGTACTCTACCCTAACTTCTTTTTACAAACACGAACTCCTTGCGAACACTTTAAGAATTTATATTATAGCTACACAACCAACCGTTAAATAAATTATGATACAATATACTGTACTCTTTATACTCGTAGCTCTCTTGAGTAACTGTAATTCTGTTAATACCAATACATCAAAACAGTCAGACAGCTCTTCTGAGCAATCATCACTTTTATCAAGCAGCTCCCAAGCGCTATCGAGTCTCACATCAGCCCCCCCTGAATTTCCTCTGTCTTCCAGTGCGTCATCTTCATCACAGGACCCCCAATCGCAATCTTCGGTTCGTGAAAATCAATCCAGTAGCATTGAGTTCCCTCAATCTAGTTCATCTACCTCCATTCATTCAAGCGATGATTCAAGTTCAAAATCATACGCATCATCAAACCACATATCTTCATCACAAGACCACTCAGACCCTACTATTAAAGGCTGGAAACTAAAATGGAACGACGAATTTAATGGAACGGGTTCTGTTGATCCTTCAAAATGGACTCATGAAACACAGGAACCTGGAGCAAACAATAGTGAGCTTCAGAAATACACTACGCGAGAAAAAAATTCGTACCAAGATAATGGGTTTCTAAATATCGTCGGTCGCGAAGACTGGTGGCAATCATATCAATATACCTCGGCCCGTCTAAAATCTCATGGGCATTTTGAATTCACCTATGGTCGAGTTGATGTACGAGCGCAAATCCCCTCAGGAAGTGGCTCATGGCCTGCTATTTGGATGCTGGGAACAAATATTTTTAGCGGAGCTGGTTGGCCAGGCTGTGGCGAAATCGATATTATGGAATACGTTGGCACTCACCCAGGAGTCATTCATGGTACCGTGCATGCGCCAAACTATAGCGGTGCGACTGCGCAACAAGGAACAATCGAAGAATCAACCGTAGAGAATGATTTCCATATATATTCGGTACAGTGGTATGCAGATAGAATAGAGTTTTATTTTGACCATGAACATTATTTTACCGCTCTCCCTCAAGGGGGGGACCAATATAATGCTTCAGCATGGCCCTATACAGGACCCCAATTTATTTTACTTAACCTCGCCATCGGTGGCTGGGGGGGCGATCCCGATGCATCAGCATTTCCAATGCGATTTTTAGTCGATTATGTTCGGGTGTATAAGAAGAAATAATTTTACGTTTCCCATTTCAGGCCCTTGGACTTCCCCCGCTATAGCGGGACAAAAATAAAGCCGTATTTATACAATACGGCTTTATATATAGTGATTACATATAATGATTACAACTTTTTATTCATCAAAATCAGGCTTTTTATTCCAATAATAAGAGCTTTCACTTGGAGAACCACTTATTCTAAATTTTGCATCTAAATTTTGCTCGGCCCAAGATGTAATCGTCCATTCAACATTCTTTCCTTTTTCTACCCATTTATTTACATCTTGTTCAAGATATAAGTTTTCGTCATCCTGTCCAAAAATATTGATTTTAATCTTTTCAACAAGCCATGGATCATTTGCTGCAAATGATTCAGTACCTTGCTGAGCAGCCAAAACCATTCTCTTAATTTTAATTCTAAATGGGTAATCATTTTTATTTGCCCAATAGGGGGTTATACTGGAAGTATTTACCTGACCTAAGTCCATATCTGCTTGTTTTAAAAAATCCAATTGTTTCTGAAAAGATATGTCGTAATAAAACAAATCGTATTTGCCCACGCGTAAATCGTTATCTACTGGATCATTGAGATTAAAAAGTACCGTCCATTCAGCCGTGTGCTTTACTTCATTTAATCCACAAAGTAATGACCCCCACCAATATTTTCTTGTACAAGCACTTGGATGGTATTCAACGTTAAATATTACACCAAGTAAAGGATGGGTCGTAGTTCCAGCTCCGGAACTATTTGAAGTCCATGTTTGTATAGCAACCCCAAGATGGTTATCGATAGGGTCATAAGAGAATTCGGGCTTATCATACGCTTGACGAACATCTCTATTCTTCCAATTCCAAAATAATGGTTCGACTTGATCCCAATAATATTCTTGATCACCCCTAGGCAAACTACGCTGAATTACTTTCTTGGCTATTGCACCATCATTTCTATTTTCCGAAGGAACATTCACATCAATATCACTTACATCCTCAGATGTATGGAATAAGGCAATAGAGCCATCTTCAATTCCTTTATCAGTCGCCCCAGCAACAGTGCTAGAGTCACACCCCATATAAAACAGGGACAGGGATACCATCGTTAAAAGTTTTATTTTTAATAGCATTTATTTAATCTCCTAAAAAGTATAATTGTTTAAGTTGTTCAAATCTCATAAATTAAAATGTAAGTGAACTTGAAAAGTAATAACGTAAGCTCATCACACTTCTGTTTAAATCTCACTACCAGTAATTTGGCAAAAACAAATATAAGGCTATATATTTTAAAAGTGAATTGAATCAATTAAACAAGTGATATTACTGTTGTCAGTCTGTGAACAAAGGGCTCATACTGACAACAGTACCACTCGCACAAATATATTTGGCGACTTAAAACTTGAATGAGTCTTCCATATACAGACCTAAAAATACAGAATAAATTTAGATAGACAATCAAAAGTACTTAAGATCATAAGTACAGGATTACATCGAGCGCATAGTGTACAATTGTTCAATATTGATTGTGTAGTATTTTAATCGAACTGAATTCGACCGGTATGTAAATGCATCAACTTGAGGATACAAATTGCGACTACTCATTGTAACTCTCTCATAGCCTTGTAATGATTGGAGACTACAGCCCTAGTTCACGATGACTACAGATGCTTTTACGTCTACCAACATTCGGTTATAGGGAGGCTTATACCCCTACTACTAAAATTTTAATTTAAAAGTAGGGGTATAATTTTAATTTAAAAAGGAAACATAATCCCTAGTCCAATAGGAAACAAATAGAAATTATTATTCAACTCCCCTGTATCCTTATCGAATCCAAGAAAGTAACCTTCTTTCCCCACATAGGAATCAATACCTACCTCGGCATAGACCCCAAAATGAGAAAAGAATGCATATTGATAACCTACCCCGTAAATAATTCGCCAATAATTATTATGAGATAAATCAATTCCATTGACTGTTCCGTGACCAGCCACCCATTGCCATGAATGAAAAGCATAGGGGCCATTAAAAACAAAAGGATGATATGTAACACTTACCCCAAGACTACCATATTCATTTTCATATGAACCGAAGTATAGGCTACTTGATAGGGTTTTATTCAAAAAATAGTATTCGAACCCTATCATACCTTTACTCGGGGAACTTGTACCTAGATTTATTGAAAAATCAGAAGCATGGACATTTGAAAATACTAGAATTAAAATAAAATATAACTTATTCACCCTTTCCACCTTTTATCTGTATGAAATACCGTAATCTGCTTTTACTGCCTCTAAAATTTCCGGACTAAAACCGGTACTTGTTTTTGCATAAAAATAGTTACCACCATGTCTCACGTAATGACTTCCAATAACTCCCCCGCCAAAAAGTGTTACTACTTCAAATTGACCAGGTGTTGGGGTTCCTTCTGGAATTGGAAGCAGAGGCTTATGATCTGCACTTTTTGGATCTGTCCCCCATGACCCTTGAATGCTATTTGTAAAAAACCGCAGGCTACAACGTACTGTTATATCTTCAGTATCCCAAAAAGTATCTAAGTCTGTAGCCATATCATGACTACATTGAATTGGATGACGCTCTCCCCATGAATATTGATCGACATGCTTCTCTAGCGAGCATTCACTAAAACAATTTGCTCTAACGCCATTTCTATCAGGGTCAAAATCAGCCCATCTCCATACCATTCCGTTCCAGCCTCTCCAAACTCGTTGTCTTTTCTTAAAGTAAGTCTCAGACCCTGCTGATGAATAAATCCAAGATATACCACCGCGGAATGAAGAAGCGATCATACGATATGGATAAATTTCAACTGTTATATTTGAAGCATATGTTTCAGCTGTTTTTAAAGCAACATTAGTAGATTGTTTCAAGTACGGATCCTCTTCCGAAGACTCATCACATTCGCCTTCACAAACAAAGCCTATATATTCACAACTTTCAAACATTAATTTGTCTGACAACAGTTTTTCGCCTGACCTCAATTGAATTGACTCATACTGCTCGTTAAGTGCTAACAGAGAAATACGACAAACGTAATCTAATGGCCTCATTATACTTTTTTTAAATTTACTATCATTTTGAAGACGTAATGCTATTTTTTTTTCAAGCTCATCAAATTCCTGAATTGAATCCAAAATAAGAATTGTTCTCGAATTAGATTTCTTTGCTAACAATTTTCCGTCAGTAAAATCAACTTCCAATTTATTTCCTTGTTTATCAAATTCAAAATACGGTAATAGTGAGTCACCTTCTAATTGAGCTTTAATAGCCTCCATTCCTTCATAGTTGGGTTCATTAGTATTTTGTGAAACAGACTCATCTACAATGTTTTGTGAAATGGGCTGCTCTGCACAACCAAATAAAGCTATAAACATAGAAGACATTAATAATAATTTTTTCATAAATATTCCTTAAGTTAAAGTAGATTTCAAATTTATAATCTTCAAATTTGTTTTAATTATATACGCTAAAACTGGCACTATTATTGTTCACAACCTGTGAACCAAACTAAATGCATGCATATATCATGTATAACTGTCCCCGCCAGGTCAAGCACACCTGTGAATAACTCAGCTATTTGTAACCGGGCACCTTCTACAGACATGGTAGCAAATGATTTTATACTATTTTGTGTAAACGGTTACACTGAATACCCTGCTGACATACAGAGTCCTATCAGTGATAGATACAGAGGTATACACTATTTGAATTGAATCATTGTCCCTATGTACGTTATGGTATTAACTCGTATCTCGGTGTCTATGAGATATCGGCGTTGCTTCAGATAAACAGTGTACTGGTTGTTAGTCCTGCTTGAGGGAGCTTTCTTTGAACCTCTACTGGTTTGTAGATCAGTCTTTCCGAGTTTGTTGAGGACTACGTAGAGGATACTCTCATGGATTTGCATTTAGCCTGCAACGTCCTAGGAGAGATTTTGGTCTTTGTAATACGAAGCGGACATTTTAACCTGAGACAAAGGGGGCGACATGAAGAGCTCCTAAAAAAGCTCCCCCGTTAAACTCTCAAAAACGATATCATCGATCCACAGTTCAGTTCCTGATCGGATAAAAATTGAAAAGAGAGAAATAGAATCTGATATTTCAGCAAAAGGATACCGATTATTGAGACGGTCTACTTTAGCATCATCAGTGTTTATTACTACAGTTTGCCACTCTGGTGAGGCACTAACATTCCATTCAGCAATTTCATATTGAGTTTCACCATCGACACTTTGTAATTTTTCAACAGCGACATCAAAAGCACCATCACCTTTAACCTTTAGGTGGATGTTCTTAACTGCGCTTAAATCAAAAGAGGTACCGACAGCCCCTAAATGCGTCCCCAACAAAACTGTCTCTAAATCTCCCAAAGTATAAACCATATGGAGAACTTGTGAATTAATACTCTCATCAAATACAACAGCATCGTGCACAGTCTCGATATTTGACGGTTTGATCCACTCACTTCCTTCATCCTTATTGACGTACCAACCTGTACTTTTTGTACTATCAGCCCAAAGGTGTTTATTATCATTATTCTCAAAATTTTCGAATTCAATCGCAAAAGTTACTAGAGAACTACTCGAAATCATTTGATCATTGATTTCCGAAGACATCCAAGATGAACTGGAGATACCTGTGGAACTCGAGATAGCAGTGGAACTGGATAACTCGGTTGCAATTGGAAAAGTTATATTTGTATCAATACGCATTTTTGATTTAATATTTACTGCACCTAAAGTCAGACTATCTACTAAAACAGTATAGTTACCTGGCGGCAAATGATAAAAGGTATAACTCCCGTTCTCCATCGAAGCTGTATAACCAGTTCCCTCTAATAAAACATCATTATATTCCTGTGTTGAATCATACAATTCAGGATGTATTATTAAAGAACCTGATTCCTCTACAATAAGCTTAACCTCTTTGGAGTCAGGCATTAAAAACCAAAGCATAAAAGTAGAGTCAATGGAATATACTTCGAGAATATCTATATCTAAAGAATCAGAAAGAGTATACTCCCCTTTATAATCAATACTATCTGCAATAGTTTTAATAAGTGGATCGATTGTGTACGCAGCAATTTTTAAAAATGGTACAGGCTCGTTATTACTATCAACAACGCTAATAGTTATTCCATTTGTCGTTTCTGTAGTGGTACCCGCTTGATCACCCAAAGAGCACCCTGTTAAAAGCGTAAAAAGGATTGATATAATTATTACTCCATCTTTCATGTATTATTTCACCTTAACTATTGGAAAGAACTGCATATTTAACTGGTATACATTTGTGCATTCTTCAGACTTTATCTCATTAACATTTTGTATGACTGATTTTCGTGCATCAGCAAGAATAGCCTTAATCCCTTTTATATGAGCCTCATTGAGTGATAGAGTAACTGTTGATATATCTCTAGATTCGTTTGGAACGGTGTCTATACTCTCACTACTTAATAAAATGGTTTTCTTTTGATATAATCGTATAGCACTACTTTGCCACTTATCACCTGTACCTATATGAGATTCTGAAGAACGAAAATTATTTTGAGAGTCCCTTGTTATAAGTTTTAAACGTTCAAGCACATCAATGCCATCAATAACATCTTCTATACTCACGGGGGATAAGAAACATTGTGAAAACTTCTCAGCGTCATTTTTATCGGAATAGTGCACAAAATCTAATGCCGATCGAATAGCAGGAATATACCAATATTGAAAATATTTATATTGATCAGACTGCAATTGACTTGAGTTCAAAGGCCGCATTTTCATTAATCTCTCAAAATGCTTTTGAATATCAGTATCTCTTTTACTTTTAATATAAAAAACAAGCTCTCTAAAATATTCAGCCCTGACGGTATCAAAAAGTATCCATTTTACATCTAATTGAAAAAAAGCAATTACTGCCTCTACTCCCACTTTGGACAAATGACGATCACCCTTTAAAATCTTCACAAAAAGGCTCGCATCTATTTCGACACAAAATGCAAAAAAACGAAGACTAAAAGAAGAATCTCTTTTCTGTTCATTTTCTAAATAATCAGTTAAAAAAAGATATGGATCGAGATAATCAAATACATCCAAATCATCTGGCTTTTGTGAATCCATCAATTACTACACCCTAACCTGAGTACGTCACATTAAATATATACAATATCTTGCTCAGATAAAAGCTTTATCCATGGGTGTGGACAAAGGTGACCACGCCTAAAAAAGTAAAATTCTTACATGAGGTATTTCTTGATATATATTAAACACGATCAAATTATACGTACGCATAATCAGCAGGGATGGTAAAAGACACCGAGTCAGCAATGTTATGATACACCGATTTTGAGAAGCCTGATGTATGAAGAGGTCTACACAAAGCGATATGAAAATGGTCGATTAATTGACTTATAATTATTGGTTTGATACAAAATATTTTAACGCTCTTACTATCGAAGAGTTTTCATTAATTAAATAAATCTTAGAAGGGATTTCAATGAGTAATCGCATTAAAGAAATAACATTTGTTCTTACAATTATTTTATTTGGTTTGATTAGTGCAGAGGCTATAGGGCCTGTGGATATATATGGAGAAATGAAGGTAAAGGGCCAATATTTTGTTGGTTCAAAAAAACCGTATACCAATGCAATGGTGCAGGTAAAGGGCCTCAGTTTTTCTTGGAACCAATGGGGTGGTGAAAACTTTTGGACCGCAGAAGTAGTTGATCAAATGGTTGATGATTTCGATGCAGAAGTTTTGAGAGTAGCGGTGTCGACTACCTCCGGCGGTAAGCCTGCAGACTTTGAGTTTGCAACCACGGTGATTGACCAATGTATTGCTCGTGGCGTCTATATTATTATAGATTTCCATTCACATCATGCCTGGGATGAAATACCAGAAGCGAAAGAATTTTTTACAAAAGCTGTAGAAAAATATGGTCAATATGATAATATTATTTTCGAAATATTTAATGAGCCCGTCACTGAAGACCCACACGAATGGGGGCCGGTAAAAGACTATGCAGACGAACTTATTGGTCATATACGTGAGTTAGGGTCTGACAACTTAATATTGGTGGGCACGCCCTCCTATGGGCAGGTATTCCGGGGCATTATAAATGACCCTGTTAATGATCCTAGTAATAATTCTGCATATGTAATGCATTTTTATGCATACTCCCATTTCGTAGATGATGGTTGGACAGGGCAACATTTTAAAGATGCACTCCAAGATGGGCTTCCATTTTTTGTTTCTGAATGGGGAATATCACATTATAATGGAGGAAAGGGTGAATTTGAAGGCTCTTTCGATGGAGAAAGTGCTGATGCATGGCATGCAGTCTTAGACGAATATGGTTTCTCATCCGCTATGTGGGCTATTACTACTGATGGACAATCTTCTGCACTGTGGGGGAATGACGCTGGAGGAGAACAGTATATCACGGATATGTTGGATGAATGGAAAATTACAGCAGACTGGAGAACCAATACTATTCGGGCGTTACCTGGAGAGTTTATAGTTGGCGCTGCTGATATTGTTGTTGCACAGCCGGAAACTGAAGCAGTACTCAATGGGTTGGTCAGTGGTGGAAAAAGTCCCTATACTTATGAATGGACAAGTGTTACGGGTGGTTCATCTTTAATAAGTGATTCACAAATAGCATCACCAATAATTACAGGTTTGGAGCTTGGTAGTTACACATTTGCTCTAGTAGTATCTGATGCAGATGGAATAGAGGCAGAGACAGAAGTTACCATCAGTGTTGTGGAGCCGGTAGTACTTTCTTCAAGTTCGATAGATGAATCCTCCTCAGAGTCCTCATCAGAGAACGTCGAATCGTCAGATACTCAGCCATCAAACTCTTCAATGAGTTCAAGTAGTATAGAGGATACTAGTTCAAGTTCAAAAGACATAGACGAAGAAGAAGAAGAAGAGTTTTCATCGAGTAGTATAAACACTCCATCAGCAGAGGGTCCTGTAGGAATATTTAACGACCTCAAACAAAACACTACTAACAATTTAAATGTATCACTTATATACAAAGTCACGAATAAGGATTATGTATCAATAAATGTGTTAGAACCTGGAAGGTACGTGTTACATATATATGATGCTATGGGTAAACATATAGGTAGTCAAACCAATGATTTCACGGTAGATGGTTCACAGTCATTGTTTTTACAAACACCAATGAAAGAAGGATTATACGCGGTAGTTATTGAATCCGGAATACTACTAAAAGAAGGCTTGCAATAGAATTTTAGTTTAGGTATCTTCGCGCATTTCGGGCATTTCGGGAGCCTGATATTCAAGAGAACATGCAGATTCAACATCATCAAATACCAACATTCGATTTAAACCATTTATAATCGTAGCAGTAGGATACACTTTACCACGAATTTCGATCACAGCATCGGGGTTCGTATGTAAATGGGATTCCAAATATTCTTTTTCTTCTTGCAGTGCCTTAATCTTTTCATTCAATTCTTCAACATGGACTGCACGTGCTTTATTAAGGTTCTTTAATCTCTCTGCGTTACTTTCTTTATTTTCATCAGTTGACTCTTCAGTTTTTGTTGGAATATTTTTAATGATAAGATTAAGTTCATTATTTAGATTGAGAAGGCCTTGATCCGCTTTTTCAAGAGCTTCTTCATTAATATCAGTATTGCCGGCAATAATAATATTCTGTCCAACACCCGACTCTTTTCCAATACTGTTTACCGATATACCACTGACCGCCTCAATGGTACTCCCAAGAATTGTGCCCCACGAACAGCTAAAATGTCCCATACTGAATATTTCACTATCAGCAATCATATCTTTTACATACACATCGCCTTTGTTCTCAATTCTACTATTAAGTATTGTGCCAGCAGTGATATCTCCACCTGCTACAAAGCCTCCAAGGCTCTTTCCACAGCGGATTGTTTTTTTAACAATAATATCTTTTTTAGCGATAATAACTGCATTGGGCTCAACGTTACCTCCAATAATAATATTTCCTCCAGCGTTGATTTTAAATCCACTTGCAACATCACCTGTAATTTCTACATCACCAACAAAGTCAATATTGCCTTTTGTGAGATCTAAGTCCCCTACTATTGCAAAATTTGATGTTACCTGTATTTCATTAAAAATAAGTCGAGCATGCCCAGCCGACATAGCAACATAGGTTAAGACTCCTTCCTTTTCAAAGACTTGAACGTGTAACCCTGCATTCGGTATCCCAACTTTTCTAACCGGTACCGCTTCTTCTTTTTCACCGGTAACTTTTAACCCTGGCTTTCCATAAATATGTTTTTTGATAACTGCCAATATCTGACCAGGCCTCATATTGTTAACTAATTTACGTTCCTTATAATCAACTTTATCATCTACTTCCGCGCCAATCATCATTTTAGTTCTGAATTTATACTTCTCACTCCCATCTTTACCCTCTTCTTTTACTTTTCCTGACGCAATGAGAATTGCCTCACCAGGTTCTCTCCCTTTTATACGCAGAATAATTTTTTTAATAGCATCAAGAGAATACCCATATGTAACTTTTTTATCTTTAAGAAATTCTATAACCTGGGTATTAGAACATTCAAAGTCTTCCCTGTTTTTTTTGACCGAAACAAATGCCTTGTACCCATTGTCTTCAATAGAGACTGAAATCAATTCATCTAATGCTTCGTATATAGGTGTTCCCATACGTTAAAACCCCAAATTATATTTTGATTCAAGCGAGGGGTGTTCTGTACTTTTCAAAATTTCCACAGTAACATCCTTATCAGCCAAGTTTAAAACTTCAGTTTTTTCTAAAGGAAATAAATGCACCCCATCAACTGTTGCAATTGTTGAAACAAAAGGTTTTTTTATCTCATTTTTATTACACCCTATTACTTTAGCTATTACACCGTTATCTAATAGGACATAAGTCCCAATCGGAAATAACGACATCGTCATAAGAAGCAATCTCAAAAAATGTGTCTCCAAAATTTTTAATTTCATCTGTTGAATCGCATGCATCATAGCATCGTGCGGAGAGCAGAATCTGCATTCCGTTTCATAGTATACAGCAACAGCAACTAACCGTGCAAAATCATGCACCTTATCAGCATCGACGAAACTTACCGGGCCACTTTCATCGAGTCGTTCATGATGTTGTAAAATTATATACCCTGTTGAAATAGGTACCTTGGTAATATTTTTCTGCATAGCAACACCGACTAAAGAGTGCTGATCAAATTTATGTTGTTCTGTATCATCTAATACTTGTTTAGTAAACATTGGCTTATAGGTAAACAAATGCCCAACATCATGTAATAAGGCACCAACCGCCACCTCTAGTATATACTCCCGTGAATACCCCGCAGCTGTAGCAATATTAATACTATGTATAGCGACATTTACTGAATGAACAACAAGATAATTTTTTGAATCTGAAGGTTCTCTTCTATTGGTAAGGTTGATAAAAAAGAAGGTATCATGCAAAAACAGAGTCAACATATCTCTTGCAATTTCTTCTATAGTATCATATTCAACGAGTGTATTAATACGAAGATCATAAAATAGAGCATCAAGCTTTTCAATCCAACTTTTGTACCTTTTTATATACTCGTTCAGCACACCTTTTGCTCTAATTTCAACTATTAATTGCAACGATTTATAAAGTTCTTTTTCATCTGTTGGAATCCCCTGAATCTCGCCTTTACTAATTTTCTTTCTTAAATAATTAACCGCCATCTCTTTAGAACGTTCGTTAATAAACCTCTCTCTCGGTATTTCGGTCTCATCAAAAGTCAACCTCTCTTGGCGCTCCTTCTCTTTTTCCTCTTCTAATGCCCTGCGAAGCTTTTCTTTTGGGTGTATTATTTCTTTGAGTTTACTGACACTTTCCGCTTTGTCACTTTCAAGTAAGCATGAGTATTTATGGGCCTGAAATATATTTCGTTCCATATCGTCTTTTTTATAAAAGAGATCGGTATTCTCAAGCTTTTTTAATGACTCAATTAGATCAACGGTAAATACATGCCCTGCCTGTGCGACAACCTCATTCGCAGCACTGATAACATCAACTGGAGAAATTTCATTAACGGGTAAATCCTGTATTGTTATTTTTTTAAATGAAGAGGCAAGTTGAAATTTTTTGAGTTCAGCATCATTTCCACATATCATTAATTCACTTACGTCACAATCTTCCATAAATAAAAGGTTTGTGAGCGATAACGTTTCACCTGGCTTGTGCATAACTTCACCCGACTCCACATGACATAAATACCCATCCAATGGAGTATCAACCTCTAAACCATGTAACGCTACTTTTTTCATACAATACCTACAGCCTCACTTGTACCCATTATGACATTAACGATTTGACTATAATAGATTATACGTAACATTTAGCCTGAAAATCAATGTATATCTGTAATAAACAGCGATATAGCACTCGTAGAGCAGTTCTTGGAGTTCCTGCTTAAATCGCGGATAGGCTTTCAGGGAGGCCCTTTTCTTAAGTGCTTCTCTCATACTGAAAAACCCAGCATAACTCAGCTTCTTTTGCCAGATAGCATAATAGAAGGTCAATGGATAGACATTATTGAGGGGCCCATAGACGAACTTCACGGTACTCTTAAAACCTCCAGCCATTGATCACGGCTGAGGTCGAGATTATGATAGGCGGTGAAGTTGTGTATGGTGAGCGCGGCATCTGCCACATGGATTGTAAACAGGCTTATAAGTAACAATGATCTCTCTACGGAGCCTTCACGCGTTAAACACCTGTTTCTTAATATTCTTGGTATATACTGTTGAGACTATTTCATTCTAAAATACTGACTTCAGGTGACTCCTATGTTCAGCTACTATAGTCCTCCTTCAGACGGGTTTATATGGAGCTAAATCGGCTGATGTCCATTCTTATTACTTAAGAGATTTATCTTTTACAAAATAAATTAATAGCGCGGGCGCTAAAAGAACATCAGCAATGAAAGCAGTCAGACTCATACTTCGTCAAAAGTAAACGACACCTCACTGAGTATATTTTTTATATGTATTAAGAACCAGTATGGTTTGTCACTACTCCATTCCAGTTATTAACTCCCAATATACCATTCGAGAATCATATAAATGTACCAAACTTTTTAGGGGTGCACCTTTAGTGACATCACTTTTAAAGAGCACCGACCCATCCAATTGAAACACCGTAAGATATCCAGTCTCTATAGAAGAAACGAGTTTTCTCATTTCAGATAGTTGCACAACACCATGCAGTTTCTCTACTGGAACATTCACTGCGAGTGGAGAAATATCACCGCCTGCATCACCATCTTTGGGAGGGTATTTTGATGATGATGAAGATAATGATGATGAAGAAAGGTGTACTACTGTTTCACTTGAAGATGAAGAGATTGACAGTAGTACTTCAGATGACGACTCAGAGGAAGGAGTATCGTTTTGATCAACAATTCCAGTGGAGTCAGGAGCTTTTAAAACAGAGTCCATGACCGATGGGAGACCAAAGCCTTCTCTCACCCAACTCACAACGGCTGCTGCGGTATATCGAGTATCCCAAACATAATCACCGAGCCATGATGGCTTTCCACTGACGGGGGCTTTTTCACTCCCGCCATCCCTCATATTAAATGCGACAGCCATAAATGTTTTTAATCCCATGGGGTCATAAGACTCGCCATTTGAAATACGGACAGCCATTTGTGCAGGGTCAAGCCAGGGATCATCAGACCAATCGAGCGGGGTAAGCCCTAATACTTCGACAACATAGCGCTTCAGTGTTCTATCAGGATCACTCCACCCTTCAAGCTCTTGTGCAGAAGTATAGTCCTGAATAGTATTTTCTAAACCCACCCACGTTTTAGTCGGCATCGTGTCAACTAAATAAAAGGTGTTGTTGGTGAGGTTGAGTTGGTTGGTTGTGGGTGCCGTATCACTGTTTCTATCATCAAACGCCCGCTGTGCAACAAACACGTTGCCCTCAACCGTATTGCCTTCGATACCCGCCCAGTTTCCTTCAGTTTTAAAGCCCGACTGTGCTTTATAGACAATGTTATTGCGCATCACATTATTCATTTGGGTATAGCTGTTGCCGTCTTGATAGGTTGCGGGATCAACCACAAAACGCAAGCCAAAACCTTTTGAAGATTCTTGCACCCCTAAATCTTGAGCATACAGTGCACCCGATATAATGTTTCCCTCTACAACACTATTGAAGGATGCCCCCTGTAGGGAATACCCCCAGAAGGGCTGTGCTCTACGGTCTGATGCATCATCAGTATCAGGATCTGCTGGTGTAGGATACCCATACAAGAACTGTACATTATTCCGTACAACAGCAGATTGTCCCTCTTGACCATCTTCGGCAAGCCAATCATTTTCGGGATGATTACTTTGCGTGCTACTAAACCAATACCCTTCTATTATCAAACTATTTTCACAGGTTCCTCCCAATCGCATCTGAGGTCCACCCGACGCTCCATCTGCAGATATAATATTCCGATAGGTATGCCCCATTTTTGCACCACCACCCTGATAAATATTGCGACTGTAAATATCACGTTTAGGATCTGGATCTTTGAATGGATCTGTTTTATATCCGTTTTTATAAAATATCATTTCGTCAAAAGTGATACCTGATTTAAACGTCGCAGTGTAATATCCTTGATTGTGGTGATCTGGGGCCCATCGAAACCCCGAAACAGAGCGCCTCACTATCGTATTTCTCGGCATATAATTCATTGACGACTGAATCACCTTACAATCTTCAATAAGCCAATATGGATGCGTACCCGAAAAGGTCTCTTTTGTGTGAGAGCCCAGGTGTCCCAGTTTTCCATGGAGTTCTAATCCCTGCAATATCTGGTGAAACCATATTACCGGATCACTACCTGTATGGGCACCGAATGGCCACCCCGACGATCGTTCTTCGCCTAAAAAAGTCTGTACAATAGCACCATCCGGATCTATAACCGCCCGACCATCTTCTTTGGGTCCATACGCCGCGATAACCATGGGCTCACTATCACTCTTTCCTCCATCGAGCTGCCCATCAAAATAGTCGTGTGTCTGCCCTCTCTTAAAAAGATACCAGTCGGGATAGCCTGCCGCAGCAGAACCAAACATATGTTTATGGGCTCGGAGTCTTGGATCCCCCTGTGTGTTTCTCTTAAGTCCCAGTGGAAACTGAAATGCTTTTATTGCTGCTTCATTTGGTTGAAGGGGGTCGTTCCCATACTCGCGCCCTTCTGAGTCAACCGGACTTCCCACACTATCGACAATCTGTGTACCATTCCACCAATACGCTCCGGCAGACGGGTTATCACCATTTTCACGATCAAAAAAGACTATTTTAGTACCCGAATCTCGCGTATCATTAAATTTAGCCATAGAATTACCCAATGCATAACTCCCCTCACTGGGTACCAAAAACTGAGTAAGATCGGTAAATCCATCTGGTGTATATTGTGCACAAACTATAGTTACCATTACCGCTATAAGTACCAACGCCATTTTCATAAGAGCTACTCCAATTGTCTAATAGAACCAATAACGTAGCTTTTTGACTATGTATCTAGATAGTTAAAGGAGTAATTATCGGAATATCCGTGCACGGTATGTGCGCATTTAACTATGAGAATGCGCCCCGACTTCAGGAACGTTGGGGGCACTTCATGACATCCACATAGGCAATTCTGCGGAACACTCTGAGGTCGAGATTATGATAGGCGTTGAAGTCCTTTACTTATCCTACTGGTGGCATGTATTCGATTACAGTCGATGCAAAAAAAGCATAGTATTCACATGAGTAAAACACTTCATTTTAAGTAAAAACAGGGTTATCTCACCTAATGTCAACGAATGGCCCTTATTGTCAACACTATAACCCAATGTCCTCAGGACATAATTTTGTTTTTCATAAAATTATATAGTTTAAAACTGGGGATTAAAGAGGACAACACAGATGATACGCTTAACACACTTTCTACGCAT
>JAOPTX010000057.1:0-88735 GCA_051532055.1 Fibrobacterales bacterium | reverse complement strand
ATCATCAAATAAGACGCCCCTTGGAACGCCCTATTATAAATGTTACTTCAATTTACTTTAAAAGTTTAGTAACCGATTCTAAGGTATGGTCGTATATTCCACTCCCAATGACAACCACCTTCCCCTTTAACATTGCCTTTTTAACATATGAGACTTTATCGGAACGTTTTTTCTCTCCTGGTTTTGGCCATGTATAGTGAACCCAACCCTCTCCGTCAGCTTTTATTTTACTGTTCATTTCAACAAAAAATCGTTTTCCATTTCCATCTTTCAATCCAATTATGTTTTTACCTTCAAGTTTTGTTTTAATAGGATGCATAAGCATTATTCCACTTAAATCATGAATCCAGATATAAGTGCCTATAAAACGGAATTCACCCTTCTCTTTTTTAAATTCTTTAAAAGCAGCAGTCCCTTTTTTCTCGACAAGAGCAACAGCCTGATCTACTTTCTTCATAATTAATTGAAGATCTTCTTTGTCTCCAGCACTCAGCATACTGACAGATACCAATGCCAATAATGCAACTTTTTTAATAAACTTCATAAGTTACTCCTACAGTTCGGTTATTGGAATCATTCTACCATAGAATATTTTAAAAACCAATAAATTGTTCTCAAAATTCTATAAGAATTCATATTTTTAACAAAAAATCACTGCTGGTTACCCATGATCAAAGAAGCAATTAAACAGTTAATTCAAGGTACAAACCTTTCTAAAGAAACAACTATCGCTGTTTTTAATCAAATAATGTCGGGAGAGGCTACGGATGCCCAGATTGGCGCCTACCTTATTGCCCAAAGAATGACAGGTGAAAGTAAGGAAGAGATTTCTGGTGCAGCATATGTAATGCGAGAAAAAGTTACCCCCATTCCAATGAAAACTACTGGATGCGTCGATACCTGTGGAACCGGTGGTGATTCCAGTGGAAGTTTTAACATTTCTACTACCGCTGCATTTGTTGTTGCGGGAGCGGGCGTCCCGGTTGCTAAGCATGGAAATCGGAGTATTTCTTCAAAAAGTGGAAGTTCAGACGTGCTCGCATCTCTGGGTCTCAATCTCGAAATAACTCCAGAACAAGCAGGAGAGTGTATTGATACTGTTGGAATCTCCTTTTTATATGCTCCACTACTCCACCCTGCAATGAAAAATGTAGTGGGCCCTCGAAAAGAAATAGCCCAACGAAGTATCTTCAATGTGCTCGGCCCCCTCACAAATCCAGCTGGCGCAAAACGCCAAGTAATGGGTGTATTCGACCAGAGCCTCACCCCTACTCTTACAGCAGTACTCGGTGAGCTGGGCTCTGAACATGTTTGGGTTGTAGCCGGCGATGATGGTATAGACGAAATCTCAATATGCGATGCCACACAAGTAAGTGAATATAAAGACGGCCAGCTCTCAACCTTCAAAATCAACCCCACTGATTATGGTTTCACTATAAGCACCCCAGACACCCTATTAGGCGAAGGCCCTGATGACAATGCCCGAATCCTCAAAGAAGTCCTTTCAGGCAAGCTCGGCCCTTGTAGGGATATCGTAGTCCTTAACGCCGGCGCAGCCATCTATGTTGGTGGTAAAACTGAATCATTCAAAGAAGGCATCGAAAAAGCCAAAGAATCAATCGACTCTGGCGCCGCCCTCAAAACCCTAGAAGCCCTCATAGAAAAAACCAACAGCTTCAAATAATCAACAAATAAAAACTACGGAATGCAATGGAAAGCAACGACACACCTACAGTGTGTCAAGCGACCCCACTATTTCGGTAATTTTAAGTGCTCAAATACAAGGCATTTTAAGCGAAGGCGTACGCCAGTACGTCGAGCTAAAAATAACACAGTAGGTGAATACTTAAAATCAACGAAAAACGACTGTTTTGTTTTTATAGGCTAACACCTTGCGGTTGGCATGATTCCAAACGGCACGACCAAGTACATTCTTCTCAACATCACGACCCTTACGAACCATATCTTCAATACTGTCTTGATGTGAAACATGGGCTACATCTTGTTCAATAATAGGGCCTGCATCTAGCTCAGCCGTCACATAATGGCTGGTTGCCCCTATAATCTTAACGCCTCGTTTATAAGCCTGGTGATAAGGTTTTGCACCAACGAAAGCCGGTAAAAAGGAGTGGTGGATATTAATAACATCATTTTTAAAATGAGTTATAAAATCATCACTAAGTACTTGCATATAGCGGGCCAGAACAACAAAGTCGATATCGAATTCTTCCAAAATACGAAGCTCCTCTGTCTCTTGTGCGGCCTTTGTGTCTTTGGTTATTGGTATGTGTCGATATTCAATGCCAAAACCTTCAGTAGCTTCACGCAAGTCATCATGGTTACTTATGATAACCGGCACATCTACATCTAAGTCACCCGACTGAACCTTTGAAAGCAGATCGTAAAAGCAGTGAGAATATTTAGAGACAAATAGTGCCATACGTGGTTTTTGATCACTAAAATAGAGCTTAAAAGTAATATCAAATTTAACTGCAGTAAGAGTTTTGAAAAACTCTCCGATTTTATCTTTAGGAATTGAAAAATCCCTAAGGTCCCACTCAATACGCATAAAAAAGACATTTTCAATAGGATCTACATGTTCCTCAAGGTCAATGATATTTCCATTGTTTTTAGCCACAAATTCAGTGACAGAATAGACTAATCCTCTTTGGTCTTTACAGTGTATTAATAGAATTGCAGTACTACTCATAGTATATCTCTTTTGTTGTTCATGTCAAAAATATCAATTTTAATGCTATACAGTACAATTTATAGAGGGTTTATCACAAATTTTAGATTAAAATTCTCGAAAATCCAGTCTTTTTAGCAGACTTTCACCACTACCTATCAAGACGCCATGAAAAGGGTCACAAAAATTTTTATATATGTGTTGAACCTAAAGGAATAGAACGATGGCAAATATACTCGAAGAGATTGTAGCATATAAACGTGGAGTAATTGAGCACGATAAAGCAATAGTGAATTATAGTACTCTCTATGACCGTATTGTAGATCTCCCTCAGCCAAATGCATCATTTAAAGAAGCGATCACAAATCTAGATTACACATCAATGAAAGTAATTGCTGAAGTTAAAAAAGCTTCTCCTTCCAAAGGTATTATCTCAGCAGATTTTGATCATTTAAAGACTGCTACAAATTATGAGAAATTTGGTGCCCATGCAGTTTCTGTCCTTACTGATGAAAAGTATTTCATGGGAGCAAATAGGTACTTAAAAGAGATCACTGATACTATCGCCCTCCCTTGCATACGCAAAGATTTCATCGTTGACCCTTATCAAATTTTACAGGCAAAAGAACTCGGGGCATCAGCCTACCTTCTTATTGTGGATTGTTTAAGCCCAAAAGAACTCACTGATCTTATCCAATTTGGTAAAAATTTAGGACTCGACGCACTTGTAGAAACCCATAGAGCTGACGAAGTTACCATAGCTCTTGATTCTGGTGCTGAGATAATCGGAGTTAACAATCGAAATCTCCGGACCTTTGAGACCGATCTTCAGATCTCCCTCGACTTAAGACCAATGGTTCCTGAAAATATTCCGTTTATTTCAGAAAGCGGTATTAGTTCAAAAGAGGATATTACGTTGCTTTTGGAACATAAAACATCCGCGGTACTTGTTGGAGAATCTCTCATGAGACAGGGTCCAGAGTTCATCAGCAGCCTAAAGTAACTAAACAACTGTAACCTTTTTTTTACATTTATTTATCAATTCTGTAAAAACTTATTTACAGTAGTTAACAAATAGTGCAAATTTTAAATATGGATCACTTAGAACGGAGTATCAAATGAATATTTCTATCACAATCATCCTTCTTGCATCAGCTTTTGTTATTCGCATGGTAAGTAGTAAAATTGCTAATCAAAAAGGATTTAAAGCCTAATATCAAACTCTATTTAATACACTCAATTACTTGATAGCGCTTGTTCTGTGCTTTCAAAGTGACTGTATTGAAATGTTTTTTTAGGTATGGTGTATAATTAAGCCCTTTATTAAATACAAGGGTAAAGCAACCACCGACTTTCAGCAACCGGGCAATATCCGTTATAATCCCTAGCGCAAGCGAAATATCAAATTTCGTGCCTGTATGAAATGGTGGATTACTATAAATATGGTCAAAATAGCCACTTTGCAGAGAATTACCTCCAACCTCATGTACTGTTATTGATGGAATATTTTTAATCGTTGTAGATAATGCCGAATATGAAATATCGATTCCATGCACCTCAACATTAGGTGACTGTTCTAAAAGAGCCCCCGCGATTACCCCATCTCCACAACCATAATCTAATACGGCACCGCTATCTTGCACCTCCATACTCTCTAACAATAACGCAGTCCCGGCATCAACTCTTTTTGAAGCGAATACGCCAGGAAAAGAGTTGTACGAACCCAAAATGGCATGGTGATATTGGCTATAAAAATCACTCGAGGTTAAAGTGTGCGACTCATCGTTCTGCATTTGAGTCACTTCAAAAAGAATCGACTTCTTCACAACCTTATGAGTTCTCGTGGGACCAATACATTTTTCTAGAAGATCTTTACATCCAGCAGAGATATGTTTAACCATTCCAACGGCATACAGTTTAGAGTCTGGCTCTAATAAACTTCGAGTTTTGAGCAATTCAGCCTTAAAAAGTTCAAGTGACTTGGGTATCCGAATAAGCGCACAATTAAAGCTTCCCTCCAAATCATAAAACTGAGGAATAGTTTTAACTACTGCCCCACCTATCTCTAATTCTCTATAAGAATCGGTCATATCAACAACCGTACTACTCTTTTTGGGAGATAATGCACGAGTAATGAGTGAACTCTCATCATTGATAATAAGTAGAGAGAGTGATGATTCTTTGAGTATCGGAGCAAGGAATTCAACTGCATATTCATCTGCAGCATTCCAGGAGTTAGACACCCTTTGAAAGTGCTTATTTCTATCAATTGAGTGAGTTGCGAGATATTTTGAGAGGTAGGTCATGGGGCAAATATAGTATGCTCACCTCAGAATGGCTACAAATGGGGTATTTCCACTACAATTTCCACCTAAATCATATCCAACCATTGTAAAACTGGGTAACTTTTATATTATGAGCGATCATATGAAGAAAATTTATTGAAAATATTATTTTTTTTATTTTCTTTACGTTAAAATGAATATATGTTCTAAGAACAAGAAAGAATTTTAACCTGGAAACAAAAACAACTGGTGGATTTATATGGCACGTAGAGGTAGAAGGCCTAAAGGATTAGATGACGATTTTGAAGACTTCAAAATCAACATTGATGAGGAAGGCGAGGATGGCACATTGTCAAATGGGCTCGATGACGAGGATGAAGAAATAGATCTCGAGTCTCGTAAGCCATTTGCTGATGATATGTTTGAACACTTCGATGAAGACGACTATTAGGCTTAATAATTAATTGTGATATCTTTTGGCTTCTCTTTTAAGCAAGGGGAGTCTTTTTTCTTGCCCTAAAATAAATTTTCTACTCATCAACGGTAGAACGCATTAAATCAGCGGTAATTTCATCAAGGTAAACCCAACCCTCACCTTTTAATACAACACGACCGCTTTCTTCAATAAGACATCCCTTATTGACCCATTTTTGCAATAATTCTTTCTGATTTGAATGATTTATGCGTGAACTATCTATACCACTTCTCTGTCGGAGCCCTAACCAGAGTGACTCATTATAGAGCGTATCACCTTTTATTTCTTCGTTCTCCATCTCAGATAACTCTACACCCTTCTCTATCCATTTTTCCCAATTTCTAAATTTTCTCGGCCCAAAACTCCTTGTCCCCGCAAGAAATGAGTGTGCCCCCGGTCCAACACCGAGATACTCCTCATGCTTCCAATAGAGTCTATTGTGAAGCGCTTCAAAACCCTTTTTTGAAAAATTTGAAACCTCATATCTTTCAATGCCTGAAGCTTCTAACAGAGCGACTCCCTTTTGATACATTTCATTGTAGTCGTCTTCCGGAATATGTAGTTTCCCCTTTTTAAGCTCCTGATCAAATCGCGTATGGGGTTCAACAGTTAGGCCATAAAAGGAGATATGATCCGGCTTAAAAGTAAGGGCCTTTGTGAGGCTTTCCACAAAATCTTCAACGGTCTGGTTGGGTAAACCAAACATAAGGTCGAGACTAAAGCTCAAGCCACTTCTTTCTATTATTCTCAAAGCTTCTACTGCCTTATCAACTGAGTGTGGGCGCCCTAGCCTCTTTAACAATGTGTCATTAAACGATTGAACCCCAATGGAAATTCGAGTGACTCCAAGTTGTTTTAGGGCCTCTATATACGGTTCTGTTACATTTTCAGGATTTACCTCCATAGAAAGCTCTTGTATATTTTTAACATCAAGAACAGTATGGAGCATGTCAAAAAGAGCGGTGAGAGTACCTACTGAGAGAACAGAGGGAGTGCCCCCCCCTAAATAAATCGTATCAAAATGAGTGTTATTTTGTGATCGTACTTTGATTTCTTTGGTTATAGAATCAAACCAACGCTTGTGGAGACGTTCTGGAGCCTTCATTACTGCAAAATCACAGTAGGAGCAGACTACAGGGCAAAATGGTACATGAATATAAAGACCGCGCACGATAGACCAAGAAAAATGTGTAGATTACTAATAATAGAATTTGATTGATGATTGCCCAATCAATGAATGACTTATAGGTTTAGATAGATCAACTGGCTAGCATTTACCGGATAGCATCCTCTTCAATACCATCACTTTCAACTTCATATTTACGATACATTTTGTTCACTGTTGAAGCCGGATTTTCATCCACATCTTTTTCAATACTTTTTTTTATCAATCTATTAAAAAAGAAAACCCCAACAAGGACTGCAATCAGCTCGAATATTCGTAACAACATACCTGCTCCTTTATGTTCAGAGCACAGATATCATTTACTGATAGCGGTACTCTTCACCTATTTTGGGGTGAGTGTATTTCTTTTTTATTTTTACAATATAATCACGCTCTAAAAAGTTCCTTACTTGGGCGTCCTCTTTGGCGAGAATCGGTGCTTCGACCACTTCTCTATCCGCCCGAAAGCTCTTTAATAAAAAATAGTTTGCAACAATTACAACTGCAATTGTTACAGCAAATTGTAGAATAGTATCAGTCATTATTACCTCTGACTTGGTTATACTACTCATTCCTTTGAAATTAACTCAATCCGTTATTTTATCTATCGGTATTCTGTTTAAATATCTTAAATTTTAACGCACATATTTTTCATTTAAGGCAGATCTTATGTTCGAATCAATTATTCTCGGTGTAATTCAAGGATTAACAGAGTTTTTACCCGTGAGTAGTAGTGGACATTTGGTAATTCTTAGTGCATTACTGGGCAAAATTGAAGATGGCATGTTTTTTGATTTAATGCTTCATTTTGGTACACTTCTTGCCACGATTCTTGTGTTTAGAGAACAAATAATATCACTCATCAAAGGACTCTTTACTGGTGACCCCGAATCAGTAAAAAAATGTGTTCTTATTATTGTTGCCTGTATTCCCACAGGGCTTATAGGAATTCTCTTTAAAGACCCACTTGAAGGGCTCTTCGACAAACCACTTTTGGTCTCAGGAACCCTCCTCCTTACAGGCACTCTCCTCTTTATTACAAAATTTCGATCTGATGGTGAAAAAGATTTTACTATTAAAACAGCGCTCCTCATCGGCCTCGTTCAGGGCTTTGCCATAATTCCTGGTATTTCACGTTCTGGCTCCACAATTGCTATCTCGATGCTCTTGGGCATAAAGCGAAAAGAGGCGGGGGAGTTTTCCTTCCTTATCTCGATTCCTGCGATATTAGGCGCGGTACTCTTAAAAGGTAAAGATGTCATGTCAGACCCCACGCTCAGTGCCCACATTGGTCTTCCTGAAGTCCTTGGAGTAGTTGCATCCTTTGTTACTGGTGTTATTGCTCTCAAATGGCTCTTGAGTTTTGTCCGTACCGGTAAATTCTTCTACTTTGCACCCTATGTGTGGATTGTTGGCCTTGCTGGACTCTACATTTTTTCTTAATAGTGACCCAAAAGTCATTTTTTAGTCCAAAAAACTTACTCATAGGGCAAACGTTACATTATAACGTGTTTAAGAGCTAAAAACGCCAAAACTATGCTGTAATAATGGTTGCATTCACCTGTATTTTTACTAACTTTTGGCCCATAAAAAATCACGATTACAAAGGATTAAATATGGCAGTAGTAGATTATAACGGGTACGTAAAAATGCTCGAAAATGCATACGACAACAACTTTGCATACCCTGCAGTTAATGTTGTAAGTTCTGAAGGTGTTAACTCAGCACTTCTTGCTTTCAAAAATGCAAACTGTGATGGAATCATTCAGGTTTCTTCTGGTGGAGCTGCTTTTGGTGGTGGACAAGGTACTGGCAACGATATGGTTTTAGGTGCAATTGCACTTGCTGACTATGCACGCTTTCTTGCTGCTGAGTACGATGTAAACATCGCTCTTCACACTGACCACTGTCATGACGACAAACTTCAATCATGGATGATTCCACTTATTGAAGAATCTGAAAAACGTGTTGCTGCTGGCCAACCTCCTCTTTTCAACTCACACATGTATGATGGTTCTACTGTTACTCTTGAAGAAAACCTCGTTACATCTGCAAAACTTCTTGAGCGTTGTGCTAAAATCGGCATCATCCTCGAAGTAGAGATTGGTGTTGTTGGTGGTGAAGAAGATGGACACGATACATCTGATGTTGCTGCAGACAAACTTTACACAAGTCCAGAAGATATGGTTCAAACACATAAAGCACTTGCTCCTCTTGGAACATACATGCTTGCTGCTACTTTTGGTAACGTACACGGTGTATACAAACCAGGTAACGTAAAATTACGTCCAGAAATTCTTGCTGAAGGTCAAAAAGCTCTTAAAGCTGAATTTGGCGCTGACACAAAATGTTTCCTCGTTTTCCACGGTGGTTCTGGATCAGAGCTTTCTGACATCAGAGAAACTCTCCAATCTGGTACTATTAAAATGAACATCGATACTGATACTCAGTACGCTTTTACTCGCCCTATCGTTGATCAGTTTTTCAAAAACTACGATCAAGTTATTAAAGTTGAAGGTGAAGTTGGAAACAAAAAAGTATACGATCCACGTTCATATCTTAAAAAAGCTGAAATCTCTATGGCTAAACGTCTTGAAGATGCTGCTGCAGATCTTAATGCCGTTGGAACATCTCTCGGTAGAATGTAAGATTATCCTTACATAAGTTCTTTAAAAGCGGTTGGAGATTCTCCAACCGCTTTTTTTGTGTTTTCAAACATGTAAAATCACCGCCCCTGATGGATTCCACCCACAAATTTTTAAAAATTGAGTACATTCTTATCTATGACTAAGAGCGACTCAAACAACAAATTAAAGAAGTCCTTCGGACTTTTTCACGTCTACGCAATCGGTACTGGTACTACACTGAGTGCAGGTTTCTTTCTTTTACCCGGTCTTGCTGCTCAAACTGCAGGGCCCGCTATGGTTCTTGCCTATATAATAGCGGCCCTCCCCTTAATCCCAGCCATGCTCAGTATTGTAGAGCTATGTACTGCAATGCCCAAAGCCGGTGGTGTCTACTACTTTCTCGATCGATCTCTTGGTCCCCTTTTTGGAACAATTGGTGGTCTCGGAACATGGTTTGCTATGATATTAAAAGTCTCATTCGCACTAGTGGGAATGGGGTACTACCTAGCCATATTTGCCCCGAGTCTTTCAGGGAGCATAACACTTATTGCGGTCTCAGTCGCATTTGGCCTCGGAGTCCTCAATCTCTTTAGTGCCAAAGGTGGTGGCAAACTCCAAAGCTATTTAGTTATTGCCCTTCTTTCAATTCTCGTAGTATTTATTGGTGGAGGCACACCCCAAATTGAACCGGTACACTTTGAGAATTTTTTTGGAAAAGGGTTTGATAGCATTATGGCAACTGCTGGTATGGTCTACATCAGTTATGTAGGGGTTACTAAAGTAGCGAGCCTGTCTGAAGAGGTGGAAAATCCGGAGAAGAATTTACCTAAAGGCATTTTTCTCTCATTTGCAACGACCATGTCTATTTATGTACTCGGTACAACTATCATGATCGGTGTTCTCGACATGGAAAGCCTTACTCAAACTATGACTCCTGCATCTGATGCTGCATATGTTATTTTTGGCGAAATGGGTTCGCTCTTTCTTGCTGCAGCCGCAATATTTGCATTTATCTCCGTAGCCAATGCAGGGACTATGAGTGCCTCACGTTACCCCATGGCCATGAGTAAAGATAAAATCATGCCTCCAATATTTAGTGAACTGAGTAAAAATAAGAACCCCATTTTTTCTATTATTCTCACCGTTTCACTTATCATTGCATCAATACTCTTTCTTGACCCCCTCAAGATTGCAAAACTCGCATCAGCATTTCAACTTCTCATGTTTGCACTTGTATGCCTTACCGTAATAGTAATGCGTGAAAGCGGCATAGAGTCTTATGACCCTGGATTCAAATCTCCATTCTATCCATGGATACAGGTAGTAGGAATCATTTTACCCCTCTGGCTCATAACCGAGATGGGTTGGCTCCCTACAACATTTTCATTCGGGCTTCTTTTTGTGTGCGTAATGTGGTATTTTTATTATGCCCACAAAAGAGTGGATCGCACTGGTGCAATTTTTCACGTATTTGAAAAGCTCGGCCAAAATCGGCATGAAGCACTTGACCAAGAACTTCGTGGCATTATGAAAGAAAAAGGCTTACGTGCGCAAGACCCCTTTGATGAGATCATTGCCCGTAGTACTGTTATTGATATTGATGGTCAAGAAGACTTTGAAAAGGTTGTTGCACGAGTTGCACCAATATTATCTTCCTTTGTCCCCGAAACAGATGAAGAGATCGCAACACATCTCCTTGATGGTACTCGCATTGGGGCCACCCCCGTGACTCATGGCGTAGCCCTTCCCCACTTGAGGTCAGAAGGTCTCGAACACGCTGAGATGGTCCTCGTTAGAGCTAAAGAAGGGATTAACATTACTTTAGATACAACCTCTTCACAAAATAAAACCGTCTTTGCACTTATTTTTTTGGTCAGCCCACTCGACCAACCAACGCAACATCTCAGAATACTTGCACAGATAGCAGGCCACGTTGATGATGACTATTTTCAGAAAAAATGGATGCGTGCCAAAACAGAGCAACAGCTTAAAGAAGTGCTTTTGAGAGATGAACGCTCAATTTCACTTACCGTACGGCCCAATTCTAAAACAGGTATTCTCATCAATGAAAAGCTCTTAAAGGTGAACTTTCCTGAAAACAGTCTCGTTGCTCTTCTCAATCGTAAAGGTAAGGTTATAGTCCCACGGGGTAATATCACCTTTAAAGAGAAGGATCGCTTAACTATCATTGGTAATCCTGAAGCTATCGAAGAGATACGCCTTAAATATGGTTAGGGATGATCTACCAATCACTATTCAAAACACTTCTCAGTTCACTTAAAGAATTATACCAGTATTGTGCCCGCCATACTCAGTATCACTATGGGATTTTACTTGCCCTCGCGTTTCTGAGTGTTGGCTTTTCATTTCACTCAGTTGTGTTAAGCGTCGGTCTCTTTGTTGCTGTTATTCTTCCTCTCTTATTCACCGTACCTATAAAGTCAAAGTTTTTTCTGGTAGTCGGTATAGCAATCGCCTCCCTCCAATGGAGTGTTATTAACTTACAAAAAGACACTCCACTTCCTTCATCGGTCACACTTTCAGGCTCCATACAAAATATTATTTCAAAACCAAGACAGACCACAATAGATCTCTCGACACCATTAGGGCTTATTAAGCTCAACATACCCAGTCATGATTCAACGTACGATTTAGCAACAATACAATCCCTCGTTGTAGGCGACTCACTCTCAGCCCAAGGATCACTTCAAGAGCCTTCCCCAGTACTCAACCCTGGTCAATTTGACTATGACTCTTTCCTTAAAACAAAAGGATTTAAGGCTATTTATAGCGCCGATGTCGAGACGCTCATTCACTCATCAAATCATTCTCTAAGAGGATACTTCTATAAAATGCGTGTCGCTCTCTCTGAGCACATATCTACTCTTTTTGATGGCCACACAGCCCCCCTTATTAAAGCACTAGTACTGGGCAATAAAAAAGAACTCCCTCAAGAGAGTGCAACACAATTTAGAGAAACCGGTCTCTACCATCTTCTTGCAATATCTGGGCTCCATATTGCGCTCATTGCACTAATCATTCAAACCCTATTTACCCTGATACGTATTCCTCAGAAAGGGGTTATTGTATTGACCATTCTTTTACTCTGGACCTTTGCACTTATTGTGAATCTTCCACCTTCTGTAGTTAGGGCAACCACAATGTATACGATCCTTGCGCTTGCATGGCTCTTTGAGCGTCGTCCCTTTAGTATGAATGCACTCGGCCTTGCCATTGCCCTTATACTCTGTGTTGAGCCTATGCAAATTGCTGATATTGGTTTTCAACTCTCGGCTGGCGCCACCTTTGCCATACTCTACTTTTCTCACCGTATTAGTTCCCTCTTCCCAAAGTCACTACTGACACAATACATTTATTCTCCCTTAGCAATTACCTTATTTGCAACAGCGGGAACTGCGCCTATTCTCATTCACACTTTTAACACCTTTGCTCCAGCATCATTTATCGGGAATCTCTTTGCCGTTCCTCTTATTTCCCTCACATTGCTATCATCACTCGTATCATTGATCATATCTCCCCTCTCCCATGACCTTGGGCTCATTTTTGCAGAGTCAACCAATCTCTTTGCCTTAGCATCTACAGAGGCCATCGCACTCTTTCACAGTTTTGTAGGTGCGCCTATTTACATCGCTCCATTTCAACCAATAGCGTATGGCATTTACAGTATTCTTATTTTATCCCTCCCCCATTTTTTTAAAAACCATAGAGTGCAGTCGTTATCCATACTTGTTTTTTCTCTCGGAATTATTTTCTGGGGTGGTAGTGAACTCTATATAACAATCACTCAACCAACGCACATAACTCTCGTAGCAGTGGGTAATGGTGAATCTATGTTTATTGAAAGTAGTAATGGCAAAACCATGCTCATCGATACAGGGTATGATTCTAAAAGTATTGGCCAGTATCGACTCATCCCCTTTTTAAAGTATCACGGCATTGACCACCTTGATGCGGTGCTCATTACCCATAAGCATAGAGATCATTATGGCAACCTTACCCTCCTGGCCAAAAGCGTTACTATTGGTGCAGTCTATACAACGCCGCCCTCTGACAATCATGATGACAATTGGGAAAAGACGGTACAGTATTTAACTGAGAGCGATGTTCCAATACACTCTTTGAGTGGCGGTGATAACCTGAGTGGATTTGGTATGCTGACGATTGATGTCCTTGCTCCCCTTGATACTACCTACGAGAACGAAAATAACAACTCTCTTGTGATGCTTATGAGGCAGGGTCAGCAATCTATCTTGTTAACCGGTGACATAGAAAAACCTGTAGAAAAGCACCTTTTAAACTACTTTGCTCTTCCTGATATTGATATTCTTAAAGCGGCACACCATGGTTCTAATACGAGTTCTACTCTTGGGTTTTTACGACAAGTTAAGCCAGAGCTGACAGTGATATCTGCTGGTACCAATAAACGCTTTAAACATCCGAGTAGAGATATTCGAGAACGGTTTGATAAGCTGGGTATCCCTTGGTATGCGACGCGGTATCAGGGGGCGTTGGATATTTATTTGACGGGGTCTGGATATGAGCTTGAGGCTTTTGTTGAGGAGCCGCTTGTGCGTTAGGACTTTATTTTATTTACTCAACCTGCATAAAGATGACAACCAACAAAAAAGCCCCCTGATGCGCAACACACAACCAAGGGGCATAAAACTATCTCTCTAACTGACTCACACAATCTACAACCGATTAGAATCCTCTTTCTCTTCATGAATCAACTCACGAGCGCGTAGTAACCACATCTTACACTCATCATCATTTTGATAGTGCTCCTCAAAATCCCGAAGATACCCTTCTGCATTTTTAAGACGCCCCATACCCAACTCAACACTAATACAATACACATAGGTTTTTACAATGCGCAGTGTTGAATAACGATTTTTGTGTTCTAGAATACTCAGTAACCACGCCATAGCAGTATTGAGCTGTGTTGGAACATCTTCTGGCTTATCACCAAATTTACACATCATAAAATTACATACGGCAATTTCAAATCCATCGAGATCACCTTTCTCTTTACCTTCGGTTCGGAGCGTAATTTCATTCAGCTTCCAGGCGGCATATGCTGCCTGCCTTTCGCGAGGCATAGCAAAAAACATAGGGTCTCTAATTGACGGTATTCCTAGGCCAATCTCTTTACGTTGATTATTATGATTTGCAATACGATCTTTTTGATCCTGGGTTAATACACTTTCAACTTTACCTTCGAGTACACTCATATTAAACCAGTCAGCGCGATGACTGGCAAAAAAACAATTTGAACAAACTGCCACTGAATACAGATCGTAATCAATTTCATTTTCACTATTACCGGAAAAGCGCCATTCAGGAGTTATTGATCCATCGACCCAGGTGAGTTCATGCACCGACTCATCGAGCATGAAGCCTTTTATTTTTTCATAGCCACACAGAGGACATTCTAGATTGAGCGATCGTACCTGACCATCCCCCCCAGATAATTCAAGATAATGTTCGATACTTTTAACGGACATTTCATGGAATCCACGTTCAAAGTCCGCCTGAGAGGTATAGATAGTAATTTTTGAAGCTTCGGCCTTATCTTCCACATCAGGATTTGCTCCATAGAGCACAAGTTCGTGAGATTGTTTTTTGAGTGCTTCACGCAAATTTTCTAAAAATCGCATACCCGTCACATCTACAGTACTCACATCACGTACATCGAGAGCAATATCTTTTTTGCCATCAAGTATGTCGTCATTTAACGCATTTTTAAGCTTTACAATTTGACCTGCGGTGAAATCACCTTCAAGTTTAAAACATGCGTAGGGACCTTTTAATGATCGCTCGAAACTCATAAGACCTCAAATATTAAACAAAATCTCTACCTATTGAATCAACAACAAGGAGATTATAGTATGTCTACTTTAGATCTATTCTATCAAAAAAAATTTAATATTTCATCATGATTCAACATATTTGTCGCCAAACCATCAAATTGATCACTTTTGAAAGCGATTTTCCCTGCATCATTAAACAAGTCTAGAGAATTTCCATTAGAGAAAGAAAACTTACCGCCTCCTTCTTTCATCAAGACTTCCATTGGGGCAATATCCCAAACTGATACAACAGGGTCGTACATAACTTGAGCACGCCCAAGAGCAACAAGAAAATAACCGTAACAATCACCCCAGCCTCGATAGAGCCAAGCTGATTCTCGCAATTTCTTAAATGCATCACTTTTACCCATCTCCTCAATAGTATTGATAGTACCCGATAGAACAATAGATTTATCAAGGGCAATAGTTTGAGTTGAAGGTTTAACCAATGACCCATTGAGAAAAAGGCCACTTCCATTTTGAGCAGACAAGCATTGTCCAAGCGCTGGAAGATTTATAATACCAAGCACGGGATCATTTCCTTTATACAACCCAAGAAGCGTACCATAGAGAGGCACTCCGGCAATAAAAGACTTTGTCCCATCAATAGGGTCAATAATCCAGTTATATTCTGAATTGGAATTAGCAGTTGCGAACTCTTCCCCAATAATACCAAAATCTGGAGTCTCTTTTATAAAAAACTCTCTCATCGCTTCTTCAGCATTTTGGTCAGCTATAGTAACTGGAGTAGCATCCTCTTTCCATTCTATAGAAAGGTCATTATTTTGAACTTTTAAAATTTCTTCCTGTCCGCGTTTACACGCTTCAAGGGCAATACTCATTAAATCTTTCATACGAGACACTCCTCAAGTAACGCGATTAAAACATCATTCTGTTCTTTGAGCCCTATAGTTATTCGAACCCATTCGGGCATATCAAAACTCTTGAGTGATCGAATAATCATTCCACGAGATTCTAAGGTTTTTACTAAATCAATCGCTCCAAAGCCAATATGTACGGCTATAAAATTACCTTGAGTCTCTAAATAACTCATTTTCTTTGAATCAAAATAGGCATACAGTTGCTCCATTCCTTCAATATTGGTGGTCATTGAGTTCTGAATGTAGTCAGTATCACTTAAAACGGCTTCAGCTGCAGCCTGTGCAATGATATTCACATTAAAAGGTTGTTTTACTTTGAGCATTGTTTCAATAGTAATACTTTGAGCAAGAGCATAACCAATGCGTAGCCCAGCAAGTCCGTATACCTTTGAGAATGTACGTAAGAGGATTAAATTTTCAAATTCATTAATTTCATCTATTAAATCGGGATACTCAGGATGTGTTGCATATTCATTATAAGCTTGATCTACCACAACCATTACACCTTTAGGTATTTCAGATAAAAAATGAGTAAGCTCTTTTTTAGGGATCCATGTTCCGGTAGGATTATTGGGATTACAAATAAAGATAATTTTTGTCTTTTTAGTAATCGCTTTTCGTATACCAGCGAGATCATGATTCCAATTATCCATTGGCACCGAACGATAGGTCCCATCAAATAAAAGTGTTCCAAATTTATATTCTGAAAAAGTGTGTTCACTCGACAAGACCTCTTCTCCAGGATTTAAATAGGTAGCAGTGATCATCTGAATCATTTCATCTGAACCATTGCTAAAGAGGATATTTTGAGGATTAAGACCTAATTTCGTTGCAATGGTATGAGTCAATTCTGGTGAATGCCCAAGAGGGTACCTATTTATTCCCTTAGATACAGCGGCTATAGCTTCCTGTGCTTTTCTCGAAACTCCAAGAGGATTTTCGTTGGACGCTAATTTAATGATTGATGAAAGGTGAAATTCTTGTTGAACTTCCTGAACAGATTTCCCAGGAATATATGCTTTAATGCCGCTTAACGCCGGCCGAACCATGGACATATTTAATATCTTATCAATGTTGAATAAATGTAAAATTTAGAAATATTTATATTTATTAGTAAGTAATTGAGGACAATCACATAAAAGTATAATATATTGTTTTAAGAGCCGGCATCTACCTCTCTCATCTAAATGTCGGCTCTCTGTTAAGCATATTGTCTGCTAGTTGCTTAACTACAAAAGCCGATGCAAATCGGCTTTTGTTTTTCCCACTCTGATTAAGTAAGCCCCCTTTAGCGCCCTCCTCCATCCCCATTACCCTCCTAACCCAAAGAGCACAGCACATCTTTAGCCTCTATTAAGTGCCAGTTATTTAATTTCACTCGCTCTTCCTTGCTATTTTTTATTTTTGGATTAAAACAAATAGACGGGCTCCATGAAATTAAAAATCATACTCTCAATTATCTGTTGCTTAAGTTCCTTCGCTTTTAGTTACAACGAAATCCATAATGCACGCTATCAACTCTACCCGGAAACCTTTAAACCCAATCGCGCCAAAGCATTTACCGCACTATCAACTCATTTTGATGGCGATATGCTGATGCCTTTGGGAGTTAAAATGGGCCTCAACGAAGCATTGGAGTTGGGAGGTAGCCTTAACTATAAAGCGCAAAAGGATTATTTTAGCACCATTAGACTCCAACTCGACCTTGGTGTGAGTGTACGCGTTCGAAAAAATGACAAAGTACAAATGGATGTTCTCATTGGATTAGGTGATGATAAAAGTGGTGGAGCCGCCTTTACCTATCTTTCACGTTCGTGGATCACGCAGAAATTCTCTCACCTCTACCTTGTTAAAGTAGGCTTCTTTGATGGTATCACTGGAGGAGATCTTTGTCACAGTGAACTAGGATATTACCCCAATATATACCTCAACAGCAGTGTAGAGCTCCGTGCAGCATTTACCTTCTCAAGTGCTCTTAATGAAGATTTTGGAAATAAAATAGCTTTTGACATGGCTCCCGGGGTACGTCTCCACCTATCAAACAACACCCAACTCGACTTTGACATAACTTTTGGTGTAGCAGGAAAACACCAAGAGAATGATGCGCTCTTTACTTTAGGGGTAACAAATGACTTCTAAAGCACTCGTTGTTTTTAGTGGCGGTCAAGATTCAACCACCTGTCTCTATTGGGCCAAAAAAAAATTTGAGCTTGTAGAGGCTATCTGCTTTGATTACGGCCAACGACATACCATTGAAATTGATGCCGCACGAACCATAGCTGATAAAAGCAATACTCCTCTAAAAATACTGAAAATCGACGCCTTCAAACAATTAGGTGCCAATGCATTGCTCGAACACGACACTACTATTACTCATAAAGAGGGAGAGCTTCCTAATACTTTCGTACCCGGGCGAAACCTTATATTTATGACATTTGCAGCAGCATGGGCCTATCAAAAAAACATTACCAATCTTATCACTGGTGTTTGCGAAGCTGACTACAGTGGGTATCCTGATTGCCGAAAAAACACCATGAAGTCTCTAGAAACATCCATCTCTCTCGGCATGGATGTTTCGTTCACCATTCACACGCCTTTAATGAATTTATCAAAATCAGAGACGGTAACTCTTGCTAAAGAGGTAGGTGGACTTGAAGCACTCGCTTGGTCTCACACTTGCTATGAAGGTGCGTATCCCCCCTGTGGAGTTTGCCCATCATGTTTGCTTCGACAAAAAGGGTTCGACGAAGCAGGAGTATTAGATCCTCTAATCACTCGAGGGAATCAGAGTAAAGAAGGTTCTCAGTAGTGCTCCACTTTCTGACCCCTCTTTTTACCAATAAAACAATTCGACAATCAGCACTCCTCATCTTTTTTGCATTTGGAGCCATTGCCTCATTCCAATATCATGGCGTTGTGATGGAACAAAACATGGGACTCTCTCCAAAAACTATCGGAACGGTGTTTATGCTTGGCGCTCTTGCTTCGGTACTTGCACCGCTCTTTGTTTCGGTAATATCAGCCGTCGTCCCCAATCCTAACACACTATTGAGCCTGGTGCTCTTCACTATTGCACTCCTCTATCTCTTCTTCCCCTCTCTCACTAATCTATACGCAATTTATGGTACCTTTTTCACTCTATCTTTTGCGGTCTCTCTCATTTTTACTATTGGGCAAACCAATATTCAAATAGCCACACGATCCCAAGGGAGTGGATACTTTCTCTTTTTACGATCCATCGCTACCCTTGGTTTTGCAGTATCCTGCCTCATCTCTTCCTTTTTGGCAGAGAACTTTACCCTCCAACAAGTCTATTACCTCTTTTCATTATTTGCAATAATAGCACTCCTTTTTTCACTCGGTAACCGGTCAGTGATACCCACAGAATCAAAGGCCTCAAAAAACAGTGTTTTTAATTCATTCGCAACCACCGTTAAACAGCTCTCACAAAAAAATACACTCCTCATGATAGCTGCCATATTTTTAGCAAATACCGGTGCCAATATGGGTTCAACACTGGTAGGTAATTTTATGCAAAATGAACTGAATGGTACCAATGGAATGGTCGGTACTGCATGGTATATTGCGACTTTTGCTGAAGTCCCACTCATACTTCTCTCTATCGCAATCCTCAAACGCTTTGAACTCAAAACGCTCATCGCTGTTGGCATAACTGTTATGCTCCTCAGAATGGCACTGATTTCTATAACTACTACCGTTCCACTCTTCTATTTGGTTCAGACACTGCATGGCCTGTTTTATGGAGCAACCCTTGCTGGTACCAGCATATTCTTTAAGCGAGTCTATGGAGAAAAACATCTCCACCTCATTCAAGTCTATTCTGGAATGGTTATTGCCGGCTTAGGGGGTGGATTAGCAGGTAAGCTTGCAGGATTAATTTGGGAATGGTATGACCTTCGAATGGTCTATATTATTGCAGCCCTGTTTGGAGTCGCCTCCCTTATACTCTTCACTTTTTTTGTAAAAGTCCCTCGAGAAGAAGTGTTATTCAAATAGATCAGTAAATGCCGTACCAATGTTTTTGAATTGGTTCACTATTGCTGCCCCATAGACGCTCCCATCCAGAATAAGAGATTGATCATTAATCGACCCTTCGACTCTCCCTTTAAATGCACCATCTGCATTCCCTCCCAGCGCTAACCGCCCAGAGTAACTTAATTTTTTAACCACCGCAGGTGCAACAACCCCTTTTAGCTTTAGTGAAAGTGCCCCAGCCTGACTTATCGAGCCCCGAGCAATTATTGAAATTTGATCACCTACCGCATGGAGAGCCCTCCATGTCATACGATTACTACTCAAGGCGATATCTTTGATAGAAACTTTTGAAAACTGTAACCGAGATAATGCTTTTTGTCCCAATAGTGGAAATTTCTTTTGAAAGGGCCATGATTCTAAAACAAGGTTTTTAACAGATAGGGCATTACCTTTAATAACCTCAGTCCGATTGGAAAGTACCACTTTACCCGAAACAGAACCAGAGATTTGAGCATCATTATCCAAGACCATTGGTGCTATCCAACCGAGTTCAAAACCGTGAAGGTCAACGTTCACTTGAGTGAGGAGCTTCTTTTTTACATTCACCGTTAATGCTCCAGAAAGCTCTCCTCCATGAGGGGTCTTTACTGTGCACTCTGAGAATCTCCATTGGGCTCCCGCAATTTTTATAGTTGCGGTAAAAAAAGGAACCTCTGGAAACAGAGTCGACTTTAAATCTGTCGTTGTAATAGCATACTCTTTTTCACCATTATCAATTTCAAGCAGCAATGAACCAACGGTCTGCTTTTTACTCCCATACAAGGCTTTAAAGTTATAGAGCTCAATCTTCTTTGGAACCACGGCGTCAAACTGGTTGAGAAGCGTTATAGTACTAAATGGTATTGTACCAACATCAAAAGGAATTGAAAGTGTTTCTGGAATATCTACCCGACCACTTACAGACCTAAATTTCCCCAGTTTAAGCTCACCCGTAACCAATGAGAGATAACTTAAATCAAGTGAGACTTCCCGTAATGATACGGAGACCTTCTGAGCTTTAATCGGAACCGATATTTTTAATTTATCGAAGGTTACCCCCCTAAAAACAGATACATGAGCTCCTTCAATGGTAACTGAATCATAATGACTCGGGTAAAAGAACTTAACCGCTCCCCGAAGAAGCGTTGTTGCAGGCCACGAAGTAAAGAACCCAAAACAAAGCAATCCTAAGACAACCACCATTTTTGGACGAAGCAAAAACCCATACCACTTACCACTCTTCTTACCCCTACTTTTTTTAGGACCCTTACCCTTCTTCGACTTTTTCAGTCTCCCACGCCCCTTACCACTTGCCATCAATACTTCCCCATAAAACCATGAAAAAAGATAGGAATAAATATTCTATATAGACCATGCAACAATAATGAAAAGTAATGGTGACCAAGCAAATAACAAAAACAAGTGCAACGTTCCTAAAAGGAACGAGCCAAAAATAAAGAGCGAGCAACGCTCCCAAGAGGAGCAAGCAAAGAGTGACAGCAAGCAACGGTCACCTTCGGTGACCAAGCAATAAAATAGTTTAGGATTTAAGAAGATGGATATGAGGCGCTGGATGCGTAGGCGTACAAATGGTACGTCAAGTATTCAGTAACGAAGTAGACACTTCTTAAATACTAAACTATCCCGTAAGCCAGCATTGAGTCTGCAACCTTCACAAAGCCGGCAATATTGGCACCGGATACATAGTCAACCCAGCCATTAGGTGTCTCGCCATACTTTACACACTGATCATGTATCTCACACATAATCTCTTGTAGCTTCTCATCAACTTCGCGACGGGTCCAGTTTATACGCATACTATTTTGAGTCATCTCTAGACCGCTCACAGCTACTCCACCAGCATTAGCAGCTTTGCTAGGGCCATAAATTATTTGGGCAGCTTGGAATGCATCAATAGCCTCAATAGATGATGGCATATTTGCCCCTTCACCAATAGCGATCAATCCATTATCTATAAGCATTTTTGCTTCATCTGCATTCACTTCATTCTGTGTTGCAGATGGAAACGCAATATCACAAGGGATGATCCACGGGCGTTTACCTTCATAGTATTCACAGCCAAACTCTTCGGCATATTCTTTAATACGTCCGCGTCGTTTTGTTTTAAGATCAATAATCCAATTGAGTTTCTCTTGAGTAATACCTTCTGAATCGTAAATAAACCCACCAGAATCCGATAAGGTATGAACCGTTCCTCCAAGATGAATCACTTTTTCTGCCGTGTATAGCGCTACATTTCCTGAGCCAGAAACAGAACATCTTTTTCCCTCAATAGTTTTACCTATGTACTTCAACATATTTTGAACAAAATAAACACAGCCATATCCTGTTGCCTCAGTGCGTACTAAGCTTCCTCCAAAGTGAACTCCTTTACCGGTTAGCACTCCTTGAAATTCGTTTTTCATACGCTTGTACTGCCCATACATGTACCCTATTTCACGAGCACTCACTCCGATGTCCCCTGCAGGAATATCAACATGGGTTCCAATGTACTGTTCAAGTTCGGTCATAAATGACTGACAAAAACGCATTACTTCGTTATCGGATTTCCCTTTAGGATTAAAATCAGCCCCACCTTTTGCACCACCAAGCGGTAGAGTGGTCAAACTGTTTTTGAACACTTGCTCAAATCCGAGAAATTTGAGGACACTTAAACTGACCGTTGGGTGAAATCGAAGGCCCCCTTTATAAGGGCCAATAGCATTATTAAATTGGACACGATATCCTCTATTGATACGAACATGACCATCGTCATCTTCCCAGCAAACTCGAAAACTTACGATGCGATCAGGTTCAGTCAAACGTTCAAGAATACGGGCTTTCAAATATTCCTTATTTTGATTAATAAATGGAATAACAGTCCGAGCAACTTCTTCAACAGCTTGATGAAATTCTGTCTCTCCAGGATTTCTCTTGCGGAGCCCTTCCATAAAAATATCTAAATCCAAAACGCCTGAATACCCGCCAGTCATAATAGCCTCTCAATGTATATCTATATCTCTAATATACCACAAAAAATGATCATAACGCAACAAAATGGATTGTTGGTGCATATAATCTTTCGCCTAAATTTGATAAACTATTATGTCGGTGTTATACCACCTCCATAATATCCTTTTTGGTAGCAAGGTATTGAGTCAGTACATCTTGAGGTAGGAATAGTCCTTGAGCAAGGCGTTGTTTTTGCTCAGCTATCTCTCGTATACCTTTTTGAATGACCATGAATGTTTGATCACGTCGCCCCGACTGAAGCTCTTTTAAAAAGACCAGTTCCAGCTGGAGTAGATGGGCAACATAATCTTTAAAAATCATATTCTTATGCTCATCTTTAATTGAGGAAAGGTCAACAGGCTCTTCAATAGTCTCGAATAGTTGTTTCAATTCCGCAGGTATTTTATCATACAATGTCTTGAGGTTAATCTCACCTTCTTCTTCAAAGAGACAAAAACAGAAGTCTAGGAGCTCTGCAATTGGATCTGTTTGAACCAGCTGTATGTCAAAAGTATTCAGGGCAATTTCAACGAGATATTCATTGTGGAGTAATATGGTTAACAATCGCAATTCTACAGGATCATAAGTACGTGCTACCGTAGTGCGCTCAGGAGACGCTGGTATTTCATTTGCTTGTACACGCATTGTTTGAGCAAGAAATGACTCTTTAATATCGAGGCGTTCAGCAATTTTTTTGATATATTCTTGTCGCGCAACCACATCATGAATCTGCTTTAACATACCCTTCATATGAGATACATATTGTGCTTTACTTTCTGGCGAAAGCGTCCGTGGATTTATACCATTAAAGGTAAAATCAACAAAATCAAAGGCTCGCTTCAAGAGACCTCTGAAGTGGTCTGCCCCATGACTCTTCACAATACTATCAGGATCTTCCCCTTCAGGGAGTAGCAAAACTTTCACCTCTATCCCAATATGAAGGAGAGTTTCTATGCTTTTACGTGCTGCGTTTTGCCCCGCTTCATCTCCATCAAAAACAAGATAGGCGCGATTGGTATATCGTTTAATAAGTTTAGCATGGTCAGCAGTAAGTGCAGTTCCCGAAACCGAAACTACATTAGTCACCCCCGCTTGAAAGAGCTGAAGCATATCCATATATCCTTCGACAAAAATGACACTTTTTTCTTTCATAATGTCAGGTTTTGTATGACTCAATCCATACAGTACTTCGCTTTTATGGTAAAGTCTTGTTTCAGGGCTATTTAAATATTTAGGCTTTTGCTCCGGGTCTAAGACTCGCCCACCAAATGCAATTACTTTTTTTGATAAATTAAAAATCGGAAACATGAGACGAGAACGAAATTTATCATACACTTTCCCTTTCTCATTCTGTACAACTACACCTGCTTCAATGAGCGCATCTTCTTTATAGCCCTTCTCTTTACAGCTTTTCATGAGCATATCCCATGAATCTGGAGCCCAACCGAGTTTAAATGTTGCACATGTTTCAGCGGATAGTCCACGATTCTTCAGGTATTCAACGGCCTGAGGAGCTGCTTTTAGCTGGTTATAGAAAAAGTATGCTGAAAATTCATTAATTTGCGTGAGGTCTCTTGAAGCCCCCTCTTTCATAGTCTCTTTTTCGGGAAGCTGATATCCGGTGAGCTCAGCTACTCGCTCAACAGCGGCAGGAAATTCAATTCGATCGTGTTCCTGAACAAATTTAATCACATCGCCTCCTGCACCGCACGCAAAACACTTATAGATCCCCATTGAAGGGGTTATGTGCATGCTTGGGCTATGGTCGTTATGAAAAGGGCACACGCACTTATAGCTGTTTCCGGTACGTTTTACTGGGAGGTAGGCCTGGATAACTGACGCAATGTCAGCTTGGCCTTTCAATTCTTCGAGGATCACGGCATCAAAATATTTCATGTCCAAAATTTAGAAAATGATCGTCTCTTGCGGAGAGTGAAGTGGTCATTCCGCCACTAAAAAACACGAGAATGGAGATTGAGCCATGATAAAAAAAGGCTGTCTCATTCATTGAGACAGCCTAGTGAAATTTACTTTTCCAAATCGAACTGATCGACGCCCGTTAAACTAATTTCATCAATGGTGATAGTCGTCATCTCGTAGGATATAAAGTGAATATGAGTAATTGCACTCTTTATCGTCTGCCACGTTGTCTCTTTGGGACCCAAAAACTGGGTGACATCAAGTGAATGTAATGTCCATTCCTCCATGAGCGGTACTTTCATAGAAACCGGAAGAATTCCAGCCTCAGCCCCACCCTCATTCTTAAACTCTACAGTGATCACACCTGAGCCTTTAGCCCAAAAGTCTATAGTTTTAACTGCACTCAGATCAAACTCCTCAGAGTTTTTACCCATCTGAAGGCTAAATGCCACGCCATTATTCTCCTCACCGGGTAGGCGCATAGAGAAACTATATCCGGAATCACCCATAATATCTGTTGAATCAAAATATATGTCGAATGGCATACCGCCTAGTTGATATGAAGCATTTGAGTAAGTAGACCAAGATCCTGATGAGTCTTCTATGCCAAAGAGACTCTTTTGACTCTTATTATCAAAATTATCAATCATTAGAGTCTTTTGAATAAACTCTGGAACCGTATCTACAGGAACAACTACCGTATCTTCAGGAACAACCACAATAGGGGTATCAACTTCATTTGTATCAATCACAATTGGAGTATCAATTACTGATGTATCTCTATATTCAGGGAATGTGAGCATTACAATACCAGGCACTTCTGATGTGGTATTCATCGAATGATCAGGATTACCATAAGGATATGCTTTTACATGATATCGTCCATGAGGAACGGAATGTATAGTAAAGGCTCCCCCTTCTTCAACAGGTGCCGTATATTGTGTACCAAGTAATGAAACAACAACAGAATCAAAAGGCGAATGTACAATCCCTTCAATAGACCCTAATGCCTTGAGCGTTGTATTACCTAAATCATATGCTGGAAAATCACCAACATCTACAGAAAACACAACTCCCTTTTTGACACCAGAAGCCCCCACATAGTTAGCCTCAACAATGTAGGTCTCCTCTCTATCAACGATAACAGAAAATGACCCTTGATCATCAGTGGTAGTCTGAGCAATTGCAGTGTCTCTTCCAGAAAGTGCTGCTTGTTTATGTATTATTACGTGAGCGCCTGCGGCAGGCTCCCCATCTGGAGTCACAATTTTAGCAACAATAGTTGCCTCAGTTTCGGTAGCAGTACCACCACCATCTGCGAGAGTCTGGTCACCCAAGCTACACGCAGCAATTACTGAGAGGAGTGTTAACAGTAAAAAACGAATTGCATTTCTCATTTTTTACCCCCTTTTTTGGGTCCCGGACGGACCGGCTTTGGATAAGGCATAGAAAGAGGAAAGAGCTGCATATTAAACTGAAATACACGATTTGCTTTTGGCGTCCGTGTAATCATTTGCATGAGGTCTTTTCTGAAAGATCTAAATTTTTCGATGAGTTCAGGGAGTTCTTCTTCGGTATAATTGAATGTTATAGAAGATAAATTCCGTTCATGAGGCTTAAAGAGATCAAGAGCATCTTGAGCCATAGAAATCCCTGAAAGCACATAGTTATTTATAGCTGTTGAATGAGTCTCATATCCACTTGTGATAAGAGCATCGGTTAGGACATATTGCCCTTCTTCGTTCTGAGTAACCATATCAAGGCCCACAAGAAGTTCAATTGCTTTTTTGGCTTCACGTACCTTAATTTTAGGGATAAGGGTATCTGCGAGATCCTCAAAATCACCTGCAAAAGGATAGTAATGCAACAATTCTCTCACTGCTGAGTAGTACCATTTATCATAGTACTCATACTGATTCTCTACCAGTTTTTTAACTTTACATTTACTGAAAGAGAGGAGTCTTTCGAGGTGATATTTTTTCTCAGAGTGTGTATTTGCTTGATTAAAAAGCACAAGAACTTCAAAGTAGTCCTCTTCCTTCTCACTCATATTGAACGCATCAATAAACTTACCCACCATTTTCATGGATATGTCTCGTTGCCCCGTTACTACTTTTGAAAAAAGGCCGGGGTCAAAACCGCCGCGTTTTCCTAGAATCCGGTGAGAAACACCTTCAGCGTCTTTTAACTCTTCATATCGGTCATTGAGATACTTCCGATAGTCGAGGTAATTATAAATATCTGCCATACTGATCAACCGTTGAACCCCCTGTAATATAATATAAAATAGTCTACAGTGCACGCAAATTATCTTAATTTGAGGCTTTTTAGTGATTCAGCAACGCCCTCAACGAAACCCCAATGTAAATTCGTACTTTACACTCCATATGGACTCAATTAGCTATAAATATCAAAAATACAACAACCAATCAACAATCTACCATCCCCCATCCTATGGAGCCACTTCACAAAGCCAGCCTCGAAATCACACTTGCTACTAGATGATTTAGTGTCTACAAGCCCTCTCAGCATACTTACCTCAGAGCCCAACTATCCATTCAAATATAATCAAAAAAGGAACGGGTTTACCCCGCTCCTTTTTATTAAAATAGTATGAACTAATCTCAATTTTAATCTTATTTTAGTGAGTGAATACACCCACACTTACTGTTAATTTTACGTAAACACTATATTCTCGATCGGATCAGTATTACCACATTCGGTTATTTGCATTAACCGTTTCCATTACCTATGAGGGGAGCCAAATAAGGTTTGAGGTAATCTACCTTCCACTCTACAACAGTCTTCCAGTCATACTCAAGAATGCCACCAGTATCACCCGAATTTGGGTTCCACGCCCAAAACGTCCACGAGTAAGCCTCTTTTGACTCATCCATATACTTTAGAAAGGTATCAAACCACACCTCATCCTTACCACCTTTTCCTTTGATACCGAGCTCACCTATAAACAAGTGACCCTCACCCTCCTTAGCAATAAACCCAAACTGAGTATCCCAAATACCAGCCATATTATCAGGGAAATCATCAGCCTTGAACCACTCTTGCTCAAAAACAGTTGGCCCATACTCATGAGGTGAATACACAAGTTTTTCAGAATTGGTAAGCTCAATCGGGCGATCCTTGACACCAACAAGACTTCCACCCCACCAGTATCCTTCACCTTCTGGAGTATCCATGCCATCCCAGCCTTCAACCCCTTCTATCATTATTAACACATTGGGATTAACCTCTAATATCGCGTTACCACATTTCTCTGAAGCCATTGCCCAGTCAAGCTCAGGATCTCCACTCCCCCACGTTGCCCGATCATGGGGCTCATTATTGAGGTCCATCGCTATTACCGCATCATTATCTTTAAACACATCAGCAATGTATTTCCAATCATCTATCCACTGCTTTTCAGAAAAAGATTCTGTGTACCAAAGATCTTCAGTCATGTATGCATCATTTACTCGAGAATGGTTATCTAATATAATTTTCAACCCGAGTCGCTGTGCCTCATTGGCAATGATAACTAATGCCTCAATAGGGTTTTTGCCAACTAATTCAGCATTAATATTATTTGCATTTACTTCAACCGGGCTATCATCACCAATAATAACATTTGACCAAGGAATCCTAATTGAATTAAAACCCAAATCAACCATCAACTGTAACATATCCTTATAGTCTGCCGTCCATAACCCATGCATTACCTTAGCAGATGTTTCAAAGCCAAACCAATTCACTCCCGTTAAACGAACTTTATTCCCTTTTGAATCATACAAAGAGGCTCCCTTTCTTGAAAGCCAGTTTGGAGTGCCCGTCGGCGTAACGTCAATATCGGGATCAATATATCGTGGATTGTCTGATTGTTTGTCGCTTGAAGAGTTTTTAGTAGTAGACGAAGAAGACTTATCATTAGTTACCGGTGGGAGAATAACATCTGACTTATTGTCATTTATATCACTACTCACCTGACTATTTTCATTAGAAGAAGAACTTAGCTCATCGGGATTATCATTTTCGTCTGAAGAAGAAACACTACTATGAGGCGCATTACTTTTATCATTGTCTACACTGTCATTTTCCACAACATCAAGACATTCATCATACTTCTGCCCTTCTATATCATTACAATCACTTGTCAATTCACCAGAAAACAGGGCCTTTTCATCTGAGCACCCAAATACAATAACCATAGCCGTTATCAATAAATATTTCATTCTATTCACACCCCTCGTGTAGCATACCCGATTAAATTAAGATTATTTGTCTACAATAGCAAATCCTTTATCCCCCCCTCCCATATTGTAAACTTTAATTTACACTCACTTAGTGTTATTTTGTCACATAGTCGACTATTTAAAGGGCTTCGCGATAATTACTCCCGTTAATTATGCGTTTTTTTTAATTTTAGGCGAAACAGAGGAACTTATGAGACAGAAACTACTGCAGGAAGGCACCAAAGAACTCTCTTACGAGATTAGAGAGATTGTTAAAAAAGCTTATTTCGTTAGAGATTGCGGTCAAGAGATATTTTGGGAAAATATCGGTGACCCAATTCAAAAGCATGCAACGCTCCCTGCCTGGATGAAAGAGATTGTATCTAACCTTGTACAAGACGATCAAAGCTATGGATACTGCCACTCAAAAGGAATCCTTGAGACCCGTGAATTTTTAGCAGCACTCACCAACTCGCTCAACGGCGTACAGATAACTGCTGAGGATATTCTCTTTTTTAACGGTCTCGGTGATGCCATTGCCAAAATTTATCAGTATCTCATCCCTTCATCTCGAGTAATTGGACCTTCTCCTGCATACAGCACCCACTCTTCTGCCGAGGCAGCAAAATCCCAAAGTCACCCACTGACCTACAAGCTCGACCCTAAAAACAGTTGGTATCCCGATTTTGAAAACTTAGAGAATCAAGTAAAGTACAACCCAAACATTGTGGGTATTTTGATTATTAATCCTGATAATCCCACAGGAATGGTATATCCACGTGAAATTCTAAAGAAATTTGTACGCCTCGCCCAGAAATACAACTTATTTCTTCTTTCAGATGAGGTCTATTCAAATATCTACTACAATGGTGAAAAAGCAATTCGTCTTGCTGAAATCATTGAAGACGTTCCGGGAATGTCTCTGAGGGGAATATCTAAAGAGTTTCCATGGCCTGGCTCTCGTTGCGGTTGGCTTGAATTTTATAATCGCGAACAAGATGTACAATTCAATAAAATGTGTCGAGTACTTGATGATGCTAAAATGATTGAAGTGTGCTCAACGACACTTCCTCAAATGGCTATTCCAAAAATTATGGGGGATCCTCGATATCTCCCTTATCGTCAGAAAAAGAATGAAGAGATCGGTAAACGATCTAAACAAATTAATGCGCATCTCAGTGGTATTCCTGGGTTATTAGTAAACGAAACTAAAGGTGCTTTTTACAACACTATTGTATTTGAAAAAGAACTATTAACGGCCACTCAAACTCTCCCTATAGAAAATGATGCCATCAAAAATCTCGTTGAACAGTGGGTTAGTAAACCAGGCATTGAACTTGATAAACGATTTGTATACTATCTCTTAGGAGCTACAGGTATTGTTGTTGTTCCTATTTCATCATTTTGCTCTGAGTTACTTGGCTTCCGAGTCACTATTCTTGAAGAAAATGAAGAGCGCCTTCAACACATCTTTTCGACAATGAAACAAGCGATACTCGATTACACTGGTCAGAAATAATACCCTCCCCTACTTGGGGAGGATTTCACCAATCAATCGTCTAAATTCATCACGAGAACGCTGCATACAGTCTTCAAGTGATGAACCAAGAAAGTAATTACCAATCAAAAAAAGTCGATCTGGAATCACCTCAGCCACCTTATTCATTGTGTCCATGTGATTGGATCCCAACGTAGGCAACCTATTCTGTTTTACAATCAAAGAACCAAGCTCTGACTCCTCAACACCAAGCACATGTGCAATCTCTCTTTTCTTTTCATTCTCACCGAGATTATTGGGTTTGAAATGAAATACAAATGAACGCATCTTGGAGTCGGGTTCAGATATTGCATCACCACTTACCATTGAATAGAAAGGAGCCTCTAATCCCACAACTCCTGAAACCATTGGAATAGCAAGTTTATCTCTCAGTATCGTTACTCCCACAGACTCAACTAACGCAGACTTAATTGATATGAGCATTGTAGCAAGTTGAGCATTCCAATCATTCAGGACCCGACCCGCATCCTCTGCAGGTGTTGCCACAACAACAAAATCTGCCTGATATTCACCATGGGCCCCTGTCACAATTCGAACGCTCGAATCGTTCGAATTAACCGATGTAATCTCCACCCCATATTCAATGGCAACACTCTCTTGCTGTGATAGCTTCTCTATTACTTTTTGAAGCCCCCCTTTAAAGAAATAACTCTTGGGATATTTTTTATTTCGAGGCTTTTTACGAAATACCATTTTAGCAGGAAAGTCATCAGCGTCCTGACAAACAACCGCCTGCATAAAATAATGGAATAGATTCGCATAATTTTTTTTACCGAGGAGTTTTGAAAAATACTCGGACACCGTTCGATTATCACGCTTTACCATGAGCATATTTTTAACCGAAAGTATCAGCTCTAAAAAATTAAACTGAGACATAATGGATTTCAGTACTCCACCACTCCATACTTTATAAGGATGCTTTGATCGCTGCACAACAGATTGCATCGAACCAATGAGTTCACCAAGATGAATAAAATTTCCATAAGAGTTATAGCAGGTATGGGCGCCCATTTCTAGAATTGAATCGCGCTGTTCAACCGTCTCTATTGCCCCGCCGACCCTTTGAGTTTTTTCAAGAAGCGTGACATACATTCCCGCTTCAGCACAGTAATGTGCAAAACTTAAACCACTAATACCACCACCAATGATGACGATTTTTTTCATGAGATACTCATTAAAAAGGGATTGTATTATAGATAGTAATTATTGTTCTTGCTGCATATGGGCTTTTATAATCTCTTCTGCTTCTGAGATTGATTGTACATGATCAGCACTATATCCAACTTCTTTTGACTTTCGTTCAAACTGTAGTTTACTCATAAGCGATTCACCCACCACCCGAACGACTTTTCCAAGACCATTATTATACATTCGGAGTTGTAATTGCTTAATCTCTTCAACTCCCTCTTCTGTAGTAGGTTTAAATTGAGAAACGTCATTTATAAAACCATATCCAGGTTCCAATTTAGACAACTCTCTTACAATTGCATCCGAAATTTCTTGAATTCCAGAATGCTCAAAAAAACCATCCATACTCAGGTAGAGGATGTTTTTAGTAGTGTCTGCTTTGACGGTATATTGAGCCATGGTGACCTTTGTAATTTGTATTATTATACGGTCTCTCAACCCACAAGACAAGGTATTTACACTCTTTTTTAACCACCACCCAAAGTATTCAACCTAAAAAGGAACAATAAATATCTATCATTCTCCTTGAGCCTTTTGTAACAGTTGAAATACGATGATATACTATAAAACTCCGTTAGATACTCTAGATCCAAACTATTCAGCAATAACTCAAATGACTCCATCGATACTTTCCCATGTTCAAGGGGGAATTGCTCCGGTAGTCGTTCAATTTCAAATTGCTATCAGTGATAGCGCGCTCTCAATCCTATTTACTGTTCAAGAAAAAGAAACGCGTATAACCTATTCATGTGATAATGAACCGGTATTTGAAGATTCCTGTGTAGAACTTTTTTTGCAAGACCTTTCACAACCAGAGGTCTATCACAATTTTGAATCCAATGCTGCAGGTACACTCCTTTCTCAAACAGGGCCTAACCGATATCAACGACTCTACAAACCAACCACACTCTTAAAAAAAATACAGCGAAGTGGTTCTATTATTTCATCTGACCCTACTACACTACCAGCGAGTATTAATCGTGACAATAAGTGGCAACTTTTATTGGAAATACCTGGAGTGCTTTTTGGACTCCCTCCTGATAGATCTTTAAAAGAGTACCCAGTCAATGGCAATGTTTATAAATGTGGTGACAAACTAACTCAGCCTCATTGGGTAAGTTATTTTCCGATCGAATGTTCAAAACCTGATTTTCATAGACCTGAGTTTTTTCAACATCTCAATTTTTAATCAAAGAGTTGATCAATTCTATGATAATCAGCTTTATCTAAAGGAACAAGAATACAGTTACTCAGAAGCTGGTCAATCGAACGTACCCCCAAAAGCACTTGAGCAGAAGGAAGCCTTTGCTGTAGCCAACTGATAAAAAGACTACTATAACTGCAGTTATATTTGATTTTGAGCCCCGCTATCGTTTGTAACTTCTGCTGAACCGAATTGAGCTCTTGATCTTTGAACCATTTAAGCCTAAGCCTATGATCCTCTGCATCTAATTGATCTTTTGAGTGATATTTACCACTGAGAAGTCCACGAGCAAGGGGCGAATATACCCAATGTTCTCTATCACTCTGTGCAAGAAGTGTTTCAAATTTACTCAGTGCCCATTTTTTGTAGGCACTACATTCGAATTGAATAGCATCAACAGAACACAGTGATTGTATAGCATGAACATCTTCAAGGCTACAATTTGCAATCCCGAAGGCAGCAATTTTTCCACTCTCTTTTAGCTGTAAGATCGCATTGGCTATACTCTCAACATGTTCAGTTGACAATCCACCAAATGGGCCGTAATGAAGAAAATAATGAGATAGTTGCTCGCGATTAAGACGGCGTAAACTTGCTTCGCATTCAGAAATAATTGAATCAGAAGTAAACTCTATCTTGATATTTTTATGGGAATAGGGCGAACCCCAAGATAAACCAAATTTAGACCCTACTTGATACCGTTGAGATACTTTCAATGATCCAATATCCTGTTCAACCTGATTCAGCCCATATATGGGCGCAGTATCCATTTGCGAAATACCACTTTCAAGTCCTTTTTCAAGAATACCTTCGAGAGTATTTCGAGAAAAACCCAACTGACTCCCCCAATCTACCTTTGAAAAAGACCATGTTCCTAAAATGAAAGAGATAGTTTCTACCCGTTTATATATATTTATCAACAAATGTAACAAATATTAAATCTATGCATACGCTCTCTCCCATTTTCATTACCCTATTGCTGCTCTTAACCATTAACTGTAGCGCTCCACAACAGCAATTAACTCAACAACAGATCGAAATGTGTAAAGAGATCGATCTTGATTTCGAACCCTCTTTTAGAGAAATCTGTGGTGTTCGTAAAATGCGTTTTCAAAGCTATAAGAACCTCCCTAATCAACGGTTTTTACTCAAACCAAAGAACAGCTATTTAGTTGAAGCTGATGGAAAAGTTGAATTACGCCTCCCTAAAACATCACCAGTAATTCTTGATTCATCTCTTACAACAAGTATTGACTTTTCTTCTTCCGCCAGAACACTCCTCCTTAAAAACAAATATGACTATATTGAAAAATTCCAACCGAATGGACGGATCAAAATGTTTAAACTTGGTATTCCACTGAACACAGGCTCTTATCAGTCTTTTTGTTTTACCATCCCTATAAAGGTGACTCACCGTGCTAAAAGATCTGTACTTCCCAACAAAGTAATTCCTACACCATGTGCCTCGTTTGATAGACTTTCAATGTAAGCAACACCATAATCGTTCAGTAAACGTATAGATTTATTTTAGATTTTAACCAAGGGAGCAAAATATGTTCACTTTGTTCACCATCTTTGTCAAAGATTCAGATACATTCATCGTTGAATTCAGGGAATAATATTTCTGTATATACAAAATTCTCTCCATAATGTATGTTGTATAAAGAGCCTATAATTCAAGCTATGTATGTTATACACATTAAGCAAATACCTCCTCATCTTTTTTATTATTCCATTAAATGCTCAAAGTACCGTCAATGATACCTTAGTATTTAATACTCAAGAATTTCCCCCGTTTCATTATTCAGAAAATAACACCATCGCTGGTCCAGTAACAAAAATTATTTATTTGATCTGTAAAGAACTTTCTATCCCCTGTAAAGTTAAAAGCCTCCCGTGGCCACGAGCACAAGAAGAGGTCTATACCGAAGTAGCCGACGCACTTTTTGTCATTGGTAAAAATAAAGATCGAGAAAAATGGCTCCACTTTAGTCGACCTCTTTTAAAAACTGAATATGGTTTTTTTACTCACAAGAATCATGATTTCAAAATCAATTCAATGCAAAATGTTCACGGTAAGACGATAGGCGTCTATGGCCCATCAAACACCCATTCAACCCTACTCTCAATAAAAGACAATGTGCCAAGCATGAAAATAGATTTACGATATGACAGTGTCTCTGGATTTAAAAAACTTAATCGTGCACGTGTTGATGCAGTATTTTCAAATAAAAGTGTAGGAGAGTATCTGGTTCATGAATTACAACTTCACAATGTTGTGTACAATAGTGACTATAAGGAAATATACTACTATGTCGGATTTAACAAGAAACTGGTAAGTGTTGGTTTTGTAAAAGCCTTTAATGCAGTTATTGATTCACCAGCTTTTTCGAGTAAACTCTATTCAGTATTAAAGAAACATAAATTGGAAAGTGCATTTGTTGGTAATAGAAGATCACGAGTCAGTCAGTCTTCCCTCAACCGATAACAGCTATTCTTCAACATCAATCACTTTGGACGATATTATTAATTATTACTTGTCTCGACTCCGATGCATCAGCTTCAGCTGTACTAAAGAGTAAATATGAAACTGCACCTGCAATAATTATACTGATAATAACATTTTTAAACATGACTTTTTTCCTACAAGAAACGTAATCCGTTTACTTTTTTTCATCTTATTTAATTTAAACACTTTTTAAACCAAATGTAAACCATTTGTTAACATTGGTTAAAGTATTTCATTTCAATGTCTTATAGGTTTTACATTAATACTTGATGTAGCACTACTGTTTACTACAACAAAATACACTATACTGTATTATATTTTTATGGCAACACTATATGTGGAATGTCTAAGATATTAAACGAGAATTGGGCATCAAAATGCTATATTGAGTTCTTTGAGTCAAACAGTAAGAAGAGGAAAAGCGACGCTAACGGTGCTTCCTTCGTCTTTACTACTAACGATAGAGATTCTTCCATCAACCATATCAAGAAACTTTTTTACATTAGTAAGACCAATGCCAATACCAGCATACTTTTTGGTATAAGAATCATCACCTTGCTTAAATTCCTTAAATAAAATTTCTTGTTCATTTTCTGACATTCCAATACCAGTATCGGAAACTTCAATGGTGCATTCTATTTGCATACTATTTATTAATGTACTCTTTATTATTGCGGTCACTGAGCCTTCACTGGTAAATTTAATAGCATTACCGAGAATATTAAGAATCAGTTGACGTATACGTGCAGCATCACCAAGAACTTTACTTGGAAATGATTCATCTATAGCAATAAGAAGTTCAAGGCCTTTCTCTTTTGCCTCAATTTCAAAAATGCCTTTCACTGTTTCAATAATATCTGTACAATCAAAAACTTGACTTCTTATTTTGACACCTTCTGATTCAATTTCCGTGAAATGTAAAATGTCATTTATTATAGCCGTTAATGAAACAGTAGATTTACGAGATAATTCAAGCATCTCCATTATTTCCGAATCAAGTTCCTCCGTGAGAAGAATCTCATGGGTTCCTAATATACCATTTAATGGAGTCCTGAGTTCGTGGCACATATTAGCTGTAAAGGCTCTCTTAGCTTCTTCGGCGGCCTCAGCCTTTAATACTGCTTCATGCAAGGCTGCTGTTCGGTCTTGAATTATTTTTTCAAGGGAGTCATGGTCGATTTTTAAGCCAAGATGTGCTTTTACTCGTGAAAGAAGAACATAATTATTAATTGGTTTGGCAACGTAGTCAACAGCACCACATTCAAAGCCATTAATAATATCGTCATTAGAGGTACGCGCTGTTAAAAAGATGATAGGAATATTTTTATTCGATAACACCTTTTTTATTTCTTTACAGGTATCAAAACCATTCAATCCAGGCATCATAACATCAAGTAATATCAAATCAATATCTGTTTCTGATACAATCTTGATAGCCTCAGTCCCATTTATTGCAGTAGTAATTTTGTAATCACAATCTTCAAGAGTATCACGAAGTACATCACGATTAATTAAGTCATCATCAACGACCAATATATGAGATTTTGTCTGAGCCATAGTACTTTTTGAATAAAGTCTTAGCACCAGTATACTACACTCTCATGGGTAATGCCAAAGTATTATTTAAATTTCTTCAGGTGATTAGCCGGATTCTGATGCGAGATATTCTGAGATTCTATTTTTCAGGCCACTTCCTTTCCAATAGAATAATACCACCCCAATAAACGACCCAAGAATATCAGCCACTATATCAAAAAGATCAAACTGCCTTCCTCTATCCGAAAGGAGCTGGTACCCTTCATCACATACCCCAAATACAGAGGCAAGTATTGCAGCATACAATGCATATCTTACCTTATTACGCGCCCATTTTGAAGAACTTATTGCAGCAGCAAATGAGAAACCAACGAGAGTATACAGTGACATATGTATAACTTTGTCAATAGGAATTAATCCACTTGATTGGCTTTTTGCGGGCCCAAAAACCATGTGCATAATCATCTCAACAAAATCAGGGGGTAAGGTCGAAAGACCAATAGCAATTATCATAGCTAAATATGCGGGTATTCTGCGACGGTGTATAAAAAAAATCATTTCATTTTCTCGATACTGATTGAGCGTTCACCATCTAAATTACAAAAAAAGATCACCACAAAGTCTGTTCCAACAAACTTAAACATCTCTATGGAATTGCTACTCTCCCCAATTGAAAGCCATGCATGAAGTGCATCATCACTGGTCGCGCCAATATTAAAATGATCAAGCCACTCCCACAATTGCCAATTAAAAAGAGTTGTGGCACTTCCAATTGCTGCTTTGACCAACAGATTATACTCATAATGTAAGTAGGTCCGGGCTATTGCTCTAAATTCTTTTTGTTCTAGTTTTGATAGGGCTTTATACTGTTGTATTCCAATCAAGGGATTTTCTGCAGGTTCCGAAAAAGTAAAGGATATATTCCCCTTTGAATAGATGGATGCTCGCAGTGCTGAGAGCTCAGTACTCACTAATGAGCAACTTTCCTCTTTCTTAAGAACACACAAATCATCCCCTCTATTCTTAAATTGAGTGAATTGATTGAGGCCGCCATTGTAAGTATATTTTAAAGGTTTAAAAGAAGAAAGATACGGGGTAATTCTATGGACTGTTACATAGTACCCCGACCCCTGTTTCGAAAGAATAATCCACGCACTAATCCCCAAATGTGTACGCAGGGCCCACTCTTTAAGTGCATGTCTTTTTGAAAAAGTATTTGTTATTGGAGGACTATCTAAGGATGGTTCTACTAGAATTATATCACTACCGGGCAATAAGGCGTCGAATAATCCCCAGAGCTCTTCATCACTAAACAAAGTGCGTTTTGCCCACTCAAGAGCAGTTGCACTATCACCATTATAAAAACCTTTTAATAATATTTTAGGCTCAGATTGATACTCCCATACTGAGTTTCCTTTTTTAGTAAAGAGAACCGAAAGCGCTTTCGGTGAGCTTTTCAACAGTGCTCCCGTACTTAAAGTGTAAGTAAGTATGGTAAATAGTATTACACGTAAAAACACAAGTTAGTCCAAGTATTTTTTTATAACTGACTCAAGGACACTCTTTGATGGCGCACCGGTAAACACTTTTACAATATACCCATCAGCGTCAATAAACGCCAAAGTCGGAAGTGCTTTCACTCCGTAGAATGCGCTGACTTGCCCACTTGCATCATTGAGAAGTGGATAAGGGGCACTATGCTTTGATTGAAAAGTCTGCAAGGTTTTTAAAGACTCCGTACTAATACCAATAGTCTCGAAACCTTTTGGTTCGTACTTTTTGTAAAGCTCAGCCACAATGGGCAAAGTCTGTCTACAAGGCCCACACCAGGTTGCCCAGAAATCGAGGAGGGTCAGTTTTGGCTGTTTCTGCTTCTGAGTCTTATGAGCGTAAAAATTGCCCGAAATCTTTTTAGACTTTGATCCTATGGGTGACCCGACCCACTGAGAGACATTATCGGGTCGTGGTGTCAGAGCTAATTTTTTGGTCAACTCGTTGTTTTCACGAATAAGAGTGAACGTAAGTACGCTCCCCTCTTTTTTTCCTTTGATTGCCTTCGCAACAGAACGAACACCATTAATAATCGTACCATTTACTCTGATGAGTAAGTCACCCGGCTCAATACCCGAATTAATGGCATCAGACTGCGGAAGTAACTTATCAACTTTGAGAGCGTCGACTCTCTTACCTTCAATAAGATGACGAGACGTTTTAAAAGTCACTCCAACCCATAGAGATTTAGAGAAACTCAATGAAACAAGAAATACGATTAATAGTAGGGCCTTACTCATAGAAATACTCACCAATGTTAATATTCTGGGTTATTCTTCTTTTCGTAGTACTCATCGAGAGAGCAGTAGCCGTTCTCTTTGAGTGCAAGAGAGAGTTCATGATTAATTTTGCTTATTGGGTCCATACGGTAGCCCAATACTGAGTAGCACTGAACCGCATCAACTCCTAATTCAAGAAGGTCAAATACTTTTCTTCCATGATCGATACCACCTGAAGCGATAACCGACATTTCTGGATACTCTTTCTTAATATACTCTACTGCTCGATAAGTATTTATATAGAGTGGTCGCCCCGAAAGGCCTCCAAATCCACCAGACGCTGTAACGGGGGTAAATTTTTCTTGAGGAGTATTCAGATTAAGAAATTTTGATTTTGCACCCGGAAAAGTATTAAAGAGAATCAATCCATTAATACCGTTATCTCGAATTACTTTGAGTGTTTGAATAAACTGTTGTTCATTCATGTCCGGTGAAAGTTTACAATAGACCGCTTTACGAATGGGGAGGTTTTTACGAATCTCCATAATCTCACTCAATACTTTAGAAAGAAACTGTGTGTTTTCATCAGTTCTGCGAACTCCAGTATTAGGACATGAGACATTAATTTCGATATAATCGGCGACATTATACGCTTTTCTAAACGTATAAAGCATTTGTTCAAGTTGCTCTTCCTCATTGGTAACCTCTGGAGATTCAGCCATAGAGATTCCAATAGCAAGACCACGCTTGTGAGCTTTAATAAGGTCACGATCAACAATTTTTGATATAACATCTACGCCAGGATTATTGAGACCCATACTATTATTTATGGCTCTATCTGCGGTGATCATTGCTACACGTGGGCGAAACAAATTGCCATCACGTTCACTACGGGTAACAGTTCCCACAGCAACACCACCAAATCCAAGATTTGAGAAATCAGGTAGATTTTCCCCATATTTGTTAGAACCCGCAGCCAAAATAACTGGACTGTTCATATAAAGGGGGATACTTTTATCAGGGAAATTAACCACCGTTTTAATGGGTACAACGGGTTTATATTTAGCTGAACTTATAAATTTTGAGTATTGAGCGTAACGAGGGAGCCAATCATGACGAATCTCGGGATCTGAGACAACTTTTTTAACCAAATCGAGAAAGAAGTCACCCATGGTTCTTTCGTAATCGTGATTAATCACCTCTTCAGTATGAATTTTTATGGTGCTCATAGTATCAATTTCAAAGTTTTAATAAATGTAATTATTAATTCACTTTAGAACCGGCATTGTAAGGGTTTTTGATAAAAACAGCGTAAAACGAGTCATTTTTTGCTCAATTATGCCCCAACAATCCTCTGGCCCACTTACAAATTCATGGGTAAATTTTTACGTTTAATCTGCATAATTTTGATAGAGAGTAAAATGACAGCCCTAGCCCCTTACAAACAAGAATTTATTGAATTTCTTTTACAGTGTTCTGTTCTTAAATTTGGTGATTTTACTACGAAGAGTGGTCGCAAAACACCATTTTTCATTAATACTGGTGAATATAAAACCGGCTCACAAATGAACACTCTTGCACGTTATTATGCCAAAGCAGCAACAGAATCATTTGGAACGTCATTTGATAACCTCTTTGGCCCTGCCTACAAAGGTATCCCACTGAGTGTTGCCACTGCAATGGCACTGAGCAGCGAATATGATACTGATGTTACGTACACCTTTAACCGTAAAGAAGCCAAAGATCACGGGGAAGGCGGTAGCCTTGTGGGGTATAAATATACAGAACCAGCGAAGTCTCTTATCGTAGAAGATGTAACGACTGCGGGAACCTCAATTCGTGAGACCTTCGAAATTGTTAAAGAAATTGAAAATTTCTCTGTTGTAGGCCTCTTGATTTCAGTCGACCGTATGGAAAAAGTTGAGGGTGGTGTATCAGCTCTCACTAAAATTGAATCTGATTTTGGCATTAAAACAGCTTCAATTGTAACTATTTTAGACATCATTGCATTTATTTCAGACACAACTAACCGTGAAAAGTTTACTATTAAAGAGGAGAGCCTCGAGAATATTCTCGAATATCGTAAACAATATGGAGCCTAGATGTTTCTGACTCGTGACGAGATAAAAAAAGCACAAGAGAAGGGTGATGTCACTATTCGCCCTTTCATAGAAAAGCATATATCACCAAACTCTATTGATGTAACTCTCAATGAAACGTTATTGATATATGACCTCTCTGGATGCGACTATCTTGACATGAAAAAAGAAAATCCAACCAAAACGATCAAAATCCCTGAAGAGGGATTTATATTACAGCCCAATATTCTCTACATTGGCATGACCAATGAAACAGCAACCTCCCACAGCTATATACCTATGTTTGAAGGCCGAAGCTCTATCGGACGACTGGGAATAAATACTCATATTACAGCTGGTTTTGGCGATATCGGCTGGGGCTTTGAGAAGACAGGAAGTGAATTAACCTGCCACTACCCTACTTGGACTCTTGAGATTTGTGTTGTGCATCCTGTAAAAGTTTACCCTAATGTACGTATAGGGCAAGTCTACTTTGTTGAACCCAAGGGAGAGGTGGAATTCTATTCAGGTAAGTATTCTGCTCAGCAAACTCCACAACCTTCACGTTCTTTCATTGATTTTAAGGAGTAATTTCGTATACTTAAAGAATGCGTACTCTATTAATAACATTCACTTTATATTTGACTCTATCACTCATTGTTTCTTCATGTGCATCACAGTCATCAATATCTCATCCAGGATATTCTACGATACCGAAGAATACTACCATTGGTATCGTTCCGCTCAAATACAATTTGATTATTCAAGATTATAAGATTATTGCAAGAAAGCTCAATATTCCTGAAAAATTTCTTCACGACTCTCTAGCCCCTATCATAAACAACACTATTCAAAAAAGCACTATTGCTGCTCTTGCTCACCCTATCATTACACTACCGGATTCTATTACCAAACTCTTAGACCGCCCCGAATCTATGAAGATTCACAATAACACCTATGTTAAAGCGGCATGGCCCGCTCAAGGAACCGCTATTGCTATTGACTCGAGTACTACGCCTGACCTTATATTCTTTGTGTATGAATGTACTCTTGGCTATGACCTCAGTGGTGAAGAACTTTTTGACTATACCCTCTCGAATAAAGAAGGGAACTCAAACGCAGACCACCTCTCCATCGTAATGAGTTGGTCCCTCTGGGATAATAACCGACAACACTATATAAGTTATGGATATGCTGACGCGCAAGCGCCCTCTCAATCACCCGTCACCAGGCGTGCTATTAATCAACTTATTTTTAAAGCATTAACGAGCGCCTTTTCTCAAACCCCTCTTTTAACAGGGGGTAAGCAATGAAAACATTTCTGCTTATTTTTTTAGTCCTTATAACCTCTGTTCAATCTGCGACGGTGATATTTAAAGACCCCTACCCTTTTTATAAAGGTGCCGACATTTTTACGGTGGAAACAAAAGTGACTGGGCTCAAAGCTAAAGAACTCTGTAGAGAGATGGCTCGCCAAAACACCTTTATATCTCGTATTGAGTGTCGACGGGCCGGTAATTTTGAACGATCAGTCCCATTCATGACCTATATGGAATGGATTTCTAAAAATATTTACCCTGTTATCTCACCGAAACACCTTGGTGCAAGAAATGATAGCGTTCGTACAATCCTCAGAGAAAATGAAAACAATTACCTCATCTACCTCTACCAAGAAGAGAATACAACATGGGCAGTACTCTTTCACGGGGGATATCATGAGCCAAAAGCCCTAATTTCTATTGCAAGTATCGACCCTCGAGATATCTACACCGAAATTGCTCAAACTCTTTTTATGGCACAACAAGAGACAAAACTCACCGATGCACAAAAACGTATAGCAAAAGAGACACCTAATAGCTTTTACAACGAGCGCATTGCCTATGACCTCTATTTCTTGTATGGAATTGGCTACACATCAGGATTATTTAGCCCCCCTGAAGGTGGTGCAATTACTACTGCAGACAACTCTGGAGACCCTTGGTATGTGTGGAACTGGCTTGATAGAGGTAAACCTCTTGCTGATGCCCCCGTTCTAAAAAGTATCATTGGCCGCCCCCTTCACAATATTCAATTTGGTGTTCAATATGCTGAATTTATTGGCGGATCCCTTTCGTTAAATTATAGTGATTACTCTATACGCTATAGCGATAACAATGCTGCATGGCATCAAGATATTAGTGACTGGACGTTTCGTCGCTACGAACTCGGTATTAATATTAACCTCTCTAAATACTTCCGTCCTTGGGGTATCATAGAAATCGCACCAAAACTCGTTTTCGGCCTCCGCTACACTTTTTGGGACTCTGAGTTTAAGCGGAACTCTCCTCAAAAGTCACCTCCTTTTGAACTCTCTACCATGAAAGGAGCGCACATTGGAGTTGCAACCCATTTTCTCATTAAAGAAAAAATGGGCATCCAATTTGATACCGGTATTTCCTATCGCGGACATAAGAGTGAAGACCTTAAATCAACCCCCACCGATAGACTCACCAATGAGACCTTCATTGCCGCCTATGATTACTACATACAGGTTGGTATTTTTTACCTCATGAGAACCTTTGTCGATTAGAGTGCTACTATTCTCTATCAGTAAAGCAATCATAAGAGGTATGGCTGGGTAATTTTCTACATTTGCCGCCATGAACATATTCCGTCTTTTTGCCTCGTACCCAAAGCAATTTACCTTTTCAATGAGTCATGCCTTTTTATCAGGGTATGGCCAGTCATTCTTTCTGGGTCTTTTTACTCCTTTTTTTATTATTGCATTTAATATTAGCTCAACTGAAATGACCTTCTACTATTTTTTGGCAACAATAAGTAGTGCCGTTATCATGGCACAAGCGGGGGTTTATATTGATCGAGTTAACCTTAAACTCTTTAGCGGTATCTCTCTTCTGGGCCTTGGCGTAATGACCTATACCCTCTCGCAGGGGACCCATATAATTGCGCTCTTTTTTGGACTCATGGGGCTCAGACTTTTTGGTCAGTCACTCATGACTCACATTGGTGCGACGGCCACATCCCGATTTTTTACAAAAGACACTGGTAAAGCACTCAGTATCTCAACCCTCGGTCACCCTCTCGGAGAGTTCTTCTTTAGTGCTGTTGGCGTTTACCTCATCGCAACGATTGGCTGGCGTGATACGCTCTCGTGGTTTGCCTATGCACTGATATTTATTGCACCAGCACTCCTTATGCTCTTTAAGAAGAGTGATACCTTCAACCTTCCTCTTGCCCTTCAAAAAGACAATGCCCCCAATGCGCGCAGCTGGACCCGAGGTGATGTCCTTAAAAATTCGTTCTTTTATTGTGCAGTCCCCGTAACACTCGCCGCCCCTTTCTTACTCACCGGCTTCTTTATTCATCAACAATCCTTAATGGAGGCCAAAGGCTGGAGTGATGGTTGGCGACTCGCTGCTTTCTCACTTTTTCCTATTCTTAGAATCACATCAGGATTTATCATTGGGTTTATTATTGACCGCTTTGGAGCAAAGAACTCTTTTCTCATTCAGCTGATCCCCACCATTATTGCACTGAGTGCGCTTATTTTTATCGACCATCAAGTGTCTGCTGCAATCTACTACGGAATGTGTGGTATTGCACTCGGCTTTGGGAGCAACCTCAAATCAACTCTATGGGTAGAAGAGTACGGCCGTGCCAATATCGGCGCCATACGGAGTGTTGTAGCGATGCTCACGGCATTTTCTACAGCCATTAGCCCGGTAATATTTAGTCTGTTCTTGGATAACGGATTTAGCGTGATTCAGATTTGTATCTATACACTTGTGGCCGTGAGTATTGTTGGCGTGGTGTATTTTGGGAAGGTTCGATTGCTTAAAGAGTAATGAAATATTCATTTACAGATTAGTTTGAATAAGTCAAAGGGTAAAAAAAATGAGCAGATATCTCTATCTGCTCAAACACTTTCTATTAAGCTTTTCTCTTGAATATATTAGTATAGAACTGAATCATTCCCCTGTGTAGCCCAATCTTGTGGCTCACCGGTTTGTACCCATGAAGCATAGAACGGATACGCATCAGCAAAATCTTGGAACTCTACAGGATACAAAGTATTTTGATTAAGCTCAATTGCCCATGGAATTCCATTACCGTCTTCGTATGAATGACCTTCGGCTGGTGTTCCTACAAGGTTTTGTGCAACACCTCGCGCAGTCAGTATTCCATTTTTTAAATGAATCTCTTTGCTCACATCATCATTAAAATAAATAAATGGTTTAAGTACCGATTTCATATTTGCAGGAATTGCTGTTCCCTGAGCAAAAGTAATAGTAGCGGTAAACGTTGCGTTAGCTGAATAAGCTGGTGCACTATTGCTCCCCTCTAATGGATCGGTATTCACTAATATGGTTGATGGAGTACGATCAAACTGTGCTCTCATAAAATCGAAGAACTCAATGATCACTTCATCTGCTACTTCTACAACATCAGAAGCACTATTATCAACGACTACCGTCGCTCCAGGGAAAGAGTTACCCAATGACACTGCAAACCCAAGAGAATAGAGCGCACCATTAGCAACGGGCGTTACTGCCACTGATCCACTGACGAGTTGCGGTGCATATTTTGCCCCGTATGTATTGTCTAGTATCGCACTACCCATAAGATTACATTTGCGTGAAACAAAAGAATAATCAACATCAACAACTACATCGTTATAGTCGAAATCACCATAGTTAGGGTATTGATCTTCGAAGGCAAATCGTGATTTTTTGTTATATGGTAAATCACTACACGTAATACAACTAGGATCGTTTTGAATGTCACATGGTTCTGAAGGAGCAACATCATCAATGATCAGTATTAAGTCATTGTAGTCTTCATCTGAATTTGAGGTACGAAGGTCTTCGATAGCAAATACAAATTCTGTTTCATCTGATCGCGATGGAAAGCTTACATGGTGAAACTCCTCTGCTGCACCATGTGCCTGAACGTTATACGCAGTATTAGAATACCAAATCGGGTTAGTTGGTTTGTTACCTTGTTCATAATCAGCATGTAACCAAAATCCGATTACAATTTCATCATTTGCATCAGCAAGTCTCGATTTAAATTCAGTAACCGTACCCACGAGAGCTTTTGGGGCTCTTTTACGTATGCTATAAAAACCATCAACCAAACCAAAGAGTGTGACACGATTGATACCACTCAGTGCACCTGTAGGGTTTTCAGATTTTTTATACCAGTAGTATCCAAAAGCATTTTGATACCCAGCACCAGTATGCATAAAGTGCGCCCAAATCTTATCTTTATCATTTGGATTGGTAAGAGCATTAATATGAATCTCTTTAGTCCCCTGCCATACTGCAGGTATTGGGTCTAATTTAGAACGTTCAACAAAGAGTGCTCCAGAAACTAATCGGAAATCTTTTCTTGGATGTTTCTCTTTACCATACACTACTCCATCAACTTCTTCGATGCGGGAAATAACAGAAGCCTTTGCAGCAACCGTACTCTGTTCTTCATTAGTATCATACGTTGTAGGGTTAACAATTACAATTCTATCGAGCGTAGTCAATTGCTCTTTGGTATACCATAACGTATCTTCTGGAATACCAGCAGCGTATACTGAAATCCCTACTTTATTTACATCTGATGAAAGATTAGCGCCGTCATACAATACTTCTCCATTTACATCGGTAATAAATGAAGCCAATAAATCATTTGTCGATCCATCAACAACTCTAATCGTTGCACCTTCATAAGGGAGTATCCCTTCTTCACTATCTACACTGAGTCGTACGGTCAGACCTTTTTCGTTGTACACTGAAAAAGCAAAACCCTTGGGTGCGCTAATATCTGAAAAGGTTAGGGTAGGTTCGTCTGTATTATTTTCATTTCCAGTAATTGGAGTACTGGTATCACACCCATTAAATAAGCTAAGAATTGCTATTGAAAATGGGACGGTTACTCTTTTTATAAAAGTATTCATTGTCTCTCTCATTGATGTCTGGTCAATTTGAAGACAAAGATAGTTAATATGCAAAAGATAACAACACGCAACTCTGTAAACTTTGGTACCCATTACACCTTATAGAACATACGATAGGTCAAATTACTCAAAAAAATAAAGGCGGGTATATAGATAATTACTTTATTTGTGTTTTTATGCTTTGAGCAAGTACTCAGTATTCATTACTAGGGTCGTAATTCTGTTAAAAGAGATCGAACCCCTTCAGCACCACCACTCTCATAGGCAGTAAGCATTGCAGTGCCAATAACAGCACACTCAGCTTTACCTCTGAGGTAATCAACATCAGCCTTTGACTTAATGCCAAACCCAACAGCAAGAGGCTCATTGAGCGTTCTTTTGATGGTTGACAAGTAGCCTTCAAGACCTCTATCAAGTTCAGTCTTTTTACCAGTAACTCCCTTACGAGCGACAGCATAGACGATACTATTGAGTTCATTTGCAAGAGTACAAATATGAGCAATACGCTCTTCTGTATTTGTTGGAGCAACGAGTTGCACTAAAGAGAGCTTTGACTCTTTCGCATACTTACGAAGATCAGTGGCTTCTTCTAATGGAACATCAGGAACGATCATTCCAACACCACCAGCAGCTACGAGGTCTTTACAGAATTTTTCTTCACCACGTTTGAAAACCGTATTATAATAGCCCATCATCAAAATTTGAAAGGAGTACTTCTCGCTACACTCTTTAACAAAAGCAAAACACTGATCAATGGTTGTGCCATTTTCTATTGAGACTTGATTTGCTTGGGCAAATACCGGTCCATCAGCAATAGGCTCAGAGAACGGAAACTGCATTTCTACAACTTCAACACCGGCTTTTTCCATCTCATCGAGAATGATTCGATTGTCATCAAATGATGGATACCCACATATGATGTGGGTCATAAGGGCAATACCTTTTTCGGCTGCCGCATCTTGAATTACTTTAGATAAACTCATATATTACTTCAGGTTAGAAACTTTAAATCTGAGAAACTCATCCCATTTTGGATCATGGATTGCATCAGCAACGGTAAAGATATCTTTATCCCCACGGCCTGATTGATTGATCAATATCACTTGATCAGTATCCATATGAGGTGCTTCTTTAAGAGCTTGAGCAAATGCGTGTGAGCTCTCAAGCGCTGGAATTATTCCTTCATTTTTCATAACAGTCTTAAGGGCTTCGATTACTTCGGTATCGAGTGCGGCCTCAAAACGTACACGTCCCTCTTTATGGAGGTGTGCAAGTATTGGTGAAACACCAACATAGTCAAGACCTGCAGCACAAGATTTTGTATGCTGCATCTGACCATCGTCATCTTGAAGAAACATAGTCTTATACCCAGCAACTCCTACAGTAGCATTTGAACCTTTTGCAAGACGTGCCGCATGGTTTCCAGGAGTCATCCCTTCTCCACCAGCTTCAACCGCAATAAGTTCTACATTCTTTTCATTGAGAAAGCCTTGAAAAATACCCATTGCATTAGAACCACCGCCAACACAAGCAAAAACTTTATCAGGTAATTTACCTGCACATTTTTGAATCTGATGATATGCTTCTGCGCCAATGATTGATTGAAAATAGGAGACCATTTCAGGAAAGGGGTGAAATCCACATGCCGTACCGAGTACGTAGTGTGTGTTATCCATTGAAGATACCCAATCTCTGAGAGATTCGTTGATAGCATCTTTCAATGTTTTTTGCCCCGACTCTACTGCAATAACTTCGGCACCCATCTGTTCCATCCAGAACACATTGGGCCGTTGTCGTGCAACATCAACAGCACCCATATATATGGTACATTCAAAACCAAATTTTGCAGCCATTGTTGCCGTGGCAACACCGTGCTGTCCTGCTCCTGTTTCGGCAATAACACGAGTTTTACCCATGCGTTTTACCAGAAGCCCTTGGCCCATGACATTATTTGCTTTATGAGCACCGGTATGATTTAAGTCTTCGCGCTTCACATATATTTGAGCGCCACCGAGTTTTTCAGAGAGGTTTTTTAGATGAGTAATAGGAGTTGGTCTTCCACAATACTCCTCCATCAAGCTCACATACTCTGGCCAAAAGGAAGGGTCGTCTATAGCGTTATGATAGGCTATATTCAATTCATCCACGGTAGTTTTTAATATCTCAGGAAGGAAGGTCCCTCCAAATTCACCGTAGTACCCTTCTTTTTCAAACTCAAACAGGTTCATAGCATTAAATCTTTATTTTAGCGTTTTTGGCGTTGTCGAATATTTTACGGAGAGGTTCCAATTTAAATCTATTTTGAAAATCTACCATATCAACATTATCGACTTTAAATGATACGAGAAGAATCTCAGCATCATTATTGACCATTTTTACAAATTCATGAGAGCTAAACTCTTCATATTGAAGATCAATAACTACGGTATCGAAATTATTATCATCAGAGATTTCCATCGCTTCGTCACAATCATCGACAAGAGTGACTGCGGCGCCAGGAAGAATTTCACCAAGAACTGTTTCGAGTTTTGCAATTTTTTGATCATCTGGTTCGATTGCGAGCAATTTCCGTTGACTATAGTCTCGTTCTGCAGGTTCAACTACAACAACTTCTTCGACTGCCTCACTCTCTGCAGCAGCATCGAGTTCGTCTATTCCGTCAATTTCTTCTATATCGTCTATTTCTTCTTTATCACTCATTATTTCACACCTTTTTCATTAGTGATTCAATCTCATCTACCGTTTTTGGGATAGATTTTGACAAATTATCACATCCATTTTTTGTTACATAGATGTCATCTTCAATTCGTATGCCAATATACTCTTTATAGAGGCGTCCGTCAATTTTCATCTCAAAATAGCCGTACAAACCGGGCTCATTTGAGAGCAACATTCCCTCTCGAAGTGGCTCTACCTGATAGAGGCGGAACGGGTCACCTTCATGACACTGTTCACCGATGAGGTGACTCACCCCATGAGGTTTGGTTGTATACTCTCGTTTTGCAATGCCACCCTTGGCAAAAAACTGGCTATTAAGCTCTTTTTCGATAAAACTCCATACTTTCCAGTCATTATCTTGAATAATTGCACCGGGCTTGATAAGTGCTTCATTTACCGATTGAGCCTCAAGTACTATTTCATAGAGTAGCTTCTGTAAGGGATTAAATTTCCCATTTGCAGGAATCGTTCGAGAAATATCAGAATGGAGCGTACCAAATCGAACTCCAAAATCAAGGAGTAACATCCCTTTTTTATCGAGAGGCGCGTCACATTTTTGGTAATGGAGTACACAGGCGTTTTGTCCGCTTGCAACAATAGTTGGGAATGAGAGTCCATAAATAGACTTTTCTTGCAGTAAACCCTCAAGCCCTAATCGAACTTCATGCTCACTTTTTAATGCAGGGAGCCGAGGTAAAAAAGCGAGATAGGCATCACGAGTCAATTTTTGTGCCCGCTTGCTCTCTTTAACTTGCCACTGATCATGGACATTACGCACTGCAAAATGCTCTGCAGCACATGACTCAATCACTGCACCCTTATTAACACTTCTTATGGCTTTCTTTAATGCTTTCACCTGCCCACTATTTTGATCTTCTCTTCGTGTAATACGCTTTTTATTAAGATACGTATGGTGAAATGCATAAAAAACATCTGTTTTTCGTGCTTTTTCTTTAATCCAGCTATCGAGATCCGATAGGGGCTTCACCTTTGTGATACCAACGAGATCGACAATATCTTGAATGGACTTTTTAGGGGAAACCTTATCAATGATACCAATACGTACACCATCCCAAAACTCTTTTGTTGGGTCTTTCGGTGCGACAAAGAGTATTTCACTCTCAGAACGCCCTTGCGGATCGAGCATCAACACAATACCTTGTTGATTTATGCCTGTAAGATAGAGGATTGAAGGTTCCTGGAATAGACGTGTCGCATTCATCAGGTGCACCGTATCGTGGTGTGGCTCATGAGAGGCACTAAAGAAAAAAGAAACTCCCTTGAGCTCTTTTAACTGTCTTTTTCGACGATCGCGAAACGCTTCAACAGCACTATCGCCCTTAAGCCCCGCTACAAAAACTTGAGAGTACTTTTGTTGTAATTGTTTAATAGTCACGCATAATCCTTTGAGAGCCCTAAAAGGTAGAAAATAGCTCATATAATGCGAGGAGGGGGATAAAAAGGGGTTAAACTATCGAAATTTTATTGATTTAACAAGGTTACAATGCCGGTTACCAGAGAATTAACTCTATGAATCGTACGCTTCGTAGGTATTCCCATCAGTAGTCTTTGCAACATACATGGCATCATCAGCCCGTTTAAAGAGGGTTTCAGCAGTCATCTCTTTTTCAAAAGTAGCCGCCCCAATTGAGAGGGATGAAGTATTCATTTTATTCATATGATGTTGGTAATTCCTGCAAATACGGCGCGCCGTCATCGATGCATGCTCAGGCTGAGCCCCAGAAAGGAGCACAATAAACTCATCACCACCAAAACGATAACACTTATCATTGGAACGGATTGAATTTTGAATGGTAGTGGCCACCATAGTGAGTATTTTATCACCATACTTATGCCCATGGGTGTCATTGAGCTGTTTAAAATTATCAACATCTAAGATTAATAGAGAAAATCCAAATCCATCGTTCCCCTTCTCAATAAACATTTTAATGTCATAATTATACTGACGCACATTTAAAAGGCTCGTTAATTCATCAACCGTTGCCTCTTCGGTCAATCGTCTGTTTTGGGTTGCAATTTGAAGTTCTCTAAAATCAAAGGCAAGAGTAATTTCAACATCGCCCGCTTTAGAATGTAAGAGTTGTGAATAATTACTAATGGAGGGTAAGGAATAATCCTCTGGAGAATGGACACGCCAATAAGTGGGAAGTCCCAAAGTCAGAGTGCCATGTTCTTTTTCAAGTGAACCTTGCGTAGAACCGATAACAACATTTCCCATTTCGGTAATCATGCCAATTACTCGTTTTTTATCATTTAACGATAAGGCTTCAAATGAGTCTCCTGGAAGTCCAAGGAGTCCAAGGGCTGTTCTCTCTTCAAAAGAGATAAAGAACGAGAGTACCATACTCCCTACGGAATCAACCGTACAAATCATAGGGAATTGAATTTCTATGGTTTCTTTGTGCTCTACAGGACCTTTTTTACGAAAAGCAACTCCAAACATACCCTCAAAAGCTTCAATTGCCATTTTGGCAAAAAAGTCAATATGCTTCTTTTTTAAGTTGGTATCTTTTGGCTTCATTATGAGTAGGGGTCAGTTTTATTTTAAATTATAATATATTTACCTTATAAGATAGAACTTTTTGGACTATGGACCATTTATCCCCTCTCACTAAGATCGCTATTGTTGGCGGCACACACGGTAATGAACTTACCGGTGTCAACCTTATTAAGAAATGGGACCGTAACCCAACACTCATTGAACGCGATAGCTTCTGCACCACAACAACCCTCGCAAACCATGACGCAATAAAGGCTTGCAGAAGATACATAGAGAAAGATCTCAACAGGTGTTTTAAACAGTCGGACCTTAATGACCCTTCCCTCATCACCACCGAAGAGCATAGAGCAAAAGAGATCAACACAGAACTTGGGCCCAAAGGCTCTCCTCACGCATCTGATATAATTCTTGACCTTCATAATACAACAGCTAACATGGGAATCTCCCTGATTATTGGTCAAAAAGATCCCGCACTCTTACAGATCCTTTCAAAACTCTCTTCAAATCCACTGGTGTATATTTACTATATGGCCGAAGGTAGTGAAAATAGCCCCTACCTCCCGAGCATAGCACAACGTGATATTTGTGTTGAATCAGGCCCTCAAGCCCATGGTTCATTGATTGCCGACCTCTATTTTGAGACGGAACAGGTAGTATATGCTGCACTTGATGCCATTGAAAGTCTTAATAACAATGAGTCACACACACCCCAGAGTGTTGATATATACACCCAACAATACAATGTAGACTTTCCTAGAGATGAACAGAACGAACCAAACGCAATGATTCATCCCAATTTACAAGGCAAGGACTATCAACCATTACATCCAGGTGACCCTATTTTCCTTACATTCGATGGAGAAGAACTTCTCTATGAAGGAACCGAAACGGTGTATCCTGTATTTATTAATGAACTTGCATACTATGAGAAAGGCATTGCCTTTAGCGTAACACAAAAATCCCAAGAGATCTTTTAATGACCAAAGAAAAACAAGAAGAAAATACTCTCAAGTACTCATCTGAAGAGGTGCTTGACAATCTTATCCATACTATTAATACCGCAAAAGAGGAGTCAAAAAAGTACACTTCTCTCATGCCCCAAATTTTAGAAAACATGGGTACCTTCCTTAAAAAACAGCCAACACCACCAAAATCATGGCTCGATCGTGTTGGTTCAAATGCACATAAATTTGAGTATCATCAGATAGTCCTCCCATACGACCTCCGCAACCCTATTGTAGAAGATCTTGAAAATATTGAACTTATAGAAACCATGCACGAAGACAAATACTGTATGGCTCTTGAGTATTTCTTACTCGATCGAAACCGGTTTATCTGGGTTGATGGTCATTACCCTCCTATTTATTCTCCAAAACCTCTCTTACTCCTCGACAATTTAGAACCCTCCGAAGAAGTTAACTGGGACTGTTATCTGTATATTTTTCCTGATGGTAGTTTTCTCAGTTACAATATGGAGAATGAACAAGATGCTGAAGAGATGGTGGGTACCGAGGTATTTCAAGAACTCCAACAATTTTACGAAACCGTTGCAAAGCTTCAAATGAAGTTCCCTGGTGAACATGTTGATTATGGATTTATTGGACAAGAACTATAGTCAAGGCCCTCATTATGGGAGCCTTTTAACACTACCCGATTGAGAATAGTTATTTATCAATACTAGATTCATTATTCTCTTTCAAATTTTCTACTTTTCTTCACAAACGAACCAACAACTCAGCCGGAGAGATAATGGCAGATAGAGCGGAAAAACTCGCAAAACTTGGACTCCAGGTCCCTCAAATTTTACTTCCTAAATCAGATGTTGATATGCAAAAATGGGCTGTTATTGCCTGTGATCAATACACATCACAACGTGAATATTGGACTGGGGTTGAGAAAGTCGTGGCCGATGCGCCTTCTACACTTAATATCACTTTTCCTGAAGCGTATCTCGAAGATGGCCGCACTCAAGAGATTATTGATTCAATCAATAAAAACATGAAACAGTATGTTGCTGATGATATTCTTGAAGAAAAACAGCCTGGTGCGATTCTTATTGACCGCAAAACTGAGTTTGTTGAGAGTAAAAAAGGCCTCCTTTTTAATGTTGATCTTGAACATTATGACTTTTCAGTTGGTTCTACGAGTCTGATTCGTGCATCTGAAGGCACTATCCTCGACAGAATTCCTCCTCGAAAAATGGTTCGTCAAGACGCATCAATCGAACTTCCTCATATCCTCTTTCTTATTGATGACCCGAAGAGATCAATTGTTGAGCCACTCTTTGAAAAACGTGATTCATTTGACAAGATCTATGATTTTGAGCTTATGCAAGGTGCTGGTCATATCTCTGGATGGATGGTATCTGACGAAGATTCTCTTAACCAAATTACTGATGCCATTGAAGCAATTGCGGACCCTGCACAGTATAAGTTAAAATATGGAAGTGATAATCCACTCCTTTTTGCTGTTGGTGATGGTAACCACTCACTTGCTACTGCAAAAACTATTTGGGAAGAGCTTAAAGCTGAAAACCCTAATGACGCTGAGCTCATGAATCATCCTGCTCGTTATGCACTTGTTGAAATCAACAATGTCTATGATGAAGGACTTACCTGTGAAGCGATTCACCGTACCCTCTTTAATGTTGACCCAGAGAAATTTGTTGCGCAACTCAAAAAATTCTACAACGTAGAGATTGTTGAAGTGAACGATACCGAAACAATGGTTTCTGCGATTAATGCAAAAAATGGCTATCATAAATTTGCTTTTAATACTGCAAGTAAAAAAGCATATGTGAGCATCCTTAATCCAAAACACACTCTTGATGTTGGATCAGTACAACTTTTTATGGACGAATTTCTCGCCCAAAACCCTAAGACGACTGTTGATTATATTCATGGAATTGATACGACTGTTGAGCTTGGTAACAAAGAGGGTAACATGGGGATTCTTCTTCCTGAAGTTGAGAAGTCTTCGCTCTTCCCTACCGTTATTAAAGAAGGTGTTTTTCCTCGGAAATCATTTTCTCTTGGTGAGGCTTCTGAGAAGAGGTTTTATGTTGAGTCGCGGAAGATTGTGAGATAAGTTTTCTCTCTTTTTTCTTTTGTTTTTTAAGCCAGTGTCTGTTGACACTGGCTTTTTTTGTTTTGTTCTCCTTTCTCCTCTTTTCTTTTTAGATAGAGTTCTCGGGGGTCCTCCCCCGAACGAGGCCAGACCTTTTGGGTGCCCAAAAGACTGGACAAAAAGCATTCTTGCAGAAAGCCTCATTACAAATGCTTTGTAGATCTGGTTCAGGCTGCACTGCTCCGTACACATTGCTTGGGTATTGGCTCCACAATGGCTGAGAACCTAATGGTCATCATGCACCTCGGTGGCGTTTAGCCTTGCTCTATTATTTAGGAGCGGCTGTACATCCAATATCTTTAACTTTTGGGGAGGGCGCGGTTGTAATGTATAGTGTGCTTCGCACGTATGGTTCGGGCGGTGGATTCTTCAAATGTATCTCTTCTTTTCCTTTTTATCTAATGAAGGAGATACACAACATAACCTCAAATTTGGTGGGGATTAGTATATTCTATAAGTATTTCATTACCGGCTAGAGAACAATGAAGCTTTTTATTATAACACTCCTACTGACCATCATAACTGTTTTTAGTAGTACAAACTCACCTCTTCTCTGGAAGGCTACTAAGGGTTCTCAAGAGATCTATTTGTTTGGGTCGATTCATGTTGCCGATACTAGTTTTTATCCTATGGCGGATTATGTAACTGACGCTTGGAATAAGTCGGAGCTTCTGGTGGTTGAGGTTGATATGGCATCCATTAAGCCAATGGAAGCGCAAGCGCTTATGTTAAAATACGCTCAATATCCTGCGGGTACCACGCTTAAAAATACGCTTTCTGTAGAGAATTACTCCATTTTGGAGAAGTATGTGGTGGATTCTGTTGGGTTACAGATGCAAATGTTTGAACCTTTTAAACCGTGGTATGTCTGTCAGGTTGTTATGATGGCCATGATGCAAAAAATGGGGTTTGATTCAAATTTGGGCATTGATATGCACTTTTTATCAAACCGAGAGAAGCGGAAGGTACTGCCACTTGAATCTATGGAATTTCAGATAGAGCTCTTTGATGACATTGGGAGTGATAGCTCATTTATAGATTATACACTCAAAAGTAGTGGAAATGCCCTCGCCTTGGTTAATCAGCTGATGACCTCTTGGAAAAGCGGTGACTCACTGGGCCTTTCAAATTTTCTCTTTATGGATGCCGAAATACCTGCATATAAGAAAATGTATGATCTTCTTTTTTATGGCCGAAATGACTCTATGAGTAAAAACATTATCAAAGTCGCCGAAACAAACCAAGTTGGGTTTGTTGTGGTTGGTGCTGGTCATTTATTGGGTTATAGGGGTATTATAGAGCAGCTTAAAAAGGCTGGGTATACTCTTTCAAGAATACGTAAATCTAACACTCATAAGCATCCGAAATAAGATACAGTGATAGCAGTACTGAGTAGATCTTAAAGATGTAATGGGGATATTCAAAAGAAAAAAGTGTTCTAGGCTGGCTACGGCACATAAAAAATAAGCGCGCCCGTTGCTGCTTTCGCCCTGGCGGAGTCCACCCTCATAGTCATTGCGTAGGGCCTAGAACGGGATAAAAGTAACTAATTAGTTTGGAACTGGCAATGACTAATGGGATATTCTAAGATTTCTGATGGCACCAGTACATTCTCATTCATTTTAAAAGGGAGTATTGAACGTTCACAGTGAACCCTACGACACTCCCCTACTTGGAATGAGTACTATTAGAAGCGTGTCTAATCACACTCTGTGGCGGCATCATAATGCGCGTCAGTAATATTGAAAACAGAGATACTCTTACCATCATAGTCTTCAATAGAATAATCCCCATTAAAACGAATATCCGACAACTCTTCTGACAGTGATTCATCAAAAATCAGGCAACGCTCAGGTGATGAATTGAATCTAAGGATTACAATATTCAGGCTTTTAATCTCATTGCCGTTACACATATTGTAATATGTTGCGCAGGCCGGGAAGTATAGATTACCGGGATCATTCTCTTCACATTCTTCGGAGATATTATCAGATGTTAAAAGAGGATTCATATATGATCCTTTAATTGTATTGAGTAGAGAACCTTTTTCAATATCTAAGTATTCATAATTGAGAGTATCACTATACAAAGAACGAAGATTGGAGTCGTTAAAAATACTTTTTTTCACCGCGATGAATAACTCCGATGATACAGTCCTTTCACATTTTGGATCACCACTGCATTCTTTAATTGCTTTAGTATCATATAACAGTGTGTCATAGTTATGACAAGACATCTGGCAGCTATTCTCTTCTTCTGCTTTAAAAATAGCTTGAGTATATTGACTAACCAGAGTGTCATAATCAGTTGTTGCATAAAGAGGCTTTTGCCCAATGATATCAAGGTTCCAAGAGCTGTTGTTTAAAATATGAGCTGCTGAGCCTACATCTACATCATCAGCAATGGGAGCGAGAGTTTCTTCTTCTCCACATCCTATAATGATCAAGAAAATAACGGTTAATACTCGGTAAAAAGAATAGTGAGTTTTCATAGTGTCCCTTTGTAAAAGTGTGCACTAAGTATAGCTCATCCAGCAATTATATCAATGAGTAATAGTACCTACGAGCAGACAACTGTTTTCTGTGTGAAAACAGTACCTGAATCATTATAAGTGTTCGTTACTCAATCAAAGATCTTTAACGCACCTCACCGATCCCATCCACAATTTTTCACTATAATCGATTGAAAGCGCATGATCACTATATCTGAAGTCTCTGCGTAACACCTTTCTCCCCGATACACTGGTTGACCAGTGAATGCCATAGTTGGTAAGGCTATCATAGTACCCACCTTTAGAATAGGTACCGCCAAATCCCCCGGGCAATGCTGAGAAACCAAAGAGGTCAGTGCCGACACCACCCGCTGAGTGTGATGACCAGAGCGTTGTTGCTTTTAAACTTTGACCGACTCCTTCTGAACCATTGTGCGCATCGACATATTCCATAAGCTGATCCCATTCACTATCACTCGGTACATGCCAACCCGTCGGACAGATGCCTTGAACCATACTCGGATTCTTTATACTCTCCGGTGCATTATCCATTGCAATGTACCAGTCATAGAGCCTCCCGTAGGAATCGCAATTTGGCGCATGTGCCGTTGTGGTCTCACCACTACAGAAGCCCACCGTATTATTTGCGGAATAATTAAGATTTTCTGCCATCCATATCTGCTCACCAATTGCTATTGAGAGATATGACTGTCCATCACGTTCATCGATAAAAGGAATATATGGAGGTTTTTCATATTTTAAAGATGATGAAGAAACCCAGGATGAGGATGACCATGAAGATGAAGAGCTTGTATGTATAGAGGAAGAAGAGATGAACGATGATGATGAAAAGATCGATGAAGACACAGAGAGGGACGAAGAAGAACGCTGAGCAGATGAATTCGGTACCAATACTGATGATGACGATACCGATACTACCGATGATGTATGGGCAAATGAGCTCGAGTGATTAGAACTTTCGCTCGGCTCACTTTCTATAATTAAATTACAGCTCATTGTAAAAAAGATTGAAGCAAGGTACAGACAAAGAATGCTCTGTTTCATAAATAACCCCTCGTTTAAGATTTGCTTAAGATTTGTTTAAAATATAATCATACTATATAATAACTAATAAGAGTTGAAGCTGCCCTTTTGATGAGTAATTAACGAAGCAGGATTCTGATTTATTGTTCTTATAGTGTTACACTCTATAAAGAATAGGAAAGAACGTACTCCCATACCGGTACATTCTTATAAGGAGGGTTCTAAACTGTTTTCAATTGGAAAACACTGAATGATTAATGCAAACCTCAGGAGCGACTCTCTAACACTCTTTCAGTTCATAACTCAGGAATGCATTTCTTGAACCACTATTTAGGTGCATCTATCCCATCCATTTTCTATTTTTATAAACGATAGTAACTCCAACGCACCCCCAATGATACCAGAACACAACAGAGCAATAATCCGGAACCTTGTCGGCCCAATGCTCGATAGTACAATCGAGAAAATTGGCAATAATGTTGAGATGTACCTCAGCAATGATCTTGCGATTTTTATCCCCTACCTTGATTACTGTGATTATGCTATCACTCCGCAGCACACTCATCCTGGCTACTCATTTATATATAACTTCAGTACTTCGGGTGATGTTCGCGTTTTTGAAACTCTTAAACGGTCCCCGTTTGGTAACAAAGCAAACATTTGTGCCTTCTCCCCCGACATCCCCCATGAAGAAATTATTGAAGACCAGTTTCACAGCTACATGGCTGTCTGTATATCAAAAAAATTTTTCGAAAAGCAGTTGGCGCTCTATAGCGAAATTGAGCCACAACAATTTGAAGGTGATTTTTTTCGTGATAATGAACTGGTGCTCAATGGCTTAAAAAGATTTATTGTTGAGCATGAAGAAAACCTCCCGGGCAAAGAACCGCTTCTACAATCCATCGCCCTCGAAATCACCCACCTTTTTATTCGGCACTGTCATACAATCACGAGTAGCGATGAGAAGATAAGTGGTAAGATCGAGATTAATCGCTTGATCAACCACCTCAATGAACATTTCGCAGATAAAATAAGTGTCAATGAAATGGCTCGATTCATTAACCTCTCGCCTTCTCATTTTTCACGAACCTTTAAAGATGAAACTGGTGAGACTCCTGCAGATTTTTTGATCAACCTCAGGGTGCAGAAGGCTAAAAAATATCTGCTCCATCATGATTGCACTATTACTGACGTTGCCTATAATTGTGGATTTTCGTCATCTGCCTATTTCACCACCTGCTTTACCGAACGAGCAGGTGCTACCCCGTCTCAATTCCGTAAAAAATATGAATCAGCGTAGATAATCCTTCCGCGCAAAATCAACACCGACCGATGCCTTGAGTGTTGACTCAGAGCAGGTATCAATACAGTGCATACACATAATACACTCGGTAGAAGTAACCCGATCTCCGGCAGTTATATATTTTGGAATATCAATACTCATAGGGCAGGTTGAAATACAGTCATCACACGAGGTACACGTCCCCTGATCACCTTTTATTCTCAATAGCGTAATACGATTTGTTGTTTTTAAAAACACCGTTAAGGGGCAAACGTACTTACAGAATGCTCGATTATCTTTCATTACAATAGCCATAGAAATACCAATAAGAAAATAGAGTGCATTGCCCACAACAAACCAGAGTAACTCAGTGGATGTCCCCATCCCTTGTTTAAGAGCCTCAGGGTCAGTATGCAGTATGGTAAATTTTAATCCAAAATAGAGTATCGCTACTAATAGCACTGATGCTCCAAAATGTAAATAGCGCATTTTGGGAGCAGCGCCCTTTTTCCAACTCGTATCATTCTGGTACGGAAACAGATCAAGAATCATTGCGGTCCAACACCCCCAGCTACACCAGCTCCGACTAAAAAAGATTGGACCAATTATTTTAGCCATAAGGGTATGCACTACCGCACCTCCCATAGTCCCTGAGAATAGGTAAAACAGAAACCCTTCAAGTTGAAAATTATTTTTACCCAGTACCCCTGCGAGTACCATAATAAAGAGACCAACTAGAAACATAGAGATGAGGCGCGCCACTTTTTTTCCTCTGCCCGGAAGCACACCAAAAAGTGTCATACCGATAATTTGAATAACTGCAAAAATAATGAACACCGGAACTGGTTTTGGCATATCAAGTACAAATACAAATATGAGTGATGCCAGTGTAAACCCCAGTGCTGTCAAAAGTGGTGCCGCACGGTAGGCTTTAAGATTAGTACTCTTTTTATTACTCATGGAACGTATCCCTCAATGTTGTTTTGTATGAGGATCAACATATCTAATGTATGGGAATCGGTCTTTCAGATCTCTGCTGAATTTTTACACTATTCTGCTATCAGATTATTCTCTTATCAAAATGAACAAACGTGGAAAAGAAATAATATGCAATCCTGTCATCAAATGTCAATTTTTTGACACCCAGCGTCATTCATTCTTGATACTCCATTAGATACCTTTAGACCATACTATAATCCTAATGAGGATACGACCATGCAACAATCAAGAACCACTACTACACTGATAACAACATTAATCATATTTTTTGTATTACTATCACCGTGCCACGCTCAATTCGAAATAGAAGTTGACCCCCTTGCATACATTTTAAAAGGGTACTCTCTTCATGGAATCTACCTCCTTGATGAGACAAAAATTGATGTTGGTGTATTTGGTCTTGAACTTCCTGAAGATTCTGATAACAAAAATTTTACCGTCTATTTTAAAGGGGCCGGTTTTAAATATGATTGGTATGGCAATGCACTCGACGGGTTCTTTACTGGTATTCAAGGGTCCATTGCCACTGTTGAATTTAGTTACGCGTCTCAAAATAAAAACCGTATCATTACATCGAGCGGAGTGAGAGTTGGCTACCGTTGGTCATGGGGGCACTTCTTTGTCACCCCATGGGTCAGTGTTGATTATAATCACAATTGGGGATCTGAGGTGGTCATTCAACAAAACAAATATGACTACACCTCTATTTCGCTCTTCCCTACCATACACTTAGGGTATCACTTTTAAGGTAAGTACTCTTTTCGATACTCTTTTGGGGCACAGTGAAACCATCGCTTAAAGGCCCGGGTAAATACGCCCGGTTCACTGAATCCCAGGAGGAAAGCAATCTCTGCAATAGAGAGATCACCTTTTTTTAAATACCCCTCAGCCAATGATTTTCGAGAGTCTTCAACAATCTGTTTAAAAACAACCCCTTCTTCTTTAAGTTCTCTCTGTAATGTACGCACGCCAATCCCTAGGTTACCAGCCACCGAACTTATGGTTATATCACTCTGGTGTATTTCTTCCATAATATACTGCTCAATTTTTTCTGTAAGCGACAACTCTTTTGGTGAACGAGTCTGTAACGTTACTTGGGCATGCTGTTGAAGAATATCCGCCAATGAAGTATTCGGGTTCTTCAAAGCGGTACTAAAAGACCCTCCTTGGTACAAAAGACCATTTCTCTTTTGATTAAATTTAAGTACAATACTTTTGCCAAATACACTCAATAACTTGTCGGTAGAATGAGGTTGATCGTTAATAAAATGTACTTCCAATAGTTGCGTTGGTATCGATGTTACTGACGCAATAATAGACCAGGTTGCTGCCACCACCATTTCGTTTATTGATTGTGGCGGTTCAAAATGGGGAATCTCGATACTATGATAAAAGGCATCAATTCCACCAGTCACAATATCGAGCCGTACCCCTTCTTGTAGAATTTTATGATACTGAGCATACGTTTCTAATGCATCCTTAACCGTTGGTCGTTGAAGACACAAGTATCCAACTACTCCAAGACCTTCAGGGGTAGTCATCAAACCAATATCAATACCTGCATGAATATTATTTGTTAAAATACATGCTTTTTCCCACAAGCCCATTTCTTCATAAACCGTTAAGTACTCATCAGAAGCTCTAAAATAGGCACATGGTTTTCCGGTGGCCTCTACAATAGCTTCATCCATTACCCCACATCCCTTAAGATATTCTAAAACAATCCCTGTCAATAAGGTCGATGCATAATACTTTTCTGCGGTTGATTTCATTGTTACTCTGAGGTATATAACTGTTCCATACCAATAAAATAGTTGCTATCAGACTGAATGTCCAGATTCGTCATCAATTCTGTAATATAATATCAACTCTGCTCGATCCTCCAACATCTACTTCAAATAAATAATTAGTTTCACGGCTCGTATATGCTTCAATACCTTTTATAAATCTCTGAGTTCAACAAATTATCTGATAATAATTCACAGCCAAATAATACAACCATTTAGACACTATGTAATAAGAGATACCACAACGACGCTATCACTATCAATGGGGTGTCAACAAAACACATACTCTAAAAACCAACAACAAAGGCACAATTATTTTTTCTAAAACACCTCAAGCATTCGTCATTTTCTGTAGACTGATAATATTTCTTTTATACCTTTGCCTCGTTCAAAACAAACGTTACTGGGACACCGTTTTGAATATAATCTTAAAGGGACACACATGACATTATTAAATATCTTAAAGCGCGTTGCGCTTCTTACCACAGTAGTATCTTCACTTGCATCAGCACAATACTACGAACTCGTATCGGGCAACGCTACAGCAACAGCATCATCAACTGAATCATACCTCTATGAAGCATCAAACGTTCTTGATGGCGATCAAGGTACTCGTTGGGCATCAGAATTTTTTAACAATCAAGAGCTCGTTATTGATTTTGGCGGAACTGTTGATATTCAAAAAGTAGTACTCAAATGGGAAGCTGCACACGCAAGCAACTACGAACTTCAATTTTCATACAACGGCTATGACTGGAGCACTCCATCTGCATATGTTGATGCGAATGCTAATGGTGGCGTTGATGAAATCGTTAGTGATTTCGGTTATTACAGTTACATGAAAATTGTACTTATTGACAGAGCAACAGCCTACGGTTTCTCACTTTTCGAAGTAGAAGTATACAAAGAAATCGGAGCACCACACATTTCTGCAGAGTCAATACGCTTTGAAAGCTATGACAACACTAACGGTGGACGTCCACTTCCTGAGTGTAATGAAGAGCGCGTTGGTCAAATGATGGCTGCACGTACTGGTCACTATTCACACCAAGACTATGTAGTAGTGTGTCTTGGTGCATCGACTCCAGTGACAGCTATGCACTATGAGTGGATCAACATTGCTTCAGGTGTTTCTGAATAGTCTTATTCGCACTATTCAATTGAAATCACAGAGAGTGGCTCACCTTATAGGTGGGCCACTTTTTTGTTTACTGGTGTGTTTTAGATGATTTTAAAAGAATGCATCAAAAATTAATCTCTAAAAAAACAGGGTTTAGTAATTTCAATTGCCTGCTGTGATCCTGATTTCTGTCTATTGGCCATAAAAAGGTCAAGAGTAACGGCTTCACCGACACCGATACCAAGTCTATCGAGTTCTACATCAAAGGTGAAATTGCCTTCTATTGGAGTGTGGACACCACCAATATCAAGAACAAGGTTACCATTTAGATAGACAAAAATATCATCATTTCCACTAAAGCTAAAGAATTGGTCGAGATGGCCATCATAGACAAACTTCCATTGTAAGTGACCGGCAAAGTAGTAGTTGAGTCCATCATCACCTTCCTGAGCATCATACCCATCTAAAGGAAAGAAGTCAGGGTCATTATACAAAAAGGTTGAAGGTCCCATCTTAGCAAAAGGGAGCACTACATCCGTTGAAGATATCGCATAGCTCTCTGACCACCATTCGGCTATATGCGTATTATTAAAGAGGTTCTCTTTAAATACCGGCCTACCATCAACAAGTCTATCTGTAACCATTCCTTGTCTCAGGGAGTCTTTGCCACCACCAACACCAAAATCAGTATTAGCGTTGTGATCGTAGACGGTCATAGTAAATTTTTCAAATCGCATAAATGTAAAGGTTGTATCATCGCATTCTGCAACAACATCAATGTCTGTTCGTAGGCGGCTTGGACAGAGTTCATCATAGAGTAAACAATCGGGATCATAACAATCAATTTTACCGTCTTCGTCATTATCGAGTCCATCCCTGCATAAGGCTTCGCTGAGGGCTTCAGTGAACTCACCACATTGAGCGCCTTCTATGGGCCAACAATCGGGGTCCTCACAGTCTATTTTTCTATCCATATCATTATCAATTCCATCATTACAAATTTCAATAATAGTATCACTATTAGGATTTATATACGGATCACTTGTGGGAGCTTGATGACTGTTGGATGATGATATGCCCTGGTGATTTACTCTGGCGGTGGTGTATGATGACGTATGCAGAGAATATGAGCTCGTCACAGGAGTAGTGTGATTCTTTTGATCCGAAGATAGATGGGTAGAGATTGTTTCAGAGCTGGTGTTGACAGAGGATGAATAGGAAGAGAGGGTACTCTTTTCTGAAGAGGCAGCCTCATCAATGAGTTCAGATCTACTTTGTTTTTTGTCGACGATACCAAGGTCACAGCCAGAAAGAAGGAGCACAAGTAGTGATAAAATCAATGTAATACAGGTACTATTCATAGGGTATCTCATTATATAGTATTTGCGTGTCTTGAATATATTATTTAATCAAACTTTGTTATTGTGTAAAACGAATTGAAGCTATTTAGTCCTCACACTTTGTGAGGGTATAGCAATTTCAATTCCATGCATCGCTCCCTCTCCTTTGATGTATGCCCGGTTCAGCCTACTGTATTATGGGGGAGCGTTACAGGGTTAATTTTTTTAGGGATGTTAAAGAGAGTAACTCCCTGAATTCAGCTAGTTGCATTGAGTGCGACACTGGCTAGAGACTAGTACGTTGGGGCTATTTACACACATCTCAATAAGTGCTACATTTACCATCTGGCTGGCATGATTGATAGCTAACTATAATAGCAGCTACAGGTTGTCGGGAGGGTTACAAGTGCACTTATCTTTTTAATTATGTGTATTGATTTACTATGATATTACCAAAAGCGAATAACATACACTCCTTCTTTAAGGCTACTAAAATCAACCAAATAATCTTGTGTAATCCACCCTTCTTTAACTACTGATCCATGTACAGAATATAACGTAAACCTACTTTCACCTACTGGTCCACTAATAAAGTCAGTCGCACGGCTTTTGTTATTTATTAGAAATATACGATCTCTTTTTTCTGATGTATAACCATTTATCCCGGCAATTTCCAATGAATCGGTAGTCAAGAAACTACTTGAGTAGTTCAAAACATCTGGAGTAGTGTCATTTATATTTGAGTGAGAGGAACTTGATTGAAAAGAATGTATATCACTCGAGTATTGTATTGCTGAATAGGCACTACTTGACCCCTCTTCACCACTCGATACGCTTTCTGGAGCTTTATCTACCACTGTAACAGTCATTATTACGACGTGGCTAGTAATACCCCCATCAAACACCTGTATTGGAACCAATAATTCACCAATAAAACCTGCATCAGAGTGAATTGTTGAGCCTTGACTCGTATAATTATTACCTGCACCAACAACTATTGAAAGTTGTTGCCGATTGCCACCATCATAATTGTTAGCAATAAGAGAATCCATAGAATTCATGTTCGCATTATTATCAGCATCACTTGCGTCTGTCATTGATACTAACACCGTAAGGCTCCCGCCCTCTTTTATTTGCTGAGGCTGTATCTTCGACACCACAGGTGTATTATTTATCCCTCTTATTCCTGGGTAACTCACACTATCATGTATTACCCACTCTCTAAACCCAAACTGAAAGTTTGGTTCAAATGAACTCATTAATTTCATTTCATCGGATGTTAACCCTATACCAAAATCATTCGTTGGATTTTTTACCGCACCCTTATTCCAGTAAGAACCACCAACACCTTGAAATGCTCCCCTGCCAACGACTCCCCCTACGTTCGAATCGCCTTTGACAATACTGCTACTGTAACTGTGAGTAATTGAATGAGGTGAATACCCTACAAGTCCGCCTACATTTTCTTTACCCGAAACAGGTCCGACACTATAAGTATAATCAATATTTGAACCCTCTCCAACAAGACCACCAACCGATATTTCTCCACTTACAGCACAGCTACTATAGCTTTTTTCAATATTTGAGCCCCTTCCCACAAGACCACCCACATAATTTTCGCCCGATACAGAACCACTACTGTAGCAATATTCTATAATGGGTGCAACTTGAGACCAATCGACGTTATAGCCAACCAAACCTCCGACATTATCTTTTCCGGATACTGTACCACTATGAGAACTATATTTTAAATTGGCATCCCTTAATTCGCCAATAAGCCCGCCAGTTCTGCTTTCACCCGTGACTGAACCTCTGCTATGGCATTGAAATATTTGAGTAAATTCAGCCATACCTACCAGTGACCCTACATGCGAATATCCAGTAATATCACCACTTATGGTTACACTATCGATTATTGCATCTAAGGTGCTCCCAAAAAGGCCAATTTCAAATTCATTAGAATGTATAAATAATCCACTTATAGTATAACCAGCGCCATTAAAATCACCCGTAAATCTTTGAGCAAGGCTCCCTATAGGTGTGAAGCCCTTTCCATCATTTTCATTCTTTGAAGGAGATGCGTCAATATGAGTAGTTAAACGATAGACTCCCCCCAAAGGATACTGCCAATTGTTCCCGATTAATTTTAGATCATCATATGAGTCTATAGAGATAGTATCACTGTAAGGGGCTACTACATACGTTATCCCACCCCAAAGCGTATCATTTGGCTGAATTACTATTCCAGGTTTATAGTGGACGTATAGAGAATCGCGCAGACGATTCATATGAGAGTACCCTGTTTGTTTTGCGACAATAGAGCCCCCTTGTAAATAAAGGTCATTATCCAAAAATGGTGTGAGAGTAATTGGTTCAGAGAGCATTGACACTGTATCAGGAGCCCCCATTGGTGCCGTAGTTACTCCTCTTAATGTCGGAAAACTTTCTGGTTGTAATTCCCATATAGTATCAAAATCCCAACCCACATATGTAGTGAGGCTACACATTTCCTCAAATGTATTAGAAAAAGGCCGCACCCCTACAATATCTCCATACCAATGACTTGCTGTCACTTCTGAAGAGAATTGATACCCCACAAGTGCCCCCATACTGGCCACTGCCGGGCCACCGTGGGTTCCATAAGAAATAATCCCACTATAATAACACTGTCTCATAGTACCATGGGGAAAATCCCCTACAAGTCCGCCTACTCTTGTACCTCCCCAAACCATTGCAGTAGAATAACTATCTATTAACGTTAAGCTATCTGATTTTCCAACCATACCTCCAACCTTATTTCTTCCAGTAACAACACCAGAACTGTAGCTGTGAGTGATCGTTGTTTCTTCTGCAAAACCTACGATCATCCCAATGTCTGACATGCCTGTAACGTCACCTATCACCCCTAAACTATCGATCACAGCCCCACGTGATCGACGAATGAGAGCGCCGCCATCTATTAGGGGTCGATTAATATACAGGCCATATATAACATGACCTGCCCCATGTAAACTACCAGTGAAAACCGAAATACGTGGAATAGGTACAAATCCTTCTCCATTGTTCTCAGATTTTGAAAGTGATGCGTTAATGTTGGCTGTTAATCGATAATGATCAGAGTATAGGTATCCTGATTTATCGTCTCCAACCATTTTAAGGTCAGAATAATCATCTACAAGCCAGGGGGAATCAACAGTACCGTCTCCATTGAGAGTACCGTTTAGCGCAAACGCAGGTAATACTAGAAAACACAATAAAATCATTACATTAAAAATCATATTTGCCCAAGCAGTAAATAGAGTGATGTAAAAAATACATTAATCGTTTGGAGCATTACACTACATTGGCAATATAATTATGGCAAAATGGGTAGAGGAGTAAAATAATTATGTGCCTCATTCAGCATTAAGGCTGAAAACACCAACAGAATACTTTCCAGACCAAAAGTCACTCCTACACCCCTCCCCCATATTCTCCAACAACGTATCAAGGGCTTCCCCTCCCCTTGTCTCAGGTCAAAATGTCCGCCAGTATAATTGATGGATAAGAAACTGACAAAACTTATTGGGCTCAAGAAGACTGAATTTGATGCATACGTTGAATGTGGTGAGATTAGTCTCATTAAAGAGTTTCGGAAGCCTACCCTCTCTGCAGTAAAGATCCAGAATGGGGGCACCAACATCTCGGGAGTTTGCAGTGGCTTTCATATACTTATGGAAAACTATTGTCTGAAAGTGATCAGCGACAATGATTTTTGAACGTCAACGACAATTAGAATTACCTATCCTTTATTTTTAACACCTTGAATTGTCCCGAACACCCATTCCACAGCCCCCTCTAAAAATTAAACAACTGATAACCTTTACTACTTTTTACAATATATACACCGGGCTGTAATGTATGGTGATACAACCCATTTTGGGTTACATTAAAAGAGGACACTTTTGTCCCAACAACTGTATAAATTTCTACAACACCTTTCACGTCATGTGTAACGATACCTGCATGAGTTATGGATATGTCATGAGTATTACCCGGAATATTAATTGGAGAGACATCATTACTTGACAGCCCCTGCCCCAAACCACTATCAAAACTATTGCCCAATTCAAATGTATCGGAAGATTTACCTGATTGCTCACTTGAGCCAGAGTGACTTATTCCTTGATTGGTATCTGTGGGATTATTTATAATTGGGTTGTCATAAGGGCGTTCTCCTGCAAGCCGAGTAATTACACCGGGTTCATAACTAATGACATAATTAAATGCAAGCGCTCCAGAACCTATCACCACAGTTTGTGAATCATTTTCAGATACTATTTCGGTTACAAGGTTTTTGACTATTGACTCATCTTCACCTGCAACAATGCCATCATAACTATAAGAGTACTCAGTAATTGTCTCATCCCCATATACCACTGAATCATTTGCTGTTATTGTTAGTGGAGCGGGAAATACACAGACACCGTATGTAAGTGGTGTCTCCCCTATTGAATAGTTTTGAAAATCAACACTCGATAACTTAAGCGTACCCAAAATAAGTTTTTCCATAATGCATATACCTGGAGTCATGCTATGAATTTCCTTAGTTACCATATATGCAGTATCAAGGTCAAGGGTAAGGATATCGCCAGGAATGATATTTTGAAATTCTGCTGATTCATAAACCACATTACGAGTTCCATCATACACCTTTTTTTCGAAGTGAAGTTTCACTGCTGTGATTTCGCGCGGGACAATGGTTCCTTTTACACTCAAGGGATAGGGAAACGAATAATTATCTACATCAACACCACCAAAGTGAATATATAAATCAATATCCTTGTCCGCTCCTACATTTTTATCATGATACAATGCCGAGTCTAGTTCAGGTAAAATATTATCTCTAAGAAGTGTATTCATTTTTATACCGGTCATCAAATCAAAAGCAGGATCCCAGAGAGTAAAAAATGCTTCAGTTGTCCCGTCGTATTCTTTCTCGGGTATTTCAATGGTATCAATAGTTATAGGTTTGGGATAAATATTGACGGTAAGAGAGTGGATCTGATTGATTATATAGTTAGCTGTGTCAACGCCAACAAGTCCCGAACCACGTATTGCAACATTTTTGTCTCGTTCAGCATTTTTATCGTATAACCAACACGTGTCCAATTCCCAGCTTACATCATCACCAGGAAGTACCCCTACGGGAACACCAGTTACAGTAACAAATTTTGTGCCATCATACTCCCTGTCTTGGGCTACTGCATTAACCGTTATCAATTTGGGGTACACTACCAGTTGTTGTGTGACAGATAGCGCTCCTTGTGTAGCAGTAATTATAGTAGTTCCAGCTCCCTTAACTTGAACTTCATTTCCGGAAATACTCGCTACACCGATATCCGAAGATGTAAAAACAATGGGTGTTACGGCATCAGCTGCATTTGAAGCATTTAATGAAAGAGTATTTGCTGTTCCATACATCTGGTCTGGAATTTGATTAAATAACAATTGTGAGAAAATGACATATGAATTAACGCTGTTCCCCCAAAGAGTATCAGTTACCGAAAACTTTTCTCCAATACGATACGTTACAGCGCAGGTATCTCCTTGACTAAGGCCAGACAAATCAATAGTACCAGTAGCGCCTTGACTACATCCGAGCTGATCCTCAATCTTAACGACCATCTCTCGGCTTGGTGTACTGCTATAATCATTTATTAACAGTTGGTTTACGCTAAACAGATCGCCAGAAATCATTGTTTCAGTAAAAGCTATTGGAGCATTGTAAACTTCCCTGAGCAAGGGATAACTTTTAGTTTCACTGATATCCCAGTTTTTTCCAAAATCCCAATAATCATACGTTGCAGATAGTGTTAAGCGATGTTCATCGGTTTTGATTACATCGGGATCTGGACTACCATAATTACCGATATTTTGTCCAGAGAGTTCACTACTCCAAAATATTCTAATTACATCAGCATTAGGCCCTAATTGCCCTATTGACCCACCATAATAAGCAGTATTCCCGCCGACACGTCCCACACTATACCCATCGACGGTGGTGAAATCTGTAATTCCTGCCAGACCTCCTACATAATAAGACCCGGTATTTGTTCCAACTCTTGCAACACTAGCGCTTGAATAGGTTTTATATAATGCACCAGTATTACTGCCAACGAGTCCACCAATATAGCTGGCACTTCCAGTAACTGCTCCTGTAGAGTAGCTTGATATAACCCAACTCGAATTATCTCCAATGAGTCCACCCACATAGCTATCGTTTCCATGCACTGTAGAACTGCTAAAAGTCATTGATATCCAACCATCATTAAGACCTGCAATAGTTCCCACATTTTTGTTTCCAGTCACAGTACCAGTCACCCCTAGACTAAGAACGCGTCCTCCTCTTCCAACAAATCCAAAGAGACCTACGTTATCTTCAGCGGGTCGATTAATATAGAGATTCCAGATAATGTGTTTATCCCCCCATACCGTACCATAAAATTTATTTGAACTCGCACCAATAGGGATAAATCCCTTGCAATCAAGGTTATTCACGCAATTCTCTGTCTGAGAAGGGCTGGCGTCAATATCTGCAATAATGCGAAACGTATCTCTCAATGAGCAATCACCAATACCGATTAATTTTAAATCTTCATAGGTACCAATTTCATATTCCGAATCAGAATTTTTGTTTAAAGAACACACGGCAAACACATGCGAATGAAACATTAATAGAACGCACATATAAAAAATCGATTTTCTGGAATTCATTATAGCCCTTACTCAATACCGTACTCACATAAACTGTCGTGTACCCACATCTAAACATAGATAAAGATTTATAGATACTATTCTACATTACTTAAAAACATAACCTTAATGACACATTCAGCTTACGTGCAGTAAGCGTTCGTTATACTTCTGCAAGTTGTGTCCATTTTTTTGGTAATTTGGAAAATTATTCTGCTGATATTACCGCGTATTTTTTGGGGGGGATTAATAACCCACCAGAGACTAGTACGTTTGGGCTATTTACACAAATCCCAATTAGTGTTATGTTGTCTTCTTTGGAGCGCATAGAACAATGGGGCACTCTAACCCATTCTCTACAACGCTCCAGCTTACAAACATTATTATATTCTAAATAATCACTACACTATTACACACTGAGGAATTGATGGATAAGAAACTGACAAAACTTATTGGGCTCAAGAAGACTGAATTTGAGGCATACGTTGAATGTGGTGAGATCATTCTCAGGCAGGCTACCCTTATCCCTATTCAAAAGCTGGGCGATGAGATGGCACTGACCTCTGTAATCTTATCGGGCATCAGGCTCATTAAAGAGTTTCGGAAGCATATCCTCTCTGCGGTAAAGATGCAGACCGGGGGCACCATCTTTGTCTATACCGAAGTGGCATTTAAGGAGTTTCCGGAGTCTCGTATTGATGGGCTGCTGTTGGTCGTAAAGGGTGGCACCATCAGAGACGCGGCGCTTTTTGAGATGAAAAACGGCACCGCTAAGCTTGAGCAGGAGCAGATAGACCGGTATGCGGCGCTTTCGAAGGCGCTTTCTATACCAAACTTAATTACGGTTTCGAATGAGTATGTCACCGACCCTACTCAGTCCCCTCTCACCATCCGGTCGACCAAAAACTTCACTCCCTACCACTTTTCATGGTCATACCTCCTGACCATAGCGCATATCCTCTTATTTGATAATGACACAAACATTGCCGATGACGATCAGATAGAGATAATGCGAGAGATTGTACTCTATCTAGAAAACAAGAAATCAGGTGTCTGTGGCTTCAATGAGATGAAACCTGGCTGGAAGCATGTCGTAGAGAAGATAAACTCAGGAACCAGCCTTAAACAGTCAGATCCGGACGTTGAGCAAGCGGTTATCAGTTGGCATCAGGAAGAGAAGGATTTAGCGCTATTGCTCAGTCGCAAGCTTGGGCTCTTTGTTGGCTCTGGTGAGAATAAATACAAAGGGAAGCTGAAGAATAGAATTGATGATGACAAGAAGAAGCTCTTGAGTACCAAACATCTCTATTCTGTCTTGCGGGTAAAAGGTGCTGTGTCGAATATTGATATTAATGCGATGTTTGAAAAACGGATTATTGAGGCGTGTGTTACTCTTACCGCTCCCAAAGACAAGAAGCTGAAAGGTCAGCTTGGGTGGATTAAGCGTCAGTTTGATACTTGTCAGAAGAGGGGCTTAGAGAGCTTTGACAAAGTCGCTGGTGAGCTTAAGTTAGATATTGTGTATAGAAACAAACGGCAGATAGATAGGATTGCGCTTCAGGATATCGATGCCATCTACAGCCAGATTAAAGACTTAGAGATTAAGGAGTTTAGGATTATCCGTATTAAGGACTTTGGGAAGAACTTTGCGGCGGTGTCTAAGTTTGTGGTTACCCTTGACTCGATGATTGTTGAGTATTATAAGAATGTGGTTCAGCATCTTGTTAAGTGGGAGCCTTCTGCGCCGAGGATTGTTGAGGAGGTGACAAAGGTTAGTAACATGGAAAGTGAAAATGCTTCCGCTGAGGAGGATACTCAAATTGCTATAGAAACTGGAGCGACTACTACAGAGAGTGAACTGGTAGTTAAAAACTTCGGTGATCCTGAGTACACAACACTAGATCAAACTTAAAATACATATTTTGGGAGAACAATCATGAGTAATTCTAACAAACATATAGAAGATTATTTGAATAACCATTACCTTGAAAGACCTAATCCAGACTTTGCTGTTCTAATCACTGGTGACTGGGGGAGAGGTAAAACTTATTTCATCAAAAAATGTCTTGAATTCAATAAACAACGTATAGACAATCTCACGGGAGAAAAAGGTCCAGTCGTAATTTATGTTAGCCTTTTTGGAGTTCAATCAAAGAATGAAGTTGATGATCGAATAAAAGAAACATTACATCCAATCCTGACCAGTGAAAAATTAAAATTGACACTAAGTGGAACAAAACTTGTCAGCAAAATTGCTGCAACCTACAAGGGTGTTCAAGTGATTAATCCGCTTATAGATGAAACTTTCGCCTTTGTCGACGGTTTAAAAGAACAATTGACTAAAAACAAGTTATGCGTCCTTGTTTTTGATGATGTTGAACGCGCTGATATCCCCATGCCCCAACTACTTGGATATATAAATCAATATGTAGAACATGAACATTTACACTGCATTCTACTAGCCGAACATGAAAAGTGGGAAGAGGCTTGTGAAAAACAGAAAGACCACTCTACCCCATTTAAATTAAGCTCAGTTAAAGAAAAAGTCATTGGTAAAGAATTTAAAATAAGAACAACCCCACATGAAGTCTTAGATAGCTGGTTAGATCTTGAAAATAAAGAGAGCCCTTTAGGTGATAAATGTATAGAGATACTCAAGCCCCACAAGAAAGGTATACTACAAATTTTTGATAACTCAAAAAAAAATAACTTTCGGTCTTTAAAACATGCCCTACTAGAATTCCAAAGATTTAAACATATTCTCACCGACTCAGACAAACCCTCTCCGATTACTGCAGATGATGTTTTTGCCAATGAAACCTATATGCCATTTTTAGTTATGGAGTTTTTTGCATATCAATATGCACTTTATATTGGAGACCTTAAAGTAAAAGACATACTGTACAGTAATACACTTGGAGGATTACCACGGGAAAAATATGCACAAGTAATGGGAGCTGCCAACAAAAAAGAAAAATTATCCCCAAATGAAGATCCACTCAACAATACATATTATGAGTTTAGAAAAAAGTATGATGGAGCTTTTGCCGAGTCATTAAGTATTGAGACTTGGAAAGAGTGGTTTGAAGAAGGAACATTAAGTAGAGAAAGTCTGTTAGAAGAAATTAATATTCATAACAGTTTCGCAACTAGTATTGGCAAACTCTTAGGTAGAATTTATCAATGGTGGAATCTGAAAGATCAAGACTTTATTGAAATACTTCAGGAAATTAAAGAAGAGTACACCTCACACAATGTGACAAGTCCAGACACAATATTAACCACATTTGAATACTTATATAAAATTAGACTTAAAGGCCTCCTACCTGTATTTACAGAACCTTTGGAAATTTACTTTGAAGATTACATCAGGCAAATCATAAGTGATGATAAAATTGCATTAAGTGAACATAAAGAAGGCGAATATCAATTTAAAACATTCCAAGATATAGAAGATTATAAGAGCCTTAAAGAGTCCCATTCCAAGCTAAGCACGATGCTATCAGACCACTATAGAGAGAAACTAGTATTAGAAAAAGATTCTCTTTTTACAGAAACGTGTACTTCATTAGAAGGGTTTGTTGAGTGGTTAAAACATAGTACATCCGAAACACTTGGAGTAGCAAAGTTCGAAAACGTTACACCACAACAGTTTATTGATCAATACCTAGAAATACCCAACCACCTAAAAGATGAGTTAAATTCTCACATGCAACATAGATACAGAGAACTAATTGAAGTACACCATAAACAATTAGATATTCCTTTCTTAGAGACCTTAATTGAAGAAGCAAGTATTAGAATAGAGCAAGTAGAATATATTACGCCTTCAATTGATGGACTTTCTCGATTAAGTAACACAATTTCAGACGTACTTAAACAATACACATCCCAAAAAACTGAAGAGAGTAAATGAGATATGCCTGCAACGAAAATCATTCTTTTCTTTACCATTATTACAATGATAGCGGGACTATTAAAACACCTCAGCTCCGGACCTCAAGATTTCATTGGTAGAGTGGGAGCGTTAGCGGCGTTGCCTGTTTTATTATTTAGCATATTCACCGTTTCAACATAAGAGTCAACATGCAAATTAATCATGAATTATTAACGGAAGCATTTTTATTTCTAAAAAACTACGCATATCATGAAAACTTAAATTTCTTTTTAAAACAGAGAGTTGCTGAGTTTGAAACAAATGACTTTCAAGAAAGATTAGATTATCTAGAGCATATACTTAACTCTGAAGACATCCAATATGAAACGGAAATAGATTCTTTTATTAGTGATATTGACTATAAATTAATTCCAAAGTCAGTGTATCGCCCTGAAGACAAACAAAATAAAAAACTCAATGGTAGCAATCAGGGTTTATTCATTACCAATGTAACAACATCTTCAAACTATAATATCGACAAAGTTAATTATCTAATTTCCATGCCTGTAGAACTGCATATTATTGAAGTACTTTGGTCACTTTGTGTAGGTACTATCCTCGACAATAATTTAATCGATGAGTGTTATGGCAACAGACTCGGACCTGATTCATTTAAATTTTCAAGTAATAATGACCAAAAAAGTAAAAGTAGAGATCTTTTTAAGCTGTATATTGATCAATATAAAAAATGGCGGGATATAGCTGTAAAGTCAGCCCTAGAACTTTCAAAGCACGAACCCGTGGCGCTATTATCACTTGACTTAAAGTCTTACTTCTATCACATCAATATAGATTATCAAGAAATAACTAATATTTTATATCAGTATTTCGGAGATGATAGTTCCCAATTAAAACTTGTCTTAAAGCTACATAAGACTCTACAAATCATACATGAAAAATATGCACAGAAAATTCGCCGTTCACTGAAAACCACGCATCCTGACTGCCTTGAGCCAACTGGCTTACCTATTGGCTTACCTATTGGCTTAACCTCATCCTCTATATTAGCAAACTGGCACCTTAGAGAGTTTGATATAACCGTGAAACATGCTATAAACCCTATTAAATATGGCAGGTATGTAGACGACATCCTAATTGTCTATAGAAATGTAATCGTTGATGATAATGCGCCAATAGAAAAATTTATCGAGCAGTATTTACCAAACATACATCAATTACCAGGTTCCGAAAGTGAATATGGTCTATCTGTGAAGAGTACTATAATACCTTTACAAAAAAGCAAACTCATTTTGCAGTATTTTGACAATAATTTTAGCAAAGCCGGACTTCAAGTTTTCCAAAATAATATTGATGAAAGAAGTAGTGCCTTTAAATTTTTAGCAAATGACTCATTTGAATCAGATTTAGATAAGTGTGCATATGATATACTATACGAAGGATCCATAAATAAATTCAGGAGTGTCGTAGGCATTGCTGAAAATGAATCTGAACTTTCAGGCTTTTTATCAAATCACATTAATGCCCACCGATTATGTAAATTAGATAATCAAAAAAGTATCGTTCCGCAACTCAAAATGTTCTTCCAAGGCTCAAATGCCATTCAATTTTCACGCCTGTGGGAAAAAGTTTATCAATACCTAGTCATACACAGCGCCCCAGACAAACAAGCAAATTTAATAGAATTTTACAATTCAATTCAAAATGAAATTTTTAAAATCCGGTATTTTAATGAGAAAGAGTCAGATCACATTACTGACCGACTTATAACAAATTTACTTGAGTATAACAAAATTTCTGTGAGTATAAACCTTGCTCTATTAGATTATGAAAATCATGACTTACCTAATGACATTTTTTCATTTACAGATCAAATACGATATTCAAACCTTATAAGGTCGAATTTAGTTGCATGGCCTCTTGCCAATTACACGAACTATGAAGGAGACCTCACAAACGAAATTGAATATTTGAATAGTAAATCAGCAGGTTTAGATAATCACAAATTATCCATGTCCCCCCGTTTTATCCATTTTGATGAATGGCAAACACACTCATTAGCAGACAAAGTCAATCATACAGACCCCCTTCAATCATGGATTTCTGATTCATTAGAGGAATATAAAGTGTATTTCCCAGGTTCTCTGCCTATAAAGTACACGAGCCTAAGAAAAGACCCTAAATCAATCAAGAAAAACCTGTTAACAATATCAACCGATTCTTTTACTACTCAAAAAGTAGCTATAGCAAATATTCAAGTACCCAAAGAAGATATACAGGCAGCATTACGACCAGATAAAAAAGCCAATACTTCATTTGAACGCCAAACAAAAATATTCAACATACTCAATGATGCAACTAAAGAAGAAGTAGATTTGTTAATTCTACCTGAAGTTTCAATACCTGTAAGTTGGCTACCCTTTATAATTGCGCATTCCCGGAGACACCAACTAGGGATAATATTTGGACTAGAACATTGGGTATCAAAAGGTTATGCGTATAATTTAACTATTGAAGCACTCCCTTTTAAAATTAATGACAAGTATAAGTCTTGTTCAGTTACAGCAAGAATCAAAAATCATTATGCTCCAATGGAACTTGACACTATTCAATCTCTACGGTTAAAACCTGCATCAGATTTATTTAAAAGATCAATGTATCACAAAGTCAAATGGCGAGGAATGTCATTCGCGACTTATAATTGCTTTGAATTATCTGACATAAGACACAGATCCCTATTCAAATCTGAACTAGATTTACTTGTTGCTTGTGTTTGGAATCCAGATACTAACTATTATAAACACATTTTAGAATCTGCCGTAAGAGATCTTCATTGCTATGTTGTACACTCAAATACTTCCCAATATGGCGGTTCTTGTGTATTGCAACCTACCAAAACAGAAAGTAAACTCTTAATATATGTAAAAGGTGGTGAAAACCATTGTATCCTAACTACTCAACTGAACATACAGCCATTAAGAGATTTTCAATATTTATCACATCAAAGACAAGACCCTCCATTTAAACCATTACCACCAGGGTATGACTGCAATAAGGTTCTACGAAGATGACAAATATAAATCAGCAATTTACTACAATTGATGTCGCTACAGCAAAAGAATTATGGGACCTACTATCCCCAGAAAATGCACTATTCAAAGACCCTCATGATATAATCTACAGAGGGCAAGCAAATGCAAACTGGTGCTTAGAACCTTCTTTATTCAGAATAGGGAACTTCCTTTCACAATCACGGCCAGAACTTGCTAAAAGATGGCTCGATTCAACGTTTACCTTATATGACGAATTCCGGTCGATCCAAGCCTTTGTCGAACACTGCGACAAAAGTGGTATAGCTCTCCCCAATGACTCATCAACATTTAGAGAAAAACATTTAGCTCTGAATAATCCCGATGCTTTTGGCCAATATTTACACCAAAAGAAACTTTGGCCGCCAATTGAAGTACGAGACCTACTTGCCTACGCTCAACACCATGGCCTACCAACACGATTGCTTGATTGGTCATATCGCTCACACGTAGCTGCATATTTTTCAGCATCCAGCGCACTGAAACGAAAATCTAACTGGAAAGAGAACGAAAGATTAGCAATCTGGGCATTTAATTCTGAATCCAAAGGACTCTTTAAAGACCTTGAGATTGTCAAAGTCCCAAGTAGTACTAATAAAAATATCGCTGCCCAATCAGGGTGCTTTACCCTGCTTCGTCAAGATATCCCAAAAGGTCAACCCGATCCCTTTAAAATTAGACATAACATTGATCAATACCTTATAGACACCTATCCCCAAGCCTTAATTAAAATAACAGTACCAGTCACAAAGTCTGCTGAACTATTGAAATTATGCGCACTTTATGGGGTAACAGCATCAACACTATTCCCTGATCCATACGGAGCAGCGCAAGCAACCCTCGATGACTTTAGAATGTGGAATTACGAAGAAGAGAGTCAAAAATGAACATAGAACAACTCAACAAAACCCATATAGAAACAATAACCTCCACCCTAAACAAACATCAGGGCGAAGAATCAATCTAAAACTTCAACGAGCGTGAATATATACTCACCAACCTTCAAGATTGGTGTGACGGTTATCTGACCGCCATTTCTCTGCACTAGAAGTTATCCCCCCCTGAAGAGTGGATGTCCTCTGTATGGAATTCGATAATCATCTCTCACCCCCATACACAACCAAATCAACATCCCCCATATCCAACCGCTCAACCCGATTATCCGCCCCAATCGTCAACAAATACCGATCATTATAATAGAATACCTGTAAACTATCAGAGGTAGTAATCACCTTCGATTTATACCGAAAAGAGACAACACTAGTATGAGTCATAGATCTATCCGAAGACTTCGAAATAACCCCATCCACCGCCTCTGTAATTAATAGATGAACCCATATGCCAAATACCAGCATACAGAAGAGAACAAATGAAATGCTATACTTGCGTACATAACGAGCTGCTATTGCCAGGGCACACAGCCCCAGATAAACACCCATCTGCGCTGTAAATGTACTGATGGCAAGTATCTTCTGTAACGCATACCACGCTATTAAACTTACAAAGCCAGCCCATATGATACCGAATACCCACATCTTCGCACGTCGCCATTTGTTATTAAGAGTCAGTTGTACTGAGTCAGGGAGCATTCGAAAAATGATTTTTATTTTGTCACCTACAAACGTTTCAAATCTACTGAGACCTGGTTCCTTGATCCTTCCGTCGAGCTTAGAGAAGACGACTGCTACTCCATAGAGAAACAACAGATTACCTATCATCGGGAGCAAATGAATATTTACACTAATGAACCCAAAAGAAAAGTCATACATGGAGAGGGTCGGAAACAGTGGTACACCATAGTGAGCGAATATCTGTGAATACCATAGGTACGAGATCGTATAATGAACGATCACCCAAAATGAAATAAGCGGTAATAGAAAAGTCAGTATTTCCCGTTTAGATGATATCTCTGGCATACTCATACACTCCAACCTCTATTTATTATATACCCGGCACCCACCTCAGCACCTCCACTTTCCAAGCTATCCACCTGAATGGTAACAGCCTCAACCGGTGCAACCTTGGGAGCCGAATACCGTTTAACGATGCTTTATGACAATAATACCCTGCAGTTTTATTCTCTTTCACTCACTTCTCCCAATATCGGGTAAATCTCCCCCCTTGATTCCCCAAAGAAACTAGAAAGACTTAGACCAACTCCCTATAGCCCAAAAGTATTAGTTACGTAATATATTTATCTACTACCTGTATTCAGTTAGTCCTCTCCCCATTAGCCTCCCCTATTCTACCCCATTGACAAGTAAGTACTGAGAACACTTATGTTCCAACTGCCAGAACAATAGAATTGTATACGTATACGAAACCTATCGGGAATAGAACACCGGTGAGCGGGCGCGTGAGATTGTAGATAGCTTTAGAAGAAATTTCAGAAGAACCAATAGGATACCTATGATTATAAGCTATTTTTTGACCGGCAAACATCGTAGATTGATACACTAACAATGAATTTTCTAGACATAAAAACATCATACACTCCAAGTGCAGGACAATCATGAGTTTATCAAAATATTGTTTCCGTTATTTTAGCGTAATTTTGTGTATGATTTCACTATTTCACTGTGGTCTTTTTTTTGAAAATGAAAATCAAACAACTACTCCAATCATTGACTGGGAACATCTAGAACCAAGTAATTTTTCAACAGAAGTATTACTCCGTCCGATATTTAAGATTCAATTTATGAGCAAAACTACAATTGTTCTCACATTAACAATCACCTATGAAGATGGCCTTATTGAACCGTTACTTGATACAATAGTGCCATCCTATGAACGATACGCTGAAGACACGTTGGCATTCATTATACCGCAATCCTATGCCGGTACAAGTGCATATATCACAACGACTCTAAAAGACTCTACGAATGAATCCATCAAAAACGTAAGGATTGACACTGTAACTATTCAAGATTCTCAAAAAATATTTTTTGTTGACAATAGAGATAGCCAGAAATATCCCTATGTCAAAATAGGAAAGCAAAGTTGGATGGCTAAAAACCTCAATTATGAAAGCACCTTTGGTAGTTCTTGCTATGATGGCGTTCCTACAAATTGTGATTACTATGGCCGGCTTTACAGTTGGACGACAGCCACTGGCCTTAGTTTAGAAGATTCATCAATAACTCACCCATTACAAGGTATTTGTCCAGAAGGTTGGCACCTACCATCAATTTCAGAATGGGATACTTTATTTGAAACAGTTGCAAATGAAATTGACCACGATTACACATTAAAAGATAGTTATGGTGATTGGAGCGGGCATGTAACCCAAAAACTATTAGCGGCAGGTATTTGGAGAAACTCACCGTATATAACAGATAATTACGGGTTCTCTATTTTACCTTCGGGAAGTTTATTTAATAAATACTTAACTATTGGTTGGAGAACCACCTTTTGGACCGCTGATCGATTACCTGATGAAACATATCATTCAGAGCCTCAGAGAGATGAAATTTTATTTTTTTCACATTCAATAAAAACCTCTAATTCTTATGCGATGTGCCAAAACTCAATCCGTTGTATTAAAAGCCAATAACACAAGAGTTAGTACTACAACCCTAAGACTGACATATATTGTGGCGCCGACTATTTGAGACACCTTGCCTAGGATTGCTAGCAGCGCACCTATCAAGTTAAATACTTATTGCATATATCAGGCCAGATACACTACCATGGCTCCAGTCAAACGCTATCGAACCTTGGTCACTGATAACCGCACGGCGACTAACTGTTTATTCGCACTTAATTTATGCCACATAAAAACATCAACTATCTCTCCATCAAATGAAAGAACCTCTTGAATCTCCTTCCAAGTAATGACAACTTGAGCAATCTCATCTGGATCGAACAAATCGTCATCTGATGCAACAATATTTATACTCGGTTTATCAGCAGTAAAAATAAAGTTATAAGAACACCCTTCAAAGGAAGGGACATACGTATTTTCATTTATTCCAGAAACAGTTTTTAAATCTTGGAACCCTCAACCAATATCAATTGCTGCCTTAATTTCAGCATCAGGTGGACCAAATACCGTATTAGCTTGGTCACTGAGATAAGAGACGACTTTTATTACCGACTCCCCACCAATGTAATCCTTACCCGTTACTTTTGCAATTAAGTCCTGAAATGCTTTTATAGTCGCTACATCAATTTCTGTTCCATCCCATGGGTTACCCGAAGATTTTGAGGGCGCAATGACTACGCCATGTATTGTTATATTGATTTGATCAGGATATTCGGGTTCAGAAATAACGCTACTCTGAAATGCAGCGGAAGATTCAATACTCAGGCAACGAGCAAATATAGCGCAATCTTGATCGTCACAGTCAGTGTACCCATCTAAATCGTTATCGAGCCCATCTGAACAACCTTCAAAAGTGTCTTCTAGAACTGTCGTGGGTTCACTTATTTCAGTAGAAGAAAATAAACAGCCTTGAATGATAATCGTTCCCAATATGATAATACTCGCTAATGCTCTTTTCATGTGCTCTCATGATACTGCGTGATATTTGAATGACGCAAAAATACTATTAAATGAAAAATTCAAAACAGTATCTTTAGAATTTAGTGGCTAAAATACCAATGAATCTTGTGAAGATGAATAATTTGATCAGTTATGCTGAAAAATCTAATGGCCACTGTGATCCAAGTTTCGCTGATGACGTTCTTGGCCTTCTTGGCATACTTTACAACAATTTTTGTTTTGCTGTAGCGCCCCTAAAACAAATATCGAACAGAAAGAGAGTACTCCTTAACAAACAATTTGCCAAGCTCTGCATTATCAACATAATCACCCCTCAACACCACAGCATCACTCAAAGGACGCAGTCCCCGTTTATATCTATAGAGAAGCTGCACCGAAGGCATTACCACAACACCCGCCCCCATAATCAGACCATAACTATATGACTGTATTGACACTTTTGAATCCAATAACCCTTCGCTTGCCTGCTTCTCCCCTGAGTACACCTCACTACGAAGAGGGACTGAGATAAACCCACCTGCCTGCACAAAAGCAGTACTGAATACCGGATGTTCTACAGTAAAGGGAATACCAAGTAAATGCTGATCAATGTTAATCACTTCATAGTACAACGGTGTAGAAGACGATGCATTGTCTAAGGTGAGATTATTGATTATAGATCGATATCGGTATTCAATACCTAATTCAAAACTAATAGCATCAATAGTATATCGAGTAAACATCCCAATCCCCATACTTGTAGTAAAGTCAGACTCAAAAGATACAGAAGGCTCTCTTTCAGTACTATACTCTGATACCATCGAAATATCAGTACTCACTCCAAAACAAATATCTGATTCTACCTCTTTTACTGAGCCTTCATCATTTAGCTGTTCTACCAATGAGAAGGTATACCCTACTCCTACATACGGAAACACTGGGTAATCAACCGTGTGGTTCTCTTTATTAAGAGTCCCTAAAAATAACCGAACCCCTCCATCTACAAAAAAGCCAGAGTTCTGGTATTGCAAACCAAGCACTGGTGTCACACTCATAGGCCGGGGATATCGAGCCTCATTTCTACCCTTAACTGGAATACTCGTATTATTTTCATATCCAGGTGTTGGGCCTCCAGGACTTACGCCGCTACCCTGGTCAATTTCGTGAGTCGTCAGATGACCCAATTCCTCTTCATACAATTCACTCTCGCCAAAACTACCATTTAATTCAATAACCATCGAAAGGTGATCAGTCATTCTCTTACTGAACCCAACAGCGCCATTCCATACATATCCATACTTAAGATACGAGTAACTCAAATCAGTATTCAATACTCCTTGAGGAGTTATCATAAAAGAGCCGAGTACCCCAACCCCAAATCTATCATAATCCCAATTGTATGCCTCTTCAGTACTCAACACTGATGTTCTACGATAATACTCATTACCAGCATCTAAGCTATACGTCCCAAGTAGAGAAATTAAAGTACGACTATCCTTTGATCGATACACTAATGTTTTGACTCCGAAAAAAGTGAGTGCATCATCACTCAAGCTTAATTTTTGGGTACCTAGTAGATATGAGACCTTTCCCTCATAATCAACGGACGCAACATGTAAGTAGCCACTATAGGTCTGTATGGTAACACTAAGACCACAGTTGATTGATGCCGAGGGAATAAGAATGAGCGCATCATGCTCTCTGCAAGGGGCCGACACCTCTGATGCACTGACACATTGAAAGATGATTCCCAGTACCAGTATAGTATTGCGTAAGGTTATTTTTTTCATTGATACCACAAGAGCTCATTAAAAATAAAAGGCGATTAATGATATAGATTTAGCAATTGCAGCTATTGATTTAAAGAGAGTAATCACTATAGGCCATTCAATATGAGCATGGTCAAGATCAACACCGGCTCTCTCAGCCCACTTTGTACCAATACATTGGAGTTATACCATAGCCATCCTACAAGAAATGATATTTCTAATCCAACTATTACTGCGAGTCATTTTACTCCTAAGCGAGCACTCAACCACAATCAATCCACCTTTCATGTAACAAAAACCCGAAACGACAGAGGTATCGGAAGAACCACTGAATTCAGGTATAGAGAAATGGATGATTGGGGTAGTGGTTTTCAATAACCGGCACAACCCATAGACTGAGTTGTAGTTGAGTACAGAAGTGTGTTTAGTTTCAGGGTAAAGAAGAGACCATTGTTATGATCAAAGTTCCGCTGATAGCATTCTTGGCTCTACTACTGTGTGCTCAATTTTTTTCTTGACTTGAGGGGACATAGAGATATTATTTTTGCTAGAGGATCTATCCCTGACTATAATCGTATTGGCAGTGATTACACTTCTTTTCAGTAATGTCCCAGTGAAAGAAAATACTAACAAAGGGTTTTTCACATTTTGGACACTTGGTCTCACATATGCTAAAAATTTGGTGTACCATATATGCAAAATATGAAATCCCAATGAGTGAGAAAGCTAATTGAATTCCCACAAACTTAGGGATCAACATTAAAACAACAAATACGGGAAGAAATAGAACCCAAGCTACTAACAGTCTCTTTTGGAGGCTTCTTAATGATTGAGGAAATTGTTTCACTTTATTTTGCATCATAGTTCTTGGTTTTAACACAGTTTGTTATGTCGATGTTTCTGACTAAGTATTAACTCTACAATCTATATCAAAAAACTCATCGATAAAGCTTAGAACGTCTTCTAAAATCAAATCGTCATGTATATGGTTAACTTCTTTAGTGAAAAAGAATAAGTATTTCGAAAGGTAAAGTTCGTGTATGGTAAAGCTTGATAGGTTCGAATCAAATGGAGTGATTAAAATATAAGCTTCTGATTTTGATTCTAGACCGATTCCTGGGTGATTGACATCTTCATCTTTTTGATAGTATTGTGAAAATAAAGAGGACCAGTCAGTTTTTGTCAAAAAATCTTTAATCTGATATATCTCTATCTCAAAATATTCTTTATCAATAGTGTGTGGGTACTGTATCCATGCGTTCATATTGTAGAAGTAGTAGATTTAGGTGTGTGAACACATAACTCTTAGTATACAAAAGGTTAGTTTATACCATACAAAATACCAATTTAATCAACAGATCACAGCCCCTACATCCCAGCACCTACCATTATCATAAAATCACCATGCAACCCCCAAGGAACGTCTATAACACCCCTACTACATCTTCCCCATCCCTGAAGCTGAGAATGCCTCATCGACAGAACTCCACCGCTTGTATTCAAAGATGCACCAGAACCACTGAATTCAGGTAGAGAGAAATGGGGTGATTGGGGTAGTGATTTTTAATAACCGACACAACACAAAGACTGAGCTGCTGCTGAGTACAGAAGTGTATTTACCTACAGAGTAAAGAAGAAACCACCCTATGATCCACGTTTAGCGTAGAAAGAATTAGGATCGGAACGCCGCTTGTAATTTCTTCACATTAGTTTACTCAGCCATTTACCAGTTGAAGTCTATATGGAATCATCGCTGACTTAGAAAAACCATGTTTTTCATAAAACGAAATCGCATTATAGTTGTCAAAATCAGTCAATAGGGTGATTCGAGAAATGCTCAAATTGTTTACATAGTCTATACCAAATTTTAACAAATGAGAACCATAGCCATTGCCTTGATGGCCACGTGTAATTATCATATCTTCGAAAATTGCGACCTTACCACCTTTTGCTGTACTAATGGTGTATAAAGTGTTGAGCATACCAATTATTTGATTGTCAATTTCAGCGAGAAAAATTGTACCAAAATCAGGGCTAGATATAATCTCTGAAACACCTATCTTCTGTGCATAAACATCTGGCACAAATTCAATATCTTGAGCGAAGAGTTCTGTTAACAACGGTACAATCGTATCTACATCATCTATGGTTGCGATTCTAATTCCAGGTTTCATAGTCAATAACTTTTATGGCTGAGAAAATAGCTCGCCAAATAGAGTTCTCATTATTTAAAGGGTAAGTCTATACCGTACAAAATACCAATTTCACCAACAGATCCTAGCCCCTATATACCAGCACCTACTATTATCCTGAAAAGAGCACGCCATCCCCTGCTAACACCCATCTGAACAGTTAGAGAGTATCCACAAAGCAAAGCACTCCTACTTGGTCTCTGCATTGTTAGATTTGGTATTTCAGAATGAGATATCACGGTGTTTTTGATAAGCATTTATGACTTTTCTTATAATACAAACCCATTTCAAACTGCTCTCAATTTGAGAACACTATATTACAGTGCTCGTACGTACTTCAATATAAAAAGAGGAGCAATATGCTATGTTATACCTATTGAACGTTAAGGATACTCTTATGAAAAAGCACATTCTCACATTATTAGTTATTCCACTAGTACTTACTCAATGTATCAGTAACGCACCAGAAGAGACATCTCAAAATGAGTCATCAAGTGCTATCCAACAAGAGAGTTCAAATGAATTCTCAAGTAGTGAAGCAATTACTGAATCTTCAAACGACAGAGTATCATCGAGCGACAATCCAACTGAGAGTTCGAGCAGTGAGACTGATTCATCTGAGCAACCAATCAGCTCTTCAGAAACGGGAACATCTTCAGAAAGCTC
>JAOPTX010000056.1:0-16518 GCA_051532055.1 Fibrobacterales bacterium | reverse complement strand
GAACACCTTTACCGAGGTAAACGTCTTTTTTATCATCGCGAAGTTCACAAGCTTCATGTTCACCTGTAGATGCTCCAGATGGAACTGCAGCACGACCCATCATACCATTATCAAGAGTAACATCAACTTCTACAGTTGGATTTCCACGTGAGTCAAGGATCTGACGACCAATTACTTTTTTAATTTTTGCCATTAGTATTTCTCCATTTTTGGTTTTTAGCAATGTTTTTGAGACTAAATTCCTGTATACGACTTGTTTTTTTTAAATTTGAAACTAATATAATTTTATTTTGCAAGATTGTCCTATTAATATTGACAGATTGCACGATTATTGATAAAAAGATTTAGGTAAAGTGAAAAAAGTTCAGCCCACCTTAAAGTTCTTTAAAATCATCAGCGATGAAACTCGTATGAAAATGTTGATGATTCTCAGTCACTCAGAATTCAACGTGAGTGAACTTATTGAAATTCTAAACATCCATCAATCAAACATTAGTCGCAACCTCACACAACTCCGTGATGGTGGCCTACTCCAAGACAGACGGGATGGTGCACAGGTTTACTATAGAATTAGTGACGCGTTTAAAAGTAACAGCGAACTCGCTGAGCTATTAAAACAAACCTGGGAATCCATCGATAAAAATGGAGAGATGCTTTCTAAAATTGATCAGGTACTCGATGCACGTCGTAGTAAATCCCAACAATTTTTTGACAAGGTTGCAGGAAAATACCATAAGATTGCTGAGCTTGGTGGCGGCTTTGAAGGGCTGGTTCGTGGCTATGCGTCACTACTCTCTTATGACTCAGTTGTAGATATTGGAGCTGGCGAGGGCGAAACAAGTCTTATGCTTGCAACTAATTGTAAGAAAGTAATATCTGTTGATCTTAATCAAAAAATGCTCGATATTATTTCACAGAAAGCTGAACATAAAAATATTCACACCATTGAAACCCGTATTGGTGATCTTAACCAATTACCCCTTGAAGATGGAGAAGTTCAGTTTGCACTCATGAGCCAAGTACTCCACCACTCAGCCCATCCACAAAAAGCAATAGTGGAAATGATGCGTGTAATAAAACCTGGGGGATATTTTATGATACTCGACCTTATGTCACACGACCAGGAATGGGTTCATGATAAAATGGGCGATCTCTGGCTCGGCTTTGAAACAGACCGGCTCAAAGAGTGGCTCATTGATTCAAATGCATTTATTAAAACTATCGAAACAATTCACGTTAAAGAAGGCCTCCCGTTATTGTTAGCAGTTGGTCAAAAATCAAAATAGAGAACTTATGAATAATTCTAGTCTTACTATAAAACGTTTCCTTATTTCTACAAGTGGATTTATCATCCTCTTAGCTTTCCTATTTCGGGAGTTTATTTTTGATGTATCAAAACTACTTGTGAGTAGTGATCAACTCAATGGCCTTGGTTGGAGATGGTTTAGAAATGGTGAATTCTTTATTTCACAATGGAATGATCATATCCTCGGTGGGATGCCCACTATTGATGCAATGTTTGGTGACATATACCACCCACTATCATATATGAGTTCTATTATGGACCCTGCTCGTGGTGTAGGTTTTAAATTTATAGCCGCTATTTTAATTGCCTTTGTATGTGGACACATACTCTTTAGCTACTTCACTAAAAATTGGAAAATTGGCGGCATACTCGGAGCCGCCTACGCTCTGAACCCTCAATTCTTTTCACATATTTATCCAGGGCATGATGGGAAAATGTACATTATCGCCGCTATGCCTCTCGTAGTATATGGCCTCTTAAAGTTTAGTAGAGAGAACAGGCTATGGGGTGTTGCAGTCATGGGACTGACTATGGGATGGATGCTCATATCGAGTCATGTCCAACTTACTTACTTTTTTCTGTGGGGCCTCTTTTTTGTTTCGGTGTATGAAATTTTTATTCACACTAAGAACCCCTTAAAAACTAAGCTCAGCAAACAAGCACTCATTGGCCTTTCTGTTACCATTGGCTTAATGCTTGGTGCAGTACAATTGATTCCTCCCTATTTTTACTCAACCGAACAGTCCGTACGTTCAACAGAAGAAAAAACAACTATTGACCACGCTATTAGTTGGTCACTTCACCAAGAAGAAGCCGCGTCGCTAATTCTCCCTGGCTTTATAGGAATTGACACTGGCGAAAAGGCCTACTGGGGACACAACTCATTTAAACTGAATCATGAAACAGCAGGCATCGTTGTTACTCTTCTTGCATTTGTTGGTCTTTTCACAAAAAAGCGTAGGAAGGAAAAGTTCTTCTGGCTCTCTCTCGCTACTCTTGCACTTACCTTTTCCGTCGGTGGTCACACACCACTCTTTCAATTCTTTTTCTCTTTTGTCCCTGGAGTAAAACTCTTTCGAGGTCCTTCAATGGCCACAATCTGGTGGTCATTCTCAATCTTAATGCTCGCCGCTCTCTATCTTAAGGAAGTCAATGAATACGAACATGCTCACAAAATTGGGATTCTCTCATTTTGTGGTCTGGGCTTCGCTCTTGTCATTGCCCGTTTTATGTGGGAAAGTGCAATTGGTGGACTTGGTACCGTTGCTGTACTTGGTGGTATTGGAGCGATTGTCTATGGATTGGCAAAACAATATAGTGCTGAAACCACCTCCATAAAAAATATCCCTCGTTGGGTTCTAGCTTCAGTTGCCTTTGCTGCAATCATCCTCATATTCATTGCATCTTCAGGTACAGCTCACCTCTCCCCTTCCTATTTTAAAGAACTCAATACTGAGCTTATGAATAGTAGTGCATCAGATATTTTTGCCTCTTTTATACTCCTCCTCATTATTGCAGGCGGCCTTCTCTATAGTGTAACGACTCCTTTTAATCTTAATCGATTCGCCGGGCTACTCCTTATGGCAATCCTTATTGACACCTCTGTTGTAAACCTACAGTTTATTCAAACAGTCCCCATGAGTCGCTATATTAATCGGAGTAATCTTGTTGATGCCGTCAAACCACGTATTGATCCACTAAATCAGCACCGGATACTCCCCTTGGGCAATACAGTTAAAGAGGGCATGGTCGCCTATTACGGGATTCAAATACCAACGGGCTTTCACGACAATGAGGTCGGCACCTATCGATCTTTTAGAGGCGGCCAACAGTTAGATAACCTTTTATATAAACTGAGAAAACAAGAACTCGCAACTAACCCATTTTTAAATATACTCGGTGTTAAGTACCTCACACTCCCCAATCAAAATGGTCCACAACTTGTAATGAACAATGCAGCATTTGATAAGACTACTCTTTTCTACAATACATCTATTGTTGATAGTAGTTCTGCGATTACCTTGTTGAAATCTGATTCATTCGATTATCAAAACCAACTCATGCTTTTTGAAAAGCCAACATTCCAATACGGTTTTACCAATGCAGGAATTGATTCAACCTTTATTAAGGGTAGTTCAAAAATAACGGCATACACCATGGATGAGTTTACAATCTCCGTTGAAACTGAGCGTCCTGCACTTCTTTTTATAAATGACAATTTCCACGAATACTGGAATGCTGAGGTTAATGGAAAGCTTACTCCTATCCACCGAGCCTTCACAACATTTAGAGCTGTGGAAGTACCGGCAGGAAAATCCACAGTCAAAATGTATTATAAATCAGTTGTAGCTGACAAATCCAAATATTTGATTTACTTAGGTGTCCTGATCCTTATTCTTCTTACTGCAGTTTCATACAAACAATCACGTAAGAAAAGAACATAGGTCTCCTCATATGCTTGAATGGATATATCAAAAGGCAAAGTCTTTAAAAGGTGACACTGAACATCTTACTTATGGACGTCCTATAATACAAAAATGGATTAAAGATTATGCCGCACATTCACACCTCCCCCTTTCTATATTAGATATTGGTTGTGGCCAGGGAGATGATCTCATCGGTATTTCAAAAATATTAAATGAACACTGCACCCTTGCTGCAATTGAGGCATATGAACCTTATAGAGAAATACTTCTTAAAAAGGGAATTGAAGCTCATGGCTGTAATATTGAACGAGACACCCTTCCATGGCCAACTGAAACCTTTGATGTAGTTGTTATAAACCAAGTTCTCGAACATACCAAAGATATCTTTTGGGTATGTGGAGAAATTTCACGAGTACTAAAACCTGGGGGGCGTCTTATTATTGGGGTCCCTAACCTTGCAGCTTGGCACGATAGAGCCATGTTGCTTCTTGGGATGGAACCCACCAGCAACCATATGCTTGGCCCACACCCCCGCGGAATCACTCGGCAAGGTATGGAGCGCTTTATACAAACAGATGGCTATTTTACCATAAGTAATTTTGCAGGCTCTGGCTTCTATCCGTTTCCTACTAAAACAGCTCAACGCTTATCAAGTCTTCTACCTAACCTATCTACAAGTATATTTTTTAGTATCACTCGTAGTGCTAAAGATGGTTCATTTGTTTCTATTCTTGATAATCATTTTTTTGAAACTAATTATTACCGTGGGCCAACTCACGAATCTTAAAGGATACAAAAATGGCTTCTTCTATTGATGTCGGTATAATTAATTACAATGGTGGCGAACAATTACTGATGTGCATTAATTCATTACGTAAATGCACGGGCCCACACATAAATATTTTTGTATTTGACAACGACTCGTCAGATAACTCCCTGACAGAACTTTCGATGAAAGCCTATAGTACAATCACTGTTATTACATCACAAAAAAATTTGGGTTATGCTGGTGCTTGTAATCAATTACTTGCTGTCATGAATTCAGAAATTGTCGTACTTTCAAATATGGATGTTGAATATGATACGTCATGGGCTGAGCAACTTATAAAAACATTTAATGAACAACCTGAGGCCTATTCTATGGCTTCACTATTTCTTCATAAATCCGACAATTCAATTAATTGGGCCGGAAACAAATTTTTTGGTGACCTAAATCCCCAAGGCATAGCAGTAAACACACCATATGAACATTTCAAATATTCACAAGATCCAGTCTTTGGGTGCTATGGTGCAGTGATGGCTTTCAAAAAAAGCTTGTTTGATATCATCACACCTTTTGATGAAGATTACTTTCTTTTTTACGAAGAGACCGATCTTTTTTGGCGTTTAGAAATCAATGGACTTAAAACTATTTTTAATCCTTTGGCCATAGTATATCATCACCGTTCTTTAGCAACCGTTCGATTTTCACCAACTAAGCTCTATTACTCAGAGCGAAATAGAGTAATGAGTTGTTATAAATACTTACCGCTATGGTATTTCCCACTAACCTTTTTCTATACCTTTATTAGGTATTACACTCTAAAAAATGCGCAAGGACCGAGTGGAGAAAAAGCAACTGAGCATTTATCAAAGGTTGGTATTATTAAAACACTGTTAACTGCTTGGATAGCTGGCCTCTGGTATATCCCTAGAGAGTACCAAAAACGTAAATATTTCTGGAATAACAGCACTGAAACCCCACAAAAAACTCTTCGATTATTAAAAATGTTTAAACTTAAACGAGCTGAGTTAACCCTATAATATGAATAAAAAACATGGTATTACCGGACTAAAGTTTCTAATCAGCATCAGTTGCTTATTTTTTCTATTTCGATTTGTCTCATTTGACGGAGTCATCGAAACTATAGCACGGCCCAATCTAAAATACTTAGGTTTTTCGCTTATTATATTACAAGTTACATTTATTCTTCAGGCAATACGATGGAAAGTAAGCTTACCTATAGTTAAGAAGGATAAGCCAACAATTCTACAATTTTACTACTACATATGTATGGGCCATTTTTTCAATCTTTTTCTACCAGGCTCTATGGGTGGAGATGCTATCAAAAGTATCACCCTCGGTAAAAAAATTAACGCATCTTCATTATCAATTTACTCAATTTTTTATGTTCGCCTCCAAGGTTTTGCCCTATTAACACTTTCATTTTGGGTTCTTTTTTTCTTTAACCCTCACCTTCCTCTCCCAGCATTATCAATTGCGGGAATGATTACCATAACTTTTATCTTATTTCTACTAATCTATGTTACACTTCGTTCTAAAGCCATTACAATCCCATCATGGTTTCCTTATCAAAACAAAATCGATACGTTCTTAAAGTTAACGAAAGAGCATCGATCATTCAAAGAGATTATATACACCTTCTTTTTATCCTTTTTGATTCAGAACCTTTCGATTTTTCTATTCTACCTAAGTTTTAAAGTGATTGATGCCGACATGCCACTATTAGGCGCGTATTTAGTTCAACCAATTATTACTTTTGCTACTCTGATCCCAATTTCACTTTCTGGTATCGGTATTCGCGAGGGTATATATGTATATATGATTTCATCATTATTCCCCCTCAGTAATGAAACATGCCTTGCTGCATCTACTGTTGCTTATGCCTATATGGTTATGGCTGCACTTTATAGTGGTACATTGATATTATTAAAACAGGGGATTATATTATTAAGAGGATTTCAAAATGGCAAAGTATGATTACTATACTAAAAACAAGACATCTTCGATAATCAAAATTATAAATCAATCCTATCGTAGTAGACTTTGGAATACGATAAAACAAAAACTACCTCCCGAAGCGAAAATTTGTGAAATAGGTCCTGGACGTGGAGAACTCGCATCCCTTATAACTAATACACACTCCAACTATACGGGGATAGAAGAATCTGAACATGCATCATTTTTATTAAAAGATAAATTTTCAATAATACATTCATCAGCTCCCCCTCTTCCCCTTGAAGACTCTTCCCATGATGTTTGTGTTCTTTCTCATGTTTTAGAACATTTTCCATCAGTTGATTCTATTTCCTCGCTTTATAATGAAATCCATAGAATACTAAAACCAAATGGTATTATCCTTATTGCAACACCAAATATTTTAGATATGAAAGCATCATTTTATGATTGTGATTGGACGCATCAATTCCCAACATCTCCATATCGACTCAGAAGAATTGCTGAGGATCATAATTTTACTGTTATCAAAGAGCGCTATATCTATCTAGGAATTCCTGGATATTTTGGTAGAATTCTACGTGCACCACTTTATCTCTTATTTACAACAATAAAATTTATTATGCCCGATAGAATTAGATACTCAAATATTCAAATGAAAATCGAAACAGCACTTATTCAAAGCTATTGCCAGGTGGCCAGAAAGAACTAGTCCTTGGTAAGTGGGAACAGCTGCAGATTTAATTGATAGGTATTATTTACATTTTTTGCATTATTCACTATCGATATGAGCTTTTCCTGAAATTCCTGTATCAGATTATCGACTTCTTTGGCTCCGATAGAATCTACACTATAGGTATATGTATTAAAGCTCTGTTTGTTACTTTCAATTTTAGATAAAGCTTTTTTAGCCAAGTCTAACGTATTTTCCTGATAGCTTCGAACTACCATAGACTCATACTTATCATCTCCAAAAATAACACCTTCAGTTTGACGATACAAACCCCATTTATTATTTTGAACGATCTTGGAGGTCGGAGGTTCATGTTTTATTTTTTCTATGAGCTGGAGATCTAAAAGTAATTGAACTGCTCGTTTAGCCTCAGCTCCTGATATAGCTGGTAAAATTTGCTGGCCAAGTATTTTATAATCCCCACCAAAATCATAATAGGTCAGTAATTCTCTTAAGGCAGGGTAATACCATTTTTGAAAATATTCATACTGCATACTTTTTAAATGATTTACTTTAGATTTCGGCTTTAATTTTTGAAGAGCTAAAAAGAAGCGACCTTTGTCTTTTAGCTCAATACATTGACTATAGTATACTAAAGTTTCAAAATAAAGAACCTCTTTACCAACCAATCCTAAACCTTCAGCGATTTTAAAAATATTTTTCGCGTTAATGCACCGTGAACCATTTAAGATATTTGCCATATAGCTACGAGAATTTAATCCAGCTTTATGGGCAAAAAATTGATGAGAGAACTTTTTATTTCCCTCTTTTTGGCTTTTAAACCAATCATTTAAATAAGTAATATTACTATCGTAATCATATATATTGATCATTGTAACAATGTAACTATACAAATCGAGTTAGTAAATCCTGAATCAAAACAATTTGTAATAGTGCCTCAGATAGAGGTACAATTACATGTTAATAGACTAAGACAAGCTTTGGCCTTTTATCTACAAGCCCTATCTCACAACTGTAGAAGCTAGGATAACTTGGGATAGAAATATCTAAAGTTAGGTCATCTTCATGCCTCATAATAAATCCATAATTTTCTGATGGATTCTCTATCCAAAATTTAACAGCCTCAGTCATATTTACTGCTAGACTATCGAAAGTTGCCATTTCATTTTCTTTTACTATTCCATAAGCAATAGGCAAGCTACCAGCATCGATATCATTTAAACCAACTCCTACTTCATTCCAGCTTTCATTATAAAAAGCTTCTTGCCCAGTCACTCCATCAGCAATTGAGTTATCATTTGCTGTCGAAAAATGAAGGTCAACTGATGATGGTTCTCCACTCCCTTCTTTCCAAGGTTTAAGTAACTTATGAAAATCTATTTTAAAATCAACTTCGTAATGTTTACTCCAAGTAGTCCTTCTGTACAATACCAAATAAGCAAATTTCGGAACACTATCAATCTGAGGAGTTGAAAGGGCTGTAAATTCTATAAGTGAGCGAGTTCTGGTACTTCCATCATACTTTCCAACAGTTAAAAATTGTACTTCACCATCATTTCTCTGAATGTATGAATCTATCCCTATTTGACTGTCTTTGCCAGTTGTATTGTCTGGCTGTATTATTATTGAGTTCGAATAATCTAATCCTAGCGGAACTTGATTATATTGATCAACACTACTTAATTCATCATTCGGTAATAAAATACTTGAAGAAGAAGGCAGTTCAGTACTTGAACTGATTACCGATGAACTTGAGAGTAAAATGGATGATGACAAATCTGTTGTCGAGCTCGTTAATTCACTAGAAGATAATACTTCTACTGAACTCAATAAATCACTAGATGATACAGTGGTCTCAGATGAAGAATTTTGCTCGATTGGTTGTTTCAGAACAACAACAAGTTTTGGCCTTTTCGCAACAATAGGAGACTCTCCTGAATGAAACATAGGATAGGTAGGGTAATTTTCGTCATTACCACTATCATATGTATTCCTTAAAAGTACTCCATAGTTAGTTGATGGATTTTGCACCCAATCATGTACAGCACCCGATAATATAATAGCGACACTATCAAAAGTAAGGAGATGTTCTTTGACAATAGTTACCGAACTCGTTGGCATTGTTTCGGCATCAATATTATTCAGCCCAACACCTTCTTCACTCCAGTGAACACCATACTGAGCCTCTAAGCCCGTTGCGCCGTTGTACAAACTGTTGTCATACCCATAGGTGTACCACGCACTCGGATCTGGAGCCTTACTTGTCCCTTCTTTCCACGGAACGAGCATTTTATGTGCGTCAATTGTATAGTCATTAGTAAAATGTTTTTCCCAAGTCTGATCTCGGTATAATACCATATAAGCAAAACTCACGTTATCTGTTACTATTGTTTCAGGAATAGTATTGAACTCTATCAATGTTCGCATTCTAGTATTCTTATCGTAAGTACCTGCAACAAAGACTCTTAGTTCACCATCATTTCTACCAGTATTTTGGGTATTCTCTAAACTTCCATTAAAAACAATATTTGCATCTTTAGCAGACTCTTCATCAAATTGAATTATTGTTGAGTATTGATAATTTACTTTAGGAATTGCTGGTATAAATTCATTTCCTACTGGAGTACTTGATGAAAAAATGATATCGGAATCTACTGAGGAACTCATCGCTGCATTTCGAGAAGAAGAATTGATAGTAAAAAATGAACTTGAAGACATGCCGCTTGTTGTATTTTCACTGCTACTAGCATCAACATTTTGAACCTCAATTAAGGTTACACTTATAGATGCTTCAATATTTACAATTGCATATACGTTTCTTTTAAGTGATCCACTATTTTGAGGTTCAACTACTGTTATAAACTGATTTATTCCTAATAAAGCTGGGACAATATAATCTCCAGTTATCGAGGTAAGGTTTCGATGAAAATATTTGACACTCGTAACATTCTTCCCTTCCAGGTCAATTGCCTTAAATTCGTAATTAGTTAATGAAATTTTGATATCATTACGCTGGCGAACTGAATTTGATATCGATATTTCACGAGTCACGCCTCCTAATATTGTATTAAGATCTGCCATTATAGTAAACTCACCCGGTTCCAAAACGTGAAACTGGAAATACCCTGATGCATCAGTTTGTGTTGAATCTATAACAACATGTTCAGATCCTTTTTTATACAAGTATACAGATACATTTGCTTGTGTAACTTCAGATATTATTTTGCTATTTTTAAATGCTACAGGAGATAGTGCCGTTGTTTTATTTGATCCAGTAATAGTTATACCGGTTATCGAAAACGATGAGTCATTTTCAGAAGTAATACTGCAAGAACTCAAATAGAGCGCTAGTATTGTCAAAATAAAAGATGTAAATAGCTTCACTGTAAATCCTCAAATTATCGTTATAGGTAAAATATAGGATTACCATTATTTATTTACATTTAAAAATTCTTCATTTTATCCAGTTTTGTTCACATACCGTGAACAAATACCACATGAACAACTCTACTTTTAGCATTTATAAACGATAAATGTACATCTGCGTTCACAGTGTTACTTTTATTAAGCACATTTTCAATTATGCGACAGCACTCTTTTCTTGAGATTCTTGTGCAACTCTTTCATTGAAAACAGTACGTTCAGCATATTCTGACTGTTTGCCAATATTAAACTCTGAGACCGGTCTGTGATAGCCCATAACTCGTGTCCAAATTTCGCATTTAGTTCTTTCTGAATTTTTTAAAATAGTATGTGTCATTACATCATCTCCATATAGTGGAGTAATTATAGCTTGTATTTAGATGCTTTACAAGTCTGCAACCTAAAACAAACACTCTATAGTGTATATATATGGTCACCCAACCACATCATGGACGAAATCATTGATACTACATGAACAACCTGTATACACGTTGTTGATAAAATGAAATCTATTGTTTCTGTAGTCGCGCGATTGATAGGTGTTGATGCGCTATACTTTTTTGTAATTCTTCTAACTCGAGCTCTAAATAATAGGTCTCAAGGTTAATATTTAATGAGTTAATCATATAAGTTGATGCAAGTTCAAACCTGTAAGTATGAACCATAAAACATGATGCAATAAGAACAACTATTGAGAGTATATTTTTTAACATTTCGTGTCCTTATTGATCAAGAGAATCAAGGTATTGTTGATAAGCCACGGAATCTACAATTCCATAAAAATAATTATCATAATTAGAGAACGAAATTTTCATGACTGTTTTCGAAGTATCTACGGGGTAATACATCTGAATTTTTGCGGTATCATTGAGACCAAAAGTAATTTCTTTTGTATTTGAATTATAAGGTACAGTATCCAGTGTCGAAAATGATAAACTATCAAATTTGACTCCGTTAACCTCAGCATAATTTTCTCTATATCTCAGGATAAGATTATCCAGATCAACATCAATTTCTGTACCAGCTCCATCATAATAAATGTGCATATACATTTTATAATTACTTCCATCTAAATTTGGCGGTGATAGTAATGATTTTGAAATTACATTAATTTTGATATATCTCAAATCATCCGATGATGAAGATACTGCTGAAGAACCTGTTGTAGAACTACTTGAAATTACCTCACTTGATTGAACTAAGGAACTTACTCCATCCGTTGAACTTAATACAATAATGTCGGAAGAAGATATCTCTGTAGAGCTTAAAACATCGCTCGATTGATTGCTACTACTTTCACTCGAAACCACCAAACTTGAACTACTTGACAGGCTCGGAAATCGTTCTAACTCCGTGAGGGTATCACCACCCGAAACATATGCATAATTAAATCCCTGGTCATATGAACGAATTACCGTATCATATACTTGAGTTAACACAAGTGCATCAGTTCCGTATACGAACCGCTCTTCAAAGTGACTCTTCAGGTAAAACGTATCAATTCCACTCTCATTTTCAATTACAAGAAGGGTATCTTCATATTCAACCCATGCTGAATCATATACAGTACTATCCAAATTATAATTATAGCGTACCATAGGGAGAATATGTGAATCCTGGGGGACATCATTTATTTGCGTACAACAGAGAGCAATAAGACTCAGAAATGTAACGAATATCAATTTTTTCATATTTTTATTGTACAAATTCTCACATTTAAATGCTTTAAAAAAATGGAGTATTTTGAGTTGAATATCCATTCTTGTCACCAGAATACCGGTATGATAACAAGAATGGGTAGGTTATGCTACTGCAGACTCTCTTGTTGAGTAAAGTGCCTTAATTTCATTAAAAGGAGTACGTTCTTTAAATTCAGCACGTTTCCCAATATTAAATTCACTCACTGGACGATAATATCCCATTACCCGAGTCCAAACTTCACATTTCGTTCTTTCATGATCATGGAGAATGATAGCTGCTGACATTGATTACCCCTTGTTTGTGAAACCCTATATATACAAGATGCTCCAGTTACAATTTTTTGTAAAGAGGTTTTTTACATTTCTTTCAATTTCAATGAGTTAGCTGCCCAAAGGGCCCGCAGCTTTGATAGCATGAGTCACTATCTTACTTACCAAAGAATATACAAGTTCTGTAGTATTACTGCTTATTAAGCTCCATATCACGGTTTTTATTAAAATTCACCCACTGAGTAGTTGAGGTACTATCAATTAGGCGCGTGTTATAGGTACCATTCGATTTCACATGAATTTCTTGCCCAGGATCTAGGGTTATCCACGTTTTGAGAGAAACTTCATAAGGTCCTTTAATCTCTTTTGGTGGCCCCCACGAATTTGAATCATTTGATAGTCCTGTTGTATCCGCAGGACCGACATCAACTGTCCCTTTGAAAAGCGCAATAGTCGCACTTGAATCAGAGCCTGCTTCAACACTAAAAACCGTTCCACGAACTGCTGCAGTAGCAGTAACCGTCTGAATAGTAAATGGGTCATTACGCTTTGACATTTTTTGAATATTAGCCCAAATCTTACCCTTATTTAAAAAAGGAGCTGAACTATTTTTTCCACTTAATATTACACTAGAATTTTCACCTATTCGAAGAACTGTGCCATTCGAATAGGTGATTTCTAATATACTTTCTGATCCAGTTGTAAATACTTGCCCCGCCTTAACAGGGTATTGCACTTTCATATTCTTACTTTTACCCGACTTTTGTTTTAGGAATACATCTCCTGAAACAAAAGTGACCTGTCCAACTCTTGCTGCATTTGTTGCCTGAACAAATAGAACAATACTTAATACAGATACTGTAATTGCAAACCAATACTTATGACGTGGCATGTACCCTCCCTTAAAGACTTTCCAGAATTTCTGGATAGTATTCAAGGAATTTAGTATTAAAATTACCAGACTGGAAGACTGGATGCTGCAGAATTTTTTTATGGAGCGGAATTGTTGTCTCAACCCCTTCAATAACAAATTCATCAAGTGCTCTCAGCATACGAGCAATTGCTTGCATACGCGTTGGAGCATGAACAATAATTTTAGCTATCATCGAGTCATAATACGGTGGTATAACATATCCAGAATAACAATGGCTATCTACACGGACACCAGGCCCACCAGGTACAGAAAAATGATCAATTTTACCAGGTGATGGTCTGAAGTCTTTAGCGGGGTCTTCAGCATTAATACGACATTCCAGAGCATGTCCTTTTAATTCAATATCATCTTGAGTAAACTGAAGTTTTTCACCTTGAGCTACACGAAGCATTTCTTGGATGAGATCAATTCCAGTAACCTCTTCAGTAACGCAGTGTTCAACCTGAATTCGGGTATTCACTTCCATAAAAAAGTTTTTACCGTTCTCATGGAGAAACTCCATTGTACCCGCACTATGGTACCCTACTTCAAGAGCACCGCGAACAGCACTTTCACCGAGCTGTTTCCTCATTTCAGGAGAAAATGCAGGTGATGGTGATTCTTCAATCAACTTTTGGTGACGACGCTGTACAGAACAATCACGTTCTCCAAGATGAACCATATTTCCATATTTATCACCCATAAGCTGAATTTCAACGTGTCGTGGTTCAGTAAAAAACTTCTCCATGTATAAGCTGCCATTTGAAAAACAGGCTTCAGATTCTGCACGCGCAATATTAAACTGTGATTCCACATCTTCAATACAATGTACCACACGCATTCCGCGGCCACCACCACCAGCTACTGCTTTTAGAATTACTGGGAATCCAATCTCTTCAGCTTTCTTTTTGGCGGACTCGACAGTAGGTAACACTCCTTCACTATCTGGAATACAAGGAACTCCTGCTTTTTTCATAGCAGCTTTCGCATAAGTTTTTTCACCGAGCTCTTGGATCGCTTTAGCAGATGGACCGATAAACTCGATGCCATTCTCTTTGCACATTTCAGCGAAATGTGCATTCTCTGCCATAAACCCATAACCAGGATGAATACCATCTGCATTTGTAATTTCAGCTGCAGCCAATATTTCTTTAATATTAAGATAACTATCTTTAGCCAAAGGTGGACCAACGCACACATCTTCATCAGCATAGTGTACATGTAAAGAATTGTTATCTGCAGTTGAGTGTATCGCAACTGTTTGAATCCCAAGTTCTTTACAGGCTCTAATCACGCGAAGCGCAATCTCACCCCTATTAGCAATTAAAACTTTTTTCATACTTTCTCGTTTCGTTTAGGGTAACCCTTAATTTCACAATACCATTAGAATAAATGAACTGGAATTTTTCCAATCATTTTAAACATCTACTGGTCATTAATTTAATAGTCTAAGGTTATGGAGCTACCTTAAAAAGAACACCATCATATTCAACAGGAGTCGCATCATTAATGCAAACCTCTACAACGGTTCCATCGATATCAGATTCAACTTCATTCATAAGTTTCATTGCCTCTATGATACAAACAACTTGGCCTTTTGAAACTTTATCACCAACTTTCAAATATGGTTCAGAATCAGGGGAAGGTTTTGCATAGTAAGTTCCAACCATAGGAGATTTGATTGAAAGTCCCGATTCGATTACTGGCTCTGCAGAAGCAGGAGCAGGAGCAGATGCTACGGCAGGTGCCGCGGCTATAGCTACAGGGGCAGCCTGTGCAACAGTGTGTACCAATTCTTTCTCTTTTTTAAGAATGATATGGTTATCATTAAATTTCCACTCGATCTCAGTCAAGTCTGAATTATCTAATAAACTCATCAGTGATTTTACTTCTTTAAAATTCATGATGTTCCTTATTGTTTGTTTGTTTTTCCATCTTCTCACTAAATCCAGATTAATTTTCTGCTTTTTTAGTGAGTATTTCCTTAATTTCTTTCATTCTAAGAGTGAGGACTTCATTAGCGGTATCGCTCTCAGATAACTGTCTATACATCTCTAATGCCTGAGCATAGAGGTTTTGATCAAAATAAATTTCTGCAAGTGTTACTGTTGGTGTTGGTAACTCGGAGGGATCAATTGATGAAAAATAGTCTATATCGTCAATTGCATTCGGTACTTCAGCAGCCTTTTGTTGCTTTTGTTCCTCTTCTACCTCTTGAATACGTAATTCATCAAGTGCAGAGGTATCATCATCCTCTAACTCGGATAAATCTATTGAGGTATCTATTATTGACGCGGTTTCTTTATCAATAAGTAGCTCTTGCTCTTCATTAATACTTTCGGATAATGCAGCAAGATCAATCATTTCTGCTTCTTCAAGATCTAATACTTCATCTGGTAGAATCTCTGTAATCTCTTCTTCACTTCGTTGTTCTTCTTCAATCTTATCTATGTCAGTAGTGCTCTCACCATTATCTGCAGATACTTCTTCTAAATTGTTTGATTCATCATCAAGATCACTTTCTTCAACGATTTCATTCAAATCTTCAATCACTTCAACACTTTCAATACCATCAAGAACTTTGAGATCTAATTCTCCGTCATTTGAGCTATCCCCTGTTACAGTAAAGAATGTTGAATGAGCGTTCCCTTCAGTGTCATCAAAAACGTCTTCTGATTCTTCTATTGAAGCCATATCTATTTGTTCATCAACTGTAGTATCATCATCTAAAACTGAATTATTTTCATGCTCTTGCTCTTCTATTAATTCGCCTAGGTCCTCATCGACTTCAACCGAATCAATAGACTCAAGAAGAGATTCATCAATCCCCCCAAGGGATTCATCGCCAAGTACATTGAAAAACTGATTTGAGCTTGTAACTTCATCTTCTGATTCACTTTCATGTGTATCTATAGGCTTGTCCGCACTCAGTGAAGTAAGTTCAATCATTTCAGTATCATCAAGCTCAACGGGTTCTTCAAGGTCTTCAATTGATTCAACACTGGATTCTGGTACTAATTCTTCTACGACTGAATCATCAACTAGTGAT
>JAOPTX010000055.1:0-981 GCA_051532055.1 Fibrobacterales bacterium | reverse complement strand
CAGAAGAAGTTACTAAATTATTTCCACAAAGGCCAAATCACGTTATACACAAAGACAATTTGGTGTTATTATGAATATAGACAAATATGTAGATGGACTTGCTGAAAAGTCAAAAAAGGCATCCCGTGAACTTCGTACTATTGACGAAGGCAAGCGTAATGCGGTCCTCAAAAAAATTGCAGAAGGGTTGATTAAACAGACCGAAGCTATTCTTGAAGAGAATAAACTTGATCTGGATTCTGCTGAAGTGAACAACCTTGCTCCCGCAATGATCGATCGACTCACCCTCACAGCTGACCGAATTAAAGGTATTTCTAAGGCTGTTCTCGAAATTGCGAATTTAAAAGATCCGCTCAATAAAACACTCGATGCTTATGAAGCACCATCCGGAGTTAAAATTGAAAAAACTTCGGTGCCCATAGGTTCAATTTTTTTCATATACGAATCTCGCCCCAATGTTACCATTGATGGTGCTGCACTTTGTATAAAATCAGGTAATGCAGTAATTCTTCGCGGTGGCAAAGAATCTGCAGAAACCAGTGCTATTTTTGCACGCATTGTTAGAGAGGCTCTCGAATTTGAAAGCCTCGACCCCAATATTGTTCAACTGGTAAAGGTTGCTGACCGCGAAGTGGTGAATCAACTCTTACTTAAAGATGATTATATTGACCTGGTTATTCCCCGTGGTGGAGAAGGACTAATTAAAACTGTTGTCGCTCAATCGCGTATTCCTGTAATCAAACACTATAAAGGCATTTGCCATGTGTACATTGACGGAAGCGCAGACAAAGATAAGGCATTGTCTATTGCCCTTAACGCCAAAATACAACGTCCTGGCGTATGTAATGCAATGGAAACACTACTTATTGATTCAAAATTTGATGAAGATACGATAATTGAACTCATTGATGAAATGATCGAAGCAAACGTAGAACTTGTAGTTTGTGAACGCATTCATCAGCTTAATAAATTTATAGCAAT
>JAOPTX010000054.1:0-27250 GCA_051532055.1 Fibrobacterales bacterium | reverse complement strand
AAGATCCTAGAGAGACTGGAATAAATTTTCTTGGGTATACTCAAATATCTGCAATGAGCAGTTTTGATCACTACTTTAACGACATGATTGGGATTGATGCTCGAGTTGGGTATGATATCCAAGATATCATTTCAATCGCAAAAGATAGTGCGTGGGTTAACCCAAACCCAAAATTTAAAAATAACTATGCACCAATAGAAAATCAGGAACGAGAGTTTCATTCAAGAGCGCTCCTTAAAATTAATCATGATCTATTCTCCATCGCTATTGGGCCTGCAATTACCTATGAAACATATGGACTCCCTGTTTTCAATAGTGATGATGCATGGAGAGTATCGGGAGATCTCAACTCAACGAAACTAGACTCAGTAGGACAGGAAGAGTATGGGGAGAGCTGGAGTACCACAATGTTTTCAGCTATTGGAGAGTTACAGATTCACCCGCATAAGAATGTTAATCTGCTCTTCGGACTTCGTTCTGACAAACATGATTACACACAATATATGCACTCCCCAAGAGCTTCGGTAGTATGGGCCGCAAATGATTGGTCACTCTATAGAGTTAATTACTCACGGTCAAATAGAAGGAATGATGAAACCGACCTCAGAGTTGATTATATAGATACCAAAAGAGATCAAGGAGTAGTTGAAACAATAGATTATATTGAGATTTCACCGGAATTTAAACCTATTAAAAATCTAACCGTTAAACCGACAATCTATGGTGCACTGTATAATCCTGTTGGATGGGTTTGGACTCGTGGTGAGGAGACATTAGGTAAAACAATGGATTTAGGTAATGTTAAATATGCAGGAGTAGAACTCTCAGCAGAGTATCGAAACAGAAATCATCACATTCGAGGATCGCATAGTTATATAAGAATTTTAGAATCTAATTTATTGAAACGGGAAAACAATATTTTTATTACAGCAATGGAGTATGGATATGGAAATAGCTTCACGGATTTTCCCGATCATATATCTAAACTCTACTACAGCTATAGTATAAACAATAAATTTAATGTACAGAGCTCACTACAGGCGTATTGGAAATTTCAAGGTGCTATTGATGCATCACACTATAACAGTGATAGTTTAAACAGTAATCAAGCGTATACTATGGAATCAAAATCAGAAAAAGCATTTGGTCCTACCGTCAATCTTAATTTAGGTGGTAGTTATAAACTTCCTTATAACTTTACTATGAGACTGAATATGTACAATCTTCTCAATTTAATTAATGAAGACCTTTCAAAACGAAATGAGTTCCAGAGAATGAGTATGTATCGAATTGAACCATTTTCTCTCTCCTTAAATGTGACATATAGTTTGTAGATTTCAGTATGAATAGTAATTAGCAAAAAAGAGTATGTGATATTGTAATCCCCCCGAAAAACTGTTGATGTGTAAGGTTGCACAATTAGATATTAAATCGAGTATATGGAATTTAGGTTGTCGCACCACCCGTCCATGGGTGGGTGTTTTTTTGTATCATGCTAACCAGTTATTTTTTTCTGCTCTACAAGGCCGTTGGTAATAAATTTGTGCTGAACACTCTCGTCTTAGGTGGTTGAATATATAGCCTGAAACGCAAATTGTTCAATAAACGCAAACATAGCCGGCAGCGTGTAAGAGTTTAATCGAAAATTAGAAAAAACTACAACATATGCGTTTTTTCTAATCTACATTGTATAGTGGGACATGAATATCAAAATCAAACGATCGTAGGAAAACCCTTATCAAGGGTGTATTCTTCAGAATTATGGATGTAACACATACATATGTCATAATTTCTGTAAAAGGGAATGTTTCCGCAAAAAAAGAGCGGGGTTAGATATGCATGTGATAAAAGTGAGTAGCATTTAAAAGAGGGCTTGTATGCGCATAAATCAATTTTTCATACTGTTATTTCTAGCATTGGTAATATCAGGATGTGGTAATGAAGATACTATAGGGACAGAAATATCGGAGTCAAGTAGTTTAGAGGGGAATGGTGATTCGAGCAGTAATGTTCAGGAGCTGTCTTCAGAAGATTTAATGAGTTCAGAAGAGAGGTCTTCAGAGCCTGGCGTAGGGTCGGAGCCTGAAAGTTCCAGCAAAGTAGTCGATGTAGTGAGTAGTGAAGCCCAGGATACGCTCACCCGTTCTAGTTCTGAAAATGTGGTGAGTAGTGTGGAGCAGGTAAGTAGTTCCAGTGAGAATGTCGAAATTTCTTCATCAGAGAAGATACTCTCTTCCAGTGAAGCCGTCGTAAGTAATCCCGACAATACAGCTATGAATGACGAGGCATTTACTCTCGTGGCTATTCCAGATACTCAATATATGCTTATAGGTTTCAGGCATACTAGAGACCATTTTAAACAGCAAATGGCTTGGATTGTGTCACAAAAAGATGCACTCAATATAAAATTTGTAACCCATCTTGGCGATATCGTTGAAAATGGAGCATATGAAGAAGAATGGGCATTTGCATCAGAAGAGATGAAAGTATTTGAAGACGCTGATATGCCATATGGACTTGCTCCAGGAAACCATGATACCGATGATTGGGCTGGCGCATGGGCTGACGGTATGGATTATGGGAGTTTAGATCAAATGCATAAATACTTTACTCTTGATCGCTATAGTATTTATCCTTGGTGGGGTGGGGGTTACCCTGATGGAACGATTAAAAATAATTATCAGTTTTTCACTGGAGCAGGAATGAATTTCATTATTATTCACCTGAGATATGGGTATGGTGATGATGTACAGCAGTGGGCAAAATCGATACTTGATACTCATGCAGATAAACGGGCTATCATTATAAATCACGATCCGTATTACGATAAAGCAAACCAGTTAGCAAAAGAGCATGCAAACGTGTATATGCTCCTCGGTGGGCATCATTGTAGTCGCGAATCAAATGTTACCCTGGATAATTTTCACGGTGGTGTCTATTATCAACTAATGTCTGACTACCAGGGTGATGGACCTGGTGATGGTGACTGGTGTAGAGAAGGCGATGTTAAATATCACGCAACTGCCAACACTCGCTATTACGTTTTCAAACCGCATGATAATAAGATAGAGGCTTATACCTATTCACCCATCCGTAATGAATTTGAAGAAGACGGTAATTCTCGATTTGATATGGATTATCAAATGACAAAATAATAGTAGATTGATTCAACAATTTTAAATTCTCACAGGCTGTCTCAAACATTTGAGGCAGCCTTTTTTTATAAATATACGGAAGGTTTTCCAACGAGTTCTTATAGAGTATACTCATTAAGAACAGGAAGTTATTTCAACGTTACATAAAAACATTTTCTATGCTCCTTATCAAACTTCATGCGAAGAACAAATGGCCCTAGAGCATTTGGTGCACTGAAGGGTTATTTAAAGAAATACTTAGTAAGTCGAAGTGTTCCTTTTTTACGAATGATTTTTTGTCGACAGCAAACTTAAGATCACGACTGAATTTAATAGAGGAACGAACTTTGGAAAGGCTACCCAGACAAGAAAGATGGTCGTAACGGTCTGCTAGGGGTCCCTAAAACAAATATGAGAGGTGCGCTCAAGGGGGTTATCGTGCCGTTTGATAGTGTGGTGTTTCTCCATTAAGCTATGCCATTTATAAATATTCAAAATTGATGCCTCTACGGATTGTAATACCTTAAACACTTACCAAACATCAATGTAATCATACTATCAGGAATTATCCTCCTGATGAACGCCTGTGCTGCTAAATAGAGAGTAACAGTTATTTTACTGACGCGCCACTCCAATGGTGCTCCCTTGCGTATCAACACTTTAGATAAAAAAAATCCACCGGTGTTGCCGATGGATTTTTAAATAAATTTGGTGTAGACTTGGCTAACCGTTTAAATAAAGAAAAGTCTAGAAAAATACAGATCCATTAAACTGCATTAGTGAAAAGTCATCAGATACATCCGTCATATAGGTCGCCTCTACAAATATACCTGCATCTTTACCAATTTTTAGTCCGGCAGTTGATCCAACCATCGATGATGCGCCAGAACCATCGCCACCAAAAATTCGTAGATTATATTTTGGAGTTGCATAAACAGCAACATAGTCCCCTAAATGGTAACTTGCATATACTGGAACTTGAATATCATAGATATCTGTTTTTGTTTTAAAGTCACCTGACCCGCTTTCAATCGATACGTATCCAACCCCTGCACCAGTTGCTATAGCATAACTTTCTGAGTCAATTAACTGATACTTACCGTCTAAAAACATAGTACCAATAAGTGTTAACTTAAGTCCCATATCAAAATTTTCGACAATTCCACGACGATATGCAATTTCAAGATAGGGAAATGCGAGTTCTTCTGATGTTGTAAGTGAGTCAACTATTTCATTAATTTCTGGGCTTGTGTAATATCCACCACCTGCAATTAATCTTCCCTTTCCTGGATCAAGTGTTTTAGCGGTTTGTAGGGATGACATATTTGCACAATTAGTTAAAGCCATAGCTGTGATGGTAATAATTGAAATAGTTAATAATTTGTTTTTGATATTTTTCACTAGATTTATCTCTTATTAAATTAAAAGACGCAATGTAATATTATAATCATGAAAATTAAAGTTTCTATCAGAACTTTTTCTAAAGCGGTGTAAAATCGTTATGGATTTTTGGGGGGAGGACTATGACGCTTAAACTATAGAACCAACTCCCGCGCAATAACCTTCAATAAAAAGGTCTCTCTCTCAATCGAAAGCCCCTTCTTGTCACTCGTAGCAATAACTTCTTCATTGTGCGCAATAGCTTCATGAATATTCATCCACACCGGTGTCATGACATTTTGTACTTCATGTGATTCATGAGCGGTTTCGCCTAACTCATCATCAATATCACACACATAGCAATACGACATCATATGAATTATATCCGCATTTGGTTTATACCATGGTCGGTATTCATCGTATCGTGCAAACTCTTTGATATTACGTATGCCTCGTGCGCCGGTCTCTTCTTGTAGTTCACGTATCAGTCCTGCAACTTCATCTTCGCCTTCATCAATTCCGCCACCAGGTAAACTATAGTCATGATATCGCTCTGTAAATAGCAACAAAATGGTGTCTTTTTTAACCACAATGGCTCGCGAGGCATGTCGTTCAATAAGGGTCAGATCACTATCGGGAGAGATATCTGTAGGAGATACGTCGGGATGAAAAGCAGTTTTTAACAGTCGCATATATATAAGCCTAAGGGTGAGATCTTTTATTCATTGTTCCTCGTATGTGCTCTTGGTTGAGCTTAAAGGAAACGCATGTCAAAGTTAGAAAATATGTATGGTATTCAATAGTCTAGTGCACCTGTTTATTTTCCCTTAAAATGGGGAATAGATAATAAAATAAAGTCATGGTGCTTTATTTTGCCTGAGCAACAGAGTTGGCGAAGAGGCACTGTTTTAGGCCGGTATCTCAGTATCTGGCTTGAATTAAACTGATGTACCATTCTTTCTCATAGACCTTATTGATAAGTTATGATACACTGAGGAGAATCGTTTTATTGAACTAGGTTGCTATAATGAACATGAGAGACTATACACTAGCCGATATCAAAGCAGGATTAGACATATTGAGTAATTTCGAGAATGGAAACATAACCATGAATAAAGTTGATTCAGATGTTATACGGAATAAGAAAAATGAACTTTTTACTGAAGCATTGACCCGAATGGATGTAATCAAAAAAGATACCAGTGACACATGGGAAGATTGATACAAAACCCCTCTTAAGTAATACCGCAGCGATACCATTTGTAGAAAATACACCCTTGAAATACCGGAATAGGGCTTTTATGTCGCGTAAAGAGGGTTTTTGATGATGTCTAAAAATGAATACATTGCTTTACCGCTCTTAGAATAGTAAGATAGAAGACCTTCGACCTGACAACTGGAGCCTCTATAACAAATGAATAAAAAGCACCTCAAAATAATCATGTTTACCGATATTGTTGGCTACAGCCGACTGATGAACACGGATGAAAATTTGGCATTGAATCTGCTTCAGGAACACAACGCCATAATGGACTCAGCAATCCATGAAAATCAAGGAATAGTGATTAAGACTATTGGTGATGCGTACATGGTAGAATTTGAAAGTGTTACTGACGCTATTAAAAGCGCCGCAGAAGCCCAGTCACAATTCAAAAAAAGAAATAGTACTCTGGATGCAGGTACAATATTTGAAATTAGAATAGGGATACATCTGGGTGATGTTATTGAAAAGGATAAAGATTATTTTGGTGATGGGGTAAATATTGCTCAAAGGCTTGAATCCAAAGCACTGCCTGGCCACATTTTTGTATCAGAGCAGGTGTACAATATCGTCCAGAGTAACAGTGAATTTAAATTTCAAAGTGTCGGTATTCAGGATTTAAAAAACATTAGTTACCCTATCGAAGTGTTTAATGTACTCTGGGACCCTTCGGTTAAAATTAAGCACCCGTCTAAAGAAACACCCGAAAAAAAAGAAGCCGGCATTAATAAAGCAAATAGGGTTCCGGTTATTGCAGGTGTGTTGATTCTTTTAGTTGGAATAGTGGTGGCTTTTTTATCCTTTTCAGGAGGGGAGATCGGTATTTTCAATACAGGGAGTATCGCATCAAATAAAGTAAAGCGGCCTGGTCTTGTGATTTTAAGTGTGTCTAATAGCCTGGGAGATACAACAATTAAAGCCCCCATTGGTGATATGATTGCGAACTCCATTACAGAGAAATTTTACAATTGGCCAAAAGTTCATATGATCAGTCCGGTCAGAGTGGCAGATGAACTGGAAAGGACAGGCGTAAGAAATAAAAATGTAACTCAGGATTATCGGTTACTCAATACAGTGGCAAAATCTCTGGGAGGTGCATTGGTTATAACAGGAGACATAACCAAGTTAATAGATTCCTACAAAGTCAACATAATTCTCTATGACATACGCGAACAGAAATTGCTTAAAACATTTAGCTATTCCAGTTCTTCTATAGAATCGATACTTAAAGAAGGGGTTCAGGCACTGACGTCCGATTTTTATACGGTGATATCCAAGGCTTACAACATAAAGCTCCCCGAAGAAAAGAATTTCAGTTTTGGTGATTTAACCACCAATAATATAGAGGCTTACGGAAAGTTCCTCCAGGCGCATAATTACATCATGTCTGGTGAATTTGATCTGGCTATTCAGAATTACGAAGAAGCGATTACTTTGGATACGAGTTTTGCAATGGCCTATTCAGGTATTATGTGCGCCAGCTATTTTAATGGGGATGAGGCTAGGCAGGAAAAGTATTTAAAAAAGACTCTCAGTTTTGAAAATAAAATAACCGGGTTCAGTAAAGAAGCGCTTATTTATCAAGGTAATATAGCTTGGGCTGTAGGGGATCTGAAAAGGACAAAGTTAAAATACCAGATGATAATCGAACTGTATCCGGATGATAGAGATGGGTACCTCTATCTTGGAACCTTTTATCATTTTCAGGAGAAAGACTATCAGAAGTCCATAGCCCTTTATCAAACAGGAAGGAAGCTCTCTCCAGGATACTTTCCTTTCTACAAAGAAATCGCCTCTTCGATGGAAAAACTTGGCAAAAAACCTCAAGCGATAGAACTGCTCGATCGCTACATCGAAAACAACCCAGGGAGCTTTGGGTCCAGACAGGCCAAGGAATTGATTTTGGAATTCAAAATGTCTCTGTGATTTGTTTAGTAAAATTGCTCCATTGGGCAATCATGTTCTCCAAGCATACATTACTCACCTCCGCTCAACTCAATCGACATCAACTCTATTCTACTCTTCATTGATACTTTGCTTGCTATGTCATCGTTGCGTAAAATATTTAATTCTCAGTACCCTGCTTACCCGACTCGTTGTATTTTGGGGTCATCACTATTTCAAAAGGAAAAAAACTATGAAAATGATTATGGGTTCAATGACACTATTACTCCTTACCACTGCTGTTATAGGGTGTGGGGATGGGTATAGTGTATGCAGAGAATTTGACATGAAAACACCTTGTGACCGGGAAGAGGCTCCGAGTTCATCATCAAATTAGTATGCAAAAGCTGATTAAGGAATCGGTTATCTCATGATCCTTCCTGACAGTCAAGTCAAGAACTATGATGAAATAATTCGGCTTTGATCAGCTAAGCACTCAAGAGGGGAGAGATCGGCCATTCAATCAACATCTACTCACTAAACCTAATAAGCATTAATCCACGGGATACATTTTCAGGTAAAACAAGCGCGTCACTTTCAATCACTCCTCCTCTATAGAGCACTACTCCATGTATCGAGTAAAGGGTATATGAACGTGCATGTTCTGGTATGTTTAATTGATTAGATCCATCCACCATATTAATGAGTTGTGCTGAGGCTGCACCTCTTAATCGTTTAGTTTCATATATCGGCGCAATTGTAGTTGAAGAGCTTACAACCACCATGTCATTACTAGATGAAAGAACTATAGGTTCGCTTGAAGAACTGAGTGACGCCCCATCCGGAATATTACTGGAACTGAGTAGACTACTTGATATCAACGCTTCAGAGCTTTGAAAAGATGATCGAGACTCAGCGGAACTCACGGCAGATGAGTTATACGAACTTGAACTCAGGGGAAGCTCAGAAAAGTAGATCGTCAACATTACGGCTTGCTGAACCGAAATAGTTTTGACATACACACCAGGATCAACGGTCACATCAAGGGGGATAATAACCCCATTTACGAGAGCAGAATCGAGTAGATATCCCAGAGCAGTAGTAACGGTAAAGGTAACTGAATCACCATGGTTGGCTACTGACTTATCTACCGTAATAGTTCCGGTGCCTGAGCCAACAGAATGATCAAGGGTGTAGCTATTAATGGTATAAGTAGCTATAAGCGTATCCGGATTAATAATGGACTCAAGGGGTAAAGGGTTCTCTATAGATACTGAATCACCCGTACTATTTTTCCAATAGTTAAAAGAGTATCCTTCTTCAGCTCGAGCAGTTACAGTATCGCCTGAACCGGCATGATCTATCACTTGAAGTGTGTCACCAGAAATGGTTCCATTGCTTTCTGATTGAATGAGCATGGTATATTGTTTAATACTAAAGAGTGCAGTAATGGTTGAGTCATAAAAGATACTTTCAAAAGCAAACTTATTTTCATTTGAAAGGAGGATTGAGCCGTCAGTAAACCACCCATCAAACTGGTATCCGGTTTCGGGGGAGGCAGTCACACTATCAGTTCCTGCACCATATCTAATATTTGTTATGCTTATTACATCGACAGAGCCATGGTCTCCCGCCACAAAAGTCACCGTTGAATGTATCAATTGAGTTGAGGCATACAACCGCGTATACTCTTTTACCGTTGAGATCGTAACGGGATTATCTTCACTAATGACCGCACCAGAACTATCAAGCCAAGCAACAAACTCGTATCCTTCGTTCAGGGTGGCCTCAACGGGGCTGGCATCCGATCCATAATTAACATGCTGGCTATCTATTCCTGTAATAGAGCTCTGTGTATCGGCGTAAAATGTGACCTTATTATAAGTGGTGTTAAACTGAGCGCTGAAGGTTGCTGACTCTTGAATATTGGTTAATGAGAGGGTGGTATCATAAGTGACATTCGCTCCATCACTGTCGAGCCATTGAACAAAGTAACATCCCTCATTCGCTCTTGCAGTTACACTCCCGGCATCATTTCCTTCCTGAATATTTTGAGTTGTAGCCCCAAAAATAGTCCCATACTCTGCAACGGTAAACGCTACATCATATCCATTGAGTTGCCATTGTAAATAGGGCCGTGCTTCACCATCGATATCTGCAATTGTTCCTATTTGCCAAGTGTCGTTAAAATTAAAGTTTGGAAAACTATCGTTCACCAAAAACTCTGCCGTGGTTAATTGTCGTACATCTGCAGATTCATTTTGTGAAGCAATGGTTAAAGACTTCTCAATAATTGAATCCACATAGGAAAAGGTAATAATTGCATTATCAGCACCAGGGGAACGGTAACTAGAATTCATGCCGGCAAAACTTCCTACAAAAGAGTTTGCAACAATACTGCTCACCTGACCTACAGAATAACTATTAGAAAGAGATGAGCCATAGTTAAATCCGATAAACCCTCCGGTTCGGGTTGCATCACTGACAGTACTCACAGAGTAACAATCGGTAATAGTCGAAGTTATGGCAGTACCAATGAGTCCTCCTACTGAATACCCGCTCTCTGAAACAAACGTACCGGTAGAGTAGCTTGACTGAATAGATCCGTCTTTAATCAATCCAACCAGTCCACCAACATAAAAACCACCTGTTATATGAGCATTTTCAAAACCAATATTTATAAGAGTTCCGCCTTCAACATAACCAAAAAAACCAGTTTCATGTTTGTTAGGCTGGCTTATAAATAGATCCTTTATTACATGGCCTGCGCCATCAAAACTTCCAGTAAAGGGGACTCTCACCTCATTTATTGAGTAGTCTTGCTCACCAATAGGGCGAAAACCTACCACAGCATTAGTATCATCTACCCAAATCGCAGTTTCAGATGCATCAATGTCATCAACTAATACAAAATGCTTATCCCATAGATTTGGGAGATTGCTCAATTTTTTCAATTGTATTATACTCGATATCTGGTATGGATTATTTGAAGTACCCTCACCGCCGTCAAATTGCGGGTCCTCTGTAAAAAGTCCCATAATGGTAATATCGTGAGAGTCGGTGAATGCAAAAGTATAAGAACTATCAGTCGATACGACCACGCCACTCTTTTTCCACTCGACAAATCGATACCCATAATCTGGAACAGCGGTCAGAGTAACCATGTCCCCACTGTTATGTGAACCGGCCCCCTGGAGTGTTCCTCCGAGACTAGTGATTGCATATACCGAAACAAAATAGTCTTTTTTATGAGTCTGGAAATAGGGGCGAGTGTGGGCATCAATAGCAGGATTAACCCCTAGCTCCCAAACGGAATCAAAATCCCAATCTACAAAAGTACTTTGTGCAGCAAACTCGAGAGTTGTTTTACCAAAAACCATACCCACTTCATTACCATACCCCACTCCCGTTGTAGTATTCGCACCTTCAGAGTCGTAATAGTTTTCTGAAATTTCGGATGATGATGAAGCATTCTCTCCTATAAAGCCACCATAATTACTTCCTGCATGGATAACCTCTCCAGCGGCATAGTTCTTATTAATGGTGGAATTGGTACAATACCCTATGAGCCCTCCAACATCTCTATCTGTAACAACAATGGCGCCGGTCGAAAAATTGTTTTGAACCACAGTACCTTCGCTCGACCCTAAAAGTCCTCCTGCAAATAGAACTCCACTTACAATACTTAATGAGTAATTCATTTCAACGGTAGATTCCTTAGCTATGCCAGCGACTCCACCAACATAACGATTCCCCGTAACCGTCCCTGTGGTTCTATTATAGCGTACTGTTGACCAATTACTCGAACCAATCAAACCACCTACTCTGCCATAGTTTCCGGACGTTATTCCTGTGAGAGTTGCTGATACCGTATTATTCACAATTTGAGAGTAATTACTGTACCCAATAAGGCCACCTAATACATAGTCTCCGGTTATAATTACATCCTTAAGATTAAGGTTCGTTATTGCAGCACCATCAGTATACCCAAAAAAACCAAGAGTATCTTTGCCGCTTCGATCAATAGTCACATTTGAAATGGTAAACCCCTGTCCATCAAACGACCCAGTAAAATGTGTCCCCGCATTTCCTATTGGGTCTATACCTGTACTCGAGTTCCAGCTAGCAGAGGTGGCAGCGTCAATATCAGCTCCAAGCACCCAGTCTTCATCCCATACGTCAGAGTGATCAGAGAGCCACTGCAAGTCTGCAATGGTCATGACCGTACCACCAGTTCCATCGACCCAATCATCAGGGTCTGGATTGTAGTAACTAAAAAGCGTTGTTGCCATTAGGGCGAACATACTGAAATGAAGTTTAGATAAATGGAGCATGGGTCCTCATTTTGAGTATTGTAACTCTACTGTAAATAGGGGTTTTCATTTGGATTACAATAATAGCTATATCTGATACTCAGTGATCCTCGATCTTTTAATCCACTCTGAGGCGGTACTCTGGTCACGAGTAAAGTGGTTTCAGATTGAGCGATAGAGAGAGGAAAGGGCACATAACACTCTCAATTACAAATGTGTAATATTACGGGTCCGTAAGTGTGTACATTCTATGGCTTCCACGAAACGACCTTATTCCATTCTCCACTAAATGGTATTGTCGATACATCAATAAATGGAATTTGTTTGGCGTCGCTAATAATATTCAAATAATGGGCATCTTGGGTGCTACAGGTGGCTACAGAAATACAAAGAGTATGTTCATTAAAGTTGCCATCTTTTGCTCGGAAATTCATTCTAGAAACGTCGCCATCACTATTTACTGTTGCATCAAAACTGTTGACTACAGGGGCGCTCGGGTCAGAATAACTGGAGTGTTGATAATAAATATGTTCAATTCTATCAAGAGAATCGTAATCAATGGCAAGCACAGTACTTTTGTAGCGGCTAGATTGATTGATCGCTCCAATAACAGCAATATCACCAATGGCACCTGTTTCAATCATAAGTGATTTGCCAACAATCCTTCGGAAGTCTGCCGCGTAAATAGAGCCTGAAAAGGTGTACGCAAAAAGGGAATCATTTCTTATGATTTTAATTTGTTGAGAGGTGTAAGTACTATCAATAAATTTCCATTGGGTAATGGTGTCATTAGAAGGATTTGTTATTTTAAGATTGTTGATTGTGGGAAACTGTTCTGTCGGTAGTATTGCGGGTGCCAGGAGTGTGTCATTAGAGTAGTGCTGATACTTTAGGGTGTCACCTAATGCATTCATCACATATGCAGGTCCTTCTTTTATATCTGCAGTATAGTGAGTGAGGTATTGATAGGTAAACCCTGGATGTGTTTCCTCTTTTTTATAAAAGGTACCATTCTTTTGGTTATTTTGAAAAGTACCATACAGAAGAGTGTCACCATTGAGTGTTCTAAAAAAAGGACCTTCTTTCAGGCCTGCAGCATAGGTGTATAGTGTTTTGTTCCAATAACCACCGTTAAGAGCAGAGTACCATACTTCACCATGGAAAAGGCCATCGATGTAGTGTTCTTCAAAATAAAACTCTCTATTAACTTTGGTTGCCCAGCGTCTACCATTGAGCACTCCTGATCCATAGGTTTCATACACTGTTAAAGAAATATACGCATTGAGGGCCACTAATTCTGATTTTTGGTAATAACATACGCCCTCTTTCTCACCATTTACTTTCTTCTCATAGAGTATTGTGTCATTGGTTGATAGATTAATGTGAAAATACTCAATGGTATTGCTATCAAGCCGGTATTCAAACGTTCTGATGCTATCGAGAGTAGTCCATGATAGTGAACCGATGGCAGAATGGGTACGAGTAATGGTGTCTTGAGTGAGTAAATCAACTTCCCAAGAGAAGCCAATAGCACTACGGGATCCCTTTTTTAAGGTACCATCAACACTCCATTTTAAACCGGTTGAATCTTGGTATTCGATTGTATCAGTATTATTCAACACTCTAAATGAGCTGGATGTATAGTCGGATCTACAATCATTATGATGGCCGATATAGTGGGTATACAGAGTATCAGATTCTGTGAAATATTTTGAGTCGCCTAAGCGACAGCCGAATTGCCATTCTGTTTCACTGATATATATCCCTGAATCCGTTGGCATGGTCTCACGAGAAGAACCATGTCGACAGTAAACATACCCTTGATCATCAATTGTTTCAAAATAGCGCATATAGGTATCACAATCATTATTTTCTAACCAGATAGTATGACTCGCATGGGTTGCAGAATCGAGTACACCAGTCCTTAAATACGAGTCTAGATCTAACGGTATTTTATAGAAGTAGCGAGAATAATAGTCACCATTGGTAGATGTTACCGTATCGGTGTAATACAGCATAAGTGTTTCCATGGATGGATTGGCAATGGGGGCAATAGATGATGATGAGAGTTGGGCTGAAGAAGAGCTTATAGTCACTGCTGATGAAGTAGGTACAGCTACTTGAGCATGGCTCGATACTTCCGCGGGCATAGCGGGATTAGCTTCACTACAGCTGGTCAATAGGGCTAAATAGAGACAAATAGAGAGATTTAGGCAAATCAAAAGCAAATTATTCATACATTTTCACAGTGCTTGAGGGTTCTATAGTGAAATATACAGAATCGGTATGATGGATGTCAATATTGGTGTTGGGTTCCGTCTACTATGTGTTCCCAATGCGTACTCTATTTGTGTTGTTTTAATACTGTGTATTATTATGGAGTCTCTTCTGAACTCAACTTTTATGCTAAGAATAGTATTGGAACACTCTTTTTACCATAATTTAAGACACGAGTATCACATTGGGGATTATCATTCGTTATATCTGTAAATAACATAATGGAGCCCCCATGAATACATCTATTTCCATAGTAATTTCATTACTACTCACTTTAACCTTTCCGGATTCACTATTAATAAACAATTAAGTTACTCTTTAAATGGCGACTTAATCAAAAAAGGAATGGTATGAGAGTTACACTCATTGGATTATTATTTATTAGCCTGACACTATTTATTGGATGTGGAAGTGGGGGTGTCTTTGGTTCCGAATCTACAACTTGTGGATGTGATAGAGAAGCCCCTTCTAGTTCTTCTGAAGATTCGAACTCATCATCTGAATATTAGAGCCTTTTTTAAACCTCCAGCACCGTTTTATTATTGCTCGCTGTATGATCCCAAATGGTCTGGTAATGACTATATTTTTACATTATTTTCATAATAAAATTGAGGGTCTCTTATGAACTATTCGTTTCATTTCTATGCAGTATTTACTCTTTTACTAATGCTCTGTTCAGCATGTAGTGAATCACCCACATCTGGCACCCAGGTTTCTACTCCCGCTCATACAGAGGGAGAGGCCATACCAGCTCTTTCTAGTGGGGAATCAGTGGGGCTTTCTCAAATTACGCCTTCAACTGTTTCGAATATAGAGATAACTTCAGGGTGTGATCCTATGGTGCAATCTGACAGGCCGCTCACTCAAGAAGATAATGAGTATATAGCAAAACATGGAATACCCAAATATGAATATGATGCCTTAATAGCGATGTACACTTCTCTCAATGGAGCTCACTGGGATGAACGGTATCAGTGGTTACAAAGTGATACTGTTAACATGTGGCCAGGTGTATCGGTGAGTAACGGACATGTAAGTTGGTTGTCGTTAACTGCCCCTACAATGGCTGGACGCATTCCAAATGATCTAACAGCCCTTTCTAAACTTCAGTCTTTATCAATACGTGGAGATGTAGTGGGCCAAGTATTTCCCAAGAGTGTATTTATGTTGAACGATCTGGTCACGTTGTCTATTTCAGGAACGGCACAAAACGGTGCAATTCCGTCTGAACTATGTAAGTTGAAAAAGTTGGAATCACTCAAATTGGTATATAATGAGTTTTCTGGTACGATACCCGTAGAATTGGCGATGCTTACTCAACTGACCAAGCTTGATATCTCAATGAATAAGCTGACCGGTGCACTTCCTGCTGAGTTTCATTCCTTAACTAATCTCGTGCAGTTAAGTGTCGCACAGAATAGTCTATCAGGCAGTGTTCCTTTAGAAGTATTGTCACTCCCTAAGCTGACATCACTTCAGATTCATGAAAATAATTTTTCTGATATTTCTTTTGATGAAGTAGATACGTTATCTGAATTAACAACATTACTTGCATCTGCAAATAACTTTGAGGGTGAACTACCTGCTAACATAACTCGTTTGAGGAAAATAGAGTGGATAGGTATGTCGGGTAATAATTTTAGTGGAGCTCTTTTTGAAGACTGGAGTTCTCTGACCAAACTAAAAAGACTTGATTTAGAAGATAATATGTTTACAGGGAATGTGCCTGTCAGTTTAGCCACTCTTCCAAGTCTTACAAGCCTGACTCTTTCAGATAACAAAATGGGCGGAACGTTTCCTGTTGAGGCGATCTATAGAAAAAATACTCTTACTCTGGAACTTAGAGGAAATGATTTTTGTAAAGAAGATCAGTCTCCAGCCGTTATTCATTTGTTACGATCGTCCTTTCTATCATGGAATAGTTGTTTCACGAATGTGAAAAAAGTAACCCTTCCGCCTTCTGGTCTTGATTCTGCCGGTTATATTGCATGGATTGGTGTTCCTGAACCCGAGTTTAGAGCGCTGCACGAACTATCCTATATGTTGAATTGGAAAAATAGTGTCCATGGTTTTAACTGGTTTAGAACCACCACAGATGAGGATAATAGATGGGTCGAAAACTATATTTACACTGAAAACAATTCAATAACCAAGATATCCTTAGTAGAAGGGTCGTTAACAGGAAGTTTACCAGAAGAAATTGGTGATTTGAAAAACCTTGTAGAACTGAATTTAGCTGATAATGAAATCTCCGGTCTTCTCCCGGAGAGAATTACCGATCTGAGTAAACTGGAAATATTAAATCTTGCTGAAAACAAATTACAAGACTCACTGCCGACTGATATTGGAAAACTTGCTAATCTTGAATGGCTTAATCTTGCAGAAAACTCTTTTTATGGAACACTCCCTCCAGGTGTCGGTTCTCTAACCAAGCTGAATCGGTTATCACTCGCTCAAAATAATTTTAGCGGCGAAATCCCTGCAGAAATTGGTAACCTTTCTAAACTGACACAACTTAATGTTTCTGAAAATACCTTTGAAGGTAAGCTCGATCATTTTTTATACAGCCTGACATCGTTAGGTGATCTTGATATGGAAAACAATGCATTAACTGGGGAATTATCGAGTGACATTAGTAATCTTAATATGCTGAGTAAATTAAACCTTGCACACAACAACTTCCAGGGGACGCTCCCTGTTGAACTGGAGGCTCTTGGTCAGCTCACTCGGATTCAATTAGTAAATAATAGTTTCAGTGGTATTATTCCTGCCGGTATAATGAAAATCGATGAATCATTTTTCACCTTCGAATCAAAGGGGAACCTCTTTTGTAAAGATGGACAGCCTCAAGTAGTTATTGATTATTTCATTAAACGAGACTACAATAATGATTTTGAAGGATGTGTGAATTAATGGGGGCCAAGACCTCGAAAATCACCTTTTTTGAAGGTACCATGAAGATTCAAGTTTCCTCATGGTATAATAACAAGAGTGGATTGCAGTAATATACAACTGACAACCCCATCAAAAAGTTATTGGGTTATTTTAGCTTCCCTGTATCAGTTAATCCTTTTTGTACACTAGATTGAATACGATGGTCATGAGCCATCGCTATTAGTGTATTTTAATAAGAGAGCTCTGAGCAGGGAGTACTTGAATTGTTATGAATGTCAGGAATAAATATCTGGGACTTTCGGTGGTGATAATGATAGTCATCGCCAATATCATTATCTTTAATCATGCCTATAGGCTCACTCATTTTGAAGCTGATCTCGTAGGAAGCGTCAAAAAGGCTGAGCACCTTTCCTTGTCAGAAAAGGCTCTGACTCTTTTTACCGGGGTAACGGTACCAAAGCCTAAAATTCTTAGTGAACCCAAGCGTGTGTATCATACGGTAAAAATTCTATCCTCAAATAATCACGAATTGGATGGCTGGTATATGGCAGTACCTAATTCTAAAGGCACCGTGTTAATGTTTCATGGGTATATTGGGAAAAAATCAAATCTCATACGACAAGCAGAGATTTTTAATGATTATGGTTACAATACACTCCTTATAGATTTTCATGGTTCAGGGTTATCTTCAGGGATGACCACAACCATTGGCTACTACGAGGCAGATGATGTGAAGTATGCCTTTGATTATGTAAAAACAATTGAGGATAAAGAGATACACTTATTTGGTCCGTCTATGGGGGCAGTAGCTATTATGAGAGCGGTTGCTCATTTAGGGGTGACTCCAGATAAACTAATATTAGAATGCCCCTATGGTTCACTCTTGTCAGCAATTAAAAATAGAGTTGTATTACTCGGCGCACCGACCTTTGGTTTTTCAGAACTTCTGGTGCTGTGGGGTGGTATTCAAAACAACTTCTGGGGTTTTGACCTCAATGCGATGGAGTATGCTAAGCTCATTTCCGTACCAACTCTGCTTATGCATGGTGATGCCGATAAAAAGGCAACAATGAAAAGTGTGCAGTCTATCTATGGAAACCTAAAAGGTGAGAAAGTTCTAAAGATTTTTAAAGGGGCTAAACACGAACGCTTTGTCAAGCGCTTTGAAGATGAATGGAAGAGTGAGGTTGGCAGATTTTTGTTGTAATTACAAGGAGTCTGGGTTGGACTGTAGTGATACCAACAAAATCGATCAATTGTATATGGAGCCCCCCATGCCTAAATAATGAAGGCTATAGGTACAACGGTAATCCTGTACTCAGGCCGTTCGCATTTGTAAAAAGTTAGTAATAGAGCTGGACTCCACGGCAGAATGATAGTAGAAGTTATATATTGGTACCTATCACATGACGTATGTATCATAATCACAATCCATTATCTTTGGATTGTACATGGTACCGGGGGACAAGCATGAAGTATACTACTATTGTAACGAGAGTAGGCCTGTGGCTGGGAATAGTTATTTGGATTATTGGGTGTTCAGCAGGAATTGAACCCATTGATACGAGTACTTTGGATGGCCAAGAGAGTTCAGCAATCCAAACCATACCCATTTCTGAACAGTCTCTTAGAGACTTGAGAGAATCAATCCTATCATTAGAAGCAGAGTACCAAAACAATAGCAGTATATCAGCTGAGGAACGACTCATACTTGCGCAAACCATTGAAGAAAAAAAGGTGCAGTTACAAGAAACGGCCCAATTGTTTGTGGATAGAGAGGTTAAAAATGTAGCAGTAATGGAATTAGAATTAATCCGTATCATAGAGAGTGGTGCAACTGAGGAATTAATTAAAGCTGCAAATATCGAAGTTAAAAAAGCAAAAAGTAGTGTGATTAGTGCAAAGAGGATAGTGAATGAGATAACTGATGGAATAATAACGTTTACCTATAGTAGTTTAGATCAGGCTGATAATACAGACATGCTCTCTTCGAGTAGTAGTGTAGCAGTACGAATGAGTAGCTCTGTTATGCCACCCATATCGTCATCAGTGCTCAGTTCAACAACACTATCGAGCTCATCATCAGTGTCCTCAAGTACCTATTCAATGAGTTCAAGTAGTGTCGTTATTGTTTCGAGTTCTGAATCTGACCTTGTAAGTAGCGTCGTTGTTGTTTCGAGTTCTGAGTCTATACCTTCTAGTAGTGCCGTAATCAGTTCCAGCTCTCAGTCCATCAGTTCAAGTGGTGGTGTTATTGTATCCAGTTCTGAATTGGTCAGATCAAGCAGTGTCGTTATTGTTTCCAGTTCTGAGTTGGTCAGTTCAAGTAGTGGTGTTATTGTTTCCAGTTCTGAGTTGGTTAGTTCAAGTAGTGTCGTTATTGTTTCCAGTTCTGAGTTGATCAGTTCAAGTAGTACCGTTGTTCAATCGAGCTCTGAAGTGGTAAGCTCAAGTCAAATGAGCGTTACCTATACTCTTGTCATAAATACCATCAGAGGTGGCACCCTTACGGGAGCTTCAACACGGGTCGTTGAATCAGGCAAAGCAGAAAGTATATCCGTCTCATTAGAGTCTGGCTTCACGTTCAAAAAATGGAAAAAAGTGAGTGGAGTGGGGGATGTGGTCTTTGCAAAATTTGATGGGAAATCAACCACTGTTAGTGTTTCTGGGGGAGATGTAGTTATTGCTCCTGTGTATATCGGTGACACTGCACCACCAACAAAACCTCATACACTAAAAACGAGTCAGGGGACAACGGCAAATACAGCGTTTAGGCTTAGTTGGAATGCTTCAACTGATAATGAAAAGGTGGTAGGATACAAAATCTATAAGAATGGGTCGGTATATGCGACAACTGCTCAAACGTATTTTGATATTAAAACGAGTGCATTCAAATCGGGAAAAATAAATGTGACAGCCTACGATGCCGTAGGCAATGAGTCTGCAAAAAGTAAGACCATTTATCATTTTGAATTAGAACATGCAACGAGAAATGAGCGTATCACCTTTAAGGGCTCCGGATATAAGTATGCTGGTGGCTTAAGTAATAATAATGAGAAACTCTACTTTGATACTGTTACGCTAAAAGCAGGGACATACAAAATGAAAATTCGCTATGCCGATGCCTTATCAAATACTATTAATGAATTTCAATTCTTGTGGAACAAACAATCACCAAACTTCATCGATAAAATATTTACGCAACACAGTACAGGAGGCTGGGAAAAATGGACCCTACTTTCTACGGGAAGTTTTAGTTTAAAAGCAGGTACGGGGACAATGAAGTTTCAGTTTGTTGGTAAAGATTTTAATACTGATTGGGTTCAATTTATTGAGCAATAGGTAGTCTTCATATTGGTAGAAGCTCCAAATAGGTCCTTTCTTCGCTGGGTAATCATTCACTGCATTCCTTATATTACAGGTTGAGTGGTTGAGCACAGTTTATGCTATGGTTATTTGCGTGGTACTCCCTTTTTGACGGAAGCTTCATTTTTTCTATCTTATAGTACCCCTATTTAAGTAGATGGAAGTTTCATGAAATATCTATCAGTATTTGCTTTACTTGTATCTCTATGGTTGAGTAGCTGCGTTCCAGAAGTTAATAGCACTAATGAAGAGTGTACCGATCCTGATAACTTTTCGGACGTAACTGTAGATACCTTGGTTGTGAAGGATTCGATTAGGGTGACAGATACTCTTTGGAAGTATGATACTCTCTCACTCCTTGATACGCTTTGGAAACATGATACGGTATCAATTCTTGATACAACTCCTGTACTCGATACTATTTCAATTTACGATACTCTCTCGGTTACTGATACGCTACCCTTACCAAAGAAAATACCAACCTCTCGGATAGATACCTTCTTTATTCATCTTTTTGATACGATCTCTATTGTGCTGTACGATACTGTAACGGTAACTCAGGTAGACACAGTATCTGAACTTACCATTGATACGGTATACAGTATTACCGTTGATACCCTCATCGAAGTAGTGTATGATACCATTATTACCCTAGAACATGATACGACAATTATTGTGAAGCATGACACTATTTATGAAACGGTGTTTGATACCATCATAATTCGGAATGATCTCGTTGAAGACACCTATGCAGAGTGTACTGATGGAATTGATAATGATAATAACTCGGTGACTGATTGTGAGGAGCTTGGGTGCGCTCAGTTTGTTCATTGCCAAGAGCGTACTATCAATACCTGTACTGATACTTATGATAATGACTTTAATGGCTTAATTGATTGTGATGATCAGGATTGTAAAGCTTTTGAAGTATGTCAGGATCCTGTCGAAAATACTTTAGATTACTGTACTGATGGTGCTGATAATGATAACGATGGTTTGTTTGATTGCGATGATCAGGAGTGCGAAGCTTTTGAAGTGTGCATGGACCCTGTCGAAAATACTTTAGATTACTGTACCGATGGTGCTGATAATGATAACGATGGATTAATTGATTGCAATGATACCGATTGTCTTGTTATGGTCAACTGCTCTCAAGTATTAGAAAATTCTGCGATACTGTGTTCTGATGGTATGGATAATGATCGTGATGGATTAGTCGATTGCACCGATACCGATTGTTTTGTTATGAAGTTTTGCGGTAACTAAGCGGGCTATAGTTCTGCGATACTGCTCTGGGGGCTCTCAATTACGTGACTTGGTTTTTATGAAAGCAGCCATGGCCGGCTGCCTAAATTCAGGGTATCGTAGTAGCGAATACTGCATTATTGAGAAAATTACTACTTACGGCCTACGAATACATCGTACAGAAAGATAGTTATTGTACGGCTCTTCACTCGCTGGTAATTCACCTGAAAAATCGACCCAAATATCTGTATAGCGACTAAAAGTAGCAGGGGGTTCATTGAGCCACATGGAAAACATCGTTCCTTGTGTTGAGTAACCATAGTTTTCATTATAGTATCCTGCAGGAGTTATAGAAACTCCCCAGGTGTCTTTGCCTTGAACGTCAAGGGAATCATCACCTCCAAAAGGAGACCAGCCATCTGAGGTTTTAAGGTGAGCATGGACATCAGGGTAGAGGGTTACCTTGGCTGCAGCTTTGATAGCATCCTCAAGATTTTTGAAATCGGAACGTGAAGGAAGCTCCCACCCGGTAGGACAGACTGTTTTGGCCACTGATTCACTATATAATGCACCATAGGTATCACACAGTGCCATATCATCATCGTAGCATTTATGGTCACCCCCACGGTAATCAAGATTTTGGCGCATCCAAAAGTAAGAGCCAATCTTAACGGCTTCATATTCATTTCCATTTCTACTATCTGCAAATGATTCCCAGTCAGCGATATAGGGTAATGAAACTCGGGTGGCGCTGTCTGCGCTGGGAGTGCCTTTGTTACTCACCGCGAGAATATCTACTGATAATTCAACAGTTCCTAAATCTTCTTGGGTAATGGTATAGACTTTGTCTGTTTCTCCAGAAATAGTAATGCCATCTCTCAACCATTGGTAGTGATGCTCTCCCTCTGGGTCATTCAGTAAATCATAATAGTCGAATTGAGCCACGAGAGTAGCACCTTTATAAGCACTCCCCGAAAAATGAGGGTTCCGTACTTCTGGCGGATGATTCTTCATGGTTATAGATAGGGTGTCGCTCACACGATTGCTGTCATCATCAACGAGCGTAAGAATAGGGGTAATGATACGGTCACGCTCTTCATAGGGATAGAAAAACGTAAATAGATTTTGTGCTTCAGATTTGTTGTTGTCATAAATGTGGGGGCGTTCTATAAGAGTATCAATACTCCCATCGCCATCATAGTCCCAAGAAAGACTTGCATATTTGGTAGGATAGGTTCTGTTGTTAAAGTCAATAATTCTACATTCAACAGTAAAAGAGACTCCAAATGAAGCACTTATTGAATCACACTCAATTTCTGGCTCCCCCAATACAACTTCTACAACTGTTTTATAGGCGGCAATTGAAGTGATGGTATGATGCATGTTTTCAATATGTGAGGGGAGTACATCAATAGGGAATTTCCCGATCTGACGATAAAAATCCCCATCATCTTTGAGTTCCCAGTACAAGGGTACTCGTGGCTCTTCAGTATCCTCATCAAGCTCTTCGGTCCAATACCATGATCTATCATTTATAGTTACGCGAATATCAGAATCAAAGTGGTTAGCAAGTGGCTCAGGAAGATTACAAAACCTGTCGTCTTGACACACTGGTTTCTTTATACAGCGTGCCTTTTCAACACATCCCCAGTAACTATATTCAACAATCGTAGTATCCCCTTGATTACAGTTGGGAACGGGCGTCGGGTTAAATAACGCGCAATATTCCTGAGCACAATATCTATCAGTAACCGAAACCATTGAATCAGCATCACTATGACAACTATTCAGGTAGAGGTAGGTGATGGGGGGGATGTGTTCGTATCGATGTTCATAAGGGGTTACACAAGTGAGATATACATCGTCACTACAGCTCGGGTCGGAAGTGCGCACAAGCGCAAGCTTTTCAGTGGGGTAGGTTACAGAGTCTGCTACAATCACTGGATTGTTCGCTCCTGGTTTAGGGAGCTCACCATCATGATTGTTTTGGTTTGGAGAGGTAGTGTGTTGAGTGGTTTGTGACGAGAGTGCCTTATTGTTTGATGAACGAGTAGAAATTTGTGGGGCTGTTTGGGAAGAAGAGATTGTGAGTGTTGCTGAAGAAAGGGGTGAAGATTGAGTATTGGTTGCGCTACTTGAATTTGCTGAAGAACTTACTACTGCGGATGACGCAATTACTGATGAAGATACTGAAAGGTCAGTGGGTGTTGTTGCTGTATTTCCACATGCTGCGATACATATCAGAAAGAACAATAGCGATAATGGTACGAAGTATTTCATAAGCCCTCTACGTTGATAGTGTAAAGGTAAGTCATGATCTTTGTTTCATCAAGTTTTTACGATTTTGATTTAGATATCACGGTTTTGCTTACCCCTGGTAAACGCTTGGTGTGTTCTAATACTGATTGGGTTCAATTTATTGAGCAATAGGTAGTCTTCATATTGGTAGAAGGGGAAATACTAATCAGTTAAGCATAATGCGTGATTGCAATATGCGCTCCTAAGGGTCCAATCCACTAATTCTTCATTTGTCGGAAATGACATTACTCCAGCCGCCCAGTGTGGGTGCTCATATTCAACGACATAACTTGAGTCAGTATTCCAAAGTCTTAAGATATCTAATACAAATGCTTTAGGATCACTTTCCCATATTTCTATTAATGAGTAATCGGATTGAAAAGTATTGTTTGTGTAAAAATCAAATACAATATAGCTGTTACCATTGGTGCTGGGGGTTAGAGTGGCTAGAGAGACATCTACTTTCGTTGTAGAGCTCCGAGTACCAAGTCTATATATAAGTTCGGCATTTGTTATTTTAAGGGGGTCATTTTCCATGCACAACTGACACTTCGATGCGAGGTCTGAATTGTTATCTGACAAAAGTGTGAGGGCTACGTCACCTTGAAGGTTTTTGGTGTAGGTATTAAAATTACTGGTGGTACTGTTATCAAACTCTTGAATACAGGGAACCGCTTCAAGATCGGTACCGTTTTCAAAACAATGGTAATAGTCTAGAGCGTTTGCATCAGAAGGAAACCATTTACAGATATCTAATGGGGTACACTCAGGGTCATCACAGTCTATGTAGCCATTATAGTTGTTGTCAAGGCCATCACTACAGTTACGGTAGTCCTTTTCTGAACATACATAGGTTAAGGCGCAATCAACATCTTCACAGTCTATTAACCCATCTGAATCGTTGTCTCTGCGGTCACTACAAAGGGCATCAGTGTTTTCAACGTTCGTAGGTATTTCTATACTCGACGAGTAGAGGGATGAAGAGGACGATACCACAAGTGACGATGATACGGAAGAAGAGCGCGCGGAAGAAGAGAATAATGATGAAGATGAATACAGAGATGAAGACAGGGAAGAAGATGATACGAGAGCTGAAGAAGAAGATATTGTTGATGAGGATAGTGATGAAGATACGGCAGAAGAAAGTGCAGAAGATTCATTAAGGCAATGGCTCTCTAAGGCACACTCGTCATCGAGGCAATCGATAAAAGAATCATTATCATTGTCTAACTGGTCTTGGCAAAAATCAGTACCGCTTTCAGAACACACTGAAAAATTTAAACATAACGGTTCATCGCAATCGATAAGTCCATTGTGGTCGTTATCTAAAGAGTCTGAACAAAAGGCAAGGGTGGTTTCGGGGGGCGATTCAATTGAACTGGAGCTTAATGGTTCAGAGGAGGACGTTTCAATAATGGCTATAGCGCTTGGGAGTTCAGGAAGATGTGTCTCATCAGAGAATTTGTTCTTAATTATTTCAGCAATATACTCATCACTCGTATGGCGAAAAGAAAGTAACTCGTGTATCATCTCAAGGAGTTTTGTTGTATCAGCTTGAGGTCTCGAAAGGTACGCTACTCCGAGTTGTTGCGATAACGAATCATCACTGTCGACTATATGTATTACGAAGAGGGAGTCAAAGAGTGTGCTTTTGCTGAGGTCAGAAGATTCCAACAAAAGTTCATATTCTGTTAACGTAGCAATAGCAGGCTTGTTTTCATAAATGGTTCTAGGGACTACGTTCTTATCGGTGTAATTAAAATGAGCTTCTCTGGTAAGAAGGAGTACCTCATGTGAATAAACCGAATATTGTACATTGATAATAGAAGATTCATCACCATTGATGGTGAGAGTTTTTGAAATGGAAGTCCCCGTTCCCCAACTGCTACTCGTCAAAGTAGGGATACTCATTTGAGAGTTGTTATTCAAAAGGGTAAAGGATATACTATCGATGGTGATGGGATTATCGGTATTTACCTGTATGGTATAGTCTCTTGATTGAGCAAGTGATGTTTCATTGATGCAATGCGTTAATAGAAAAATAGATGTAATAAGAAGAAGGTTAAGCAAGAGCTTCATTGGAGTGCCTCTAATGTGTATATGGTTCTGCTAGGGTAATACAAGGTCTATGACGTTGAGAGGCAAATATATTAAATAAATAGTCAAATGTGATTCTCTGCTTAGATGATTTATTTTTGGTGATACGTTTTGGTTGTGTTAATGTATCACGTTGTAGCCCTTCCTAACAAGTCAGTATTCGACTACAACTTATGTTTGAAATGGGGGTAGCGACGACTACCCCAATCCCTAACGAACCCAATACTGTACTCCTGAAGCACTCACACCATTGTGCTCAATCCCATAGATCAAAAGGCCTGTAGGGAGTTGGGTCGGGAGGTGTGTCGGTAGAGAATTATTCCCTGTATGAACTGCTTTACTCAGGAGAAGATGACCCATTACATCCCAAACTTTGATGTGGGCTACTCCATTCAATTCGGATCTAATACTCAACCCTTGTGAAGAAAGGGAAATTGAGAATGGTGTCACCGGTGTACCCAAAGCAGTCTTCGCTTCACTGCTTTCATCCAGTGCGTCTATGGAGCTTTCTATATCTTCAGCTGATGATTCAAGGAGTATTGGTGGATTTTCAATGTCTTCTGAATATACGAACTCACTTGAAGAGCTGAGTGGTGTTGCAGAGGAAAGTACCTCAGAAGAACTGCTCATACCATACGCATCAGTTATTTGTACAGTCCATGTCACACTTTTCTCAAGTTTGTCTAAATCGCTCCGTACCAAATCAAGGGGATTAGGATTTACGTTGTCAGAAAAAGCGTGAGCAATAACCTCATCCCAAATCCGCGCGGTTACGGTGTAGGTTCCGGGGGTTGTCAAATATTCCTTAAGCGATAGCTGTGTGGGACCGTAGGGGAGAATGGTGTCACCGTCAATAATCCAATCAACCATAGAGACTGTAGAGTCAATAAGTGAGAGGGTTAGGGTTTCTGGATTGATGAGGGTTTTGCTGGTGTCAGTGTGAAAATCAACAGGGTCTACCAATTCATAAATGTCATGAATGATCTTTTCGATCCCCACCATGTTATGGCCACAATCATTATTGAGAGCGTGACAGTCATCAGGGCCACCATTCATTTTACTGCCGTTACTCGGTCGATAAATACCGCTGTTTTTATATT
>JAOPTX010000053.1:0-59930 GCA_051532055.1 Fibrobacterales bacterium | reverse complement strand
TGAATCTGAACATATATTAAAACTACAGACTCATGAAGGGCACAAGTGAGAAAGGCACACATTCTCAATTCTGTCTTTAGTATTTTATAATATAATAATTTAAAATAGCAGTTTACTGCATATGAGTTTTCAGTCAGTGAGAGATATACGGATTGAAAGGTACTCTTTGCATTAAGGAAAATTATGATTCGTACCATAGTAAAAAAACTTCCCGGTATCGCGCTTTTAATACCGGTGCTCGTTTCGTTTGGTAACGCCAAAACAATTGATGAACGTATTGATAGTATCGTAGCACTTATGTCGCGCACTCAAAAAATAGAGCAACTCAATAACAATGGTTTTATGAGTACCGCTGATGATGTTGAACTGGGTATTCCCGGGTTTAAATTGGGTGACGGTCCTCACGGAGTGAGACCAAATATGGCACCGGGACTCACCGCTACCACTGTTTTTCCATTAGCGATATCAATGGCGGCCATGTGGGATCACGATATGTGGTATCAAGCAGGTGTAGCAATGGGTGAAGAGTTTGCAGGTGCAGATCTACACATCCAACTTGGGCCAAGTATTGACTTATCCCACGATCCACGGAATGGCAGATCTGGAGAGTCAGGGGGAGAAGACTCGTACCTGATAGGACAATACGCAGAAAATGTAGTACAGGGTATTCAGATTAATCCAGTAATTGCAACCATAAAACACTATACTGCAGTGAATAAGCAGTGGGACCGAAAACAGAGTGATATAGCAATCACCGAGCAGATGTTGATGGACCAGCATGGCTATCACTATAGAAAAGCGGTGCAAGAGGGTGGTGCTCTCTCGGTCATGTCATCATATAATCTTATTAACGGTGTACACACCAATGAATCAAAACTATTGTTAACCGATATCTTAAAAGATCGATGGGGATTCCCATTCTTTGTTATGTCGGATTGGTGGGCGGTGTGGAATGCTGCTGGTGCCATTAATGCCGGCAATGATGTACTGATGGGTGAAGGTGATCCGAACCAATATCGGGATGTACTTCCGGGAGCTATGGATGGTGGAACGGTAACAATGGCAACGCTTGATGCATCGGTTAAACGTGTGTTAAAAACAAAAATGCTTTTTGGTATGATGGATACGAACTTTCCCGATGCAGATATCTCACAAGTAAATAGTGAAGAGCATCAAGCGTTTATCAGAAAGGCAGATCAGAAGGCGATGGTACTTCTGAAGAATGAAGGAAATGTATTACCGATACCGAAGAATAAAACGGTGGCTCTCATTGGCCCAAGTGCCGATGTTACCCGGTATAACATTGGTGGGTCGTCTCACGTGAATCCTCCGTATACCATAACACCATATCAAGCATTCAAAGAGGCCATAGGTGCCGAGAATGTGACACACTTACAAGGATGTGAAATTGATGGTCAAGATATCTCACAATTTGCTGATGCCATTTCTCTTGCAGAGTCCCATGACTATGTAGTATTTGTTGGTGGGCTCAGTGATTTACACGAAGGTGAGCATGATGGCAATGACCGTGAAACAATTGAACTGCCAGAAGTACAGCGGTGGATGATTGATGAAGTTTCTAAGGTGAATTCTAATGTTGTTGTAGTACTTCAGAGTGGGGGTATACTTGGAGTAGACCCATTTATAGATCAAATTCAGGGGTTACTCTATGCGTTCTACACCACACAAGAAGGTGGTCATGCAATGGCTGATATTATCTTTGGGGATTATAATCCTGCAGGACGATTACCCGTTACTCTGCCTAAAGCTGAGTCTTTTATGCCTGATTGGGATCTCGACTTTACGAACGATTATCTTGATGGCTACCGTTATTATGATGAAACAGAAAAAGAGTATCAATTTGCTTTTGGATATGGCTTAAGTTATACCACCTATGCATATAGCGATATTGAGATGTATCCGGCGAGTCCTTCGGTGGGTGATAGAGTTTCAGTACGGTTTAATGTGACAAATACAGGAGACGTTGACGGCGAAGAAGTGGTACAGCTCTATATGACTAATGATGCGAGCCCAATTTGGATGCCTAAAAAAGAGCTTAAAGGATTTGAGCGTGTAGCGATTGCTGCAGGTGAAACAAAACAGGTGACCCTCGCTCTTGAGGTAGAAGACTTCTTCCACTTTAAACAATCTATTTTAGGATACAGTGTCGCCTCGGGTGAATATACCGTGTCTGTTGGCGGTTCTTCTGATAGCCTCCCCATCTCAAAGCAGTTTACCATGAATGCGCAAGAAGAGAAGAGTGATCTGCAGCCCGTTAATCTCTATATGTATCCACGGTATCCTGCAGTGGGTGATAACGTTCAGTTAGTAGCTACCATTAAAAACTATGGATCCGTTGCAACGAAAGCAAATGACATTATTGTTTCGTGGGTTATAGATGGTCAGCAGGTTGCTGAATCACGTCCGATTACTGAGCCAATTCCTGCCGGTGGTATGATCATGGTCAGTAGTGATCCAGAGCTTTCAGGATCAGGTTTTTGGACACCAAGTAGCAGCACACCTGTTGCCATTGAAGTTGTTGTTGATTCAGAAGGTACAGAGAGTGAAACCTATGAAGAGAATAATAGCGCAGAGTTTATCACGGCTAAAGTTGGTGGGTATCTCCGTCAGCCATATGAATATCCTGTTTTTCCTGAAGTTGTTGATGAGAGTTCAAGTGATGTAGGTGAAAGTTCTGCTGATGAAAGTTCTGTTGAAGATACTCCATCGTCGTCTGCAGCAGATATAAGTTCAGAGGATACAGATGAGAGTAGTGAGGTAAATGTATCGAGTGATGATCATGATGTTTCTCCTATTGATCCATCAAATAAAATCTCTCTGAGAAATCAATATGAAATTCTCAATATTACGAACGCAGGAGAGAGTGTACCGGTAACATTCGCACGTAAACAGATCGAAGTGTATTCAGTTCTCGGTACTAAGGTATGGAGTGGTATTGGAAATAGCGCACCGGTACTGAATGCGGGAGTCTATTTAATTAAGCGGTAAAACTTCCAAAGCGTTACCGTTACCCTTAACTCTTATTACTCAAATAAAATTTCATCCCAGTCATTGGGATGGGTATCTAATTCATAGTACCGAATCCAATCGTACTCGGCCTGCATTGGATAGGTATTCCCATCATTTCGCCAGTCATACCAGATACTGAGGTTGACTCCCTTTGAAATATTGGTCAACATCATTCTCACTAAGCGTCGCGCTTGTTCATGGTCACTGAGCGCATTACCATCCCAATTGATATTTGAATATCCCCATTCACTCGATACAACCGGTTTGTCATTTCCGCCGTTATATTGACGAATTAAATTCCTCAGACCATCGTACTCTGACTGGGCAGTCTCAGGGTCTGAGGCAGAGGGGGGAGTGGTACCGATGCAGTCACTTCCTACTGGGTTGTATCTACTGATTCAAGAGTAAGTGTGGAGCCCTTACTCGTAGGTGGCTATTGATGCATAATAATTGTTGGAACGGGATCATTAAAGGCATTTGTTATACTTGTGTCTTTTCATATAATCTTTCACAGTTCTGCCTGCTCGTCCGTGAGCTAGCTTTTATGGCTTTTTTTACAATGTGCTCTGTTGACGGTGCCCCTAATTAAGTCTATGTTATGGTCAGGAGACATTATGAAATTATCCCAACAAGTAAAGCCAATTAGTTATTTGAAGGCCCACGCATCAGAAATTGTGAGAGAAATATGTGAAGATCACAAATCGGTAATTATCACCCAAAATGGTGAAGCAAAGGTAATTGTACAAGATCTCGAGTCTTATGAAAAACTTCAAGATAGTCTTGCGTTGCTTAAGATTTTAGCTCAAAGTCAAAAAAGTAAGAGTGAAGGACGATTTCAGTCAGTTACTAAATCGTTCAAATCTATCCGTTCATCTGTGAAGAATTAATAATGACTTATCAGGTTTTATTAATTGACGATACAGAACAGGATCTGAAAGAAGTGTATCAATATTTGTTTATGTAAGATTCACCCCAGTCGGCGGATGAGTTGTTGGATAAGATTGAACAGACTATAAAGAATCTGTCTATATTTCCAAATAGAGGACATATTCCTCCTGAATTATCAAAAGTAAGTGTTATGTCATATCAGGAAATACACTATAAAAATTTTCGTATTATTTATGAAGTAGAAAATAAAAAAGTGTACGTTCATGCTGTTCTTGATCGTCGGCGTGACCTTCAAGATTTGTTGGAAACAAGGTTGTTGAGATAACAATTCATTGGAGCGGTGCTGTTTGAAGCCAGTCCGCTCTCAAACCCGAGCTAATATTCAACTTGGCCTCCGGGCAGGGTATCTGTTCTAGTGATCTATTACTCGTACCAGCGATACTGTAATATTTATGGTAGAAGGATATGAATGAGTAATTCAATTTTGGTACGCTACTGGTACGCTATGTACTCGTAGCTGTTACAATTGCACAGAAAGATACACTGAACAGAGTACTATTGTGATAAGAACAACAACTTAATCATAATAGGAATAGTATGAAACCTCTTTATTCAACTTTATTGGCCCTCTCAATCTTAAGTGGTTGTAATATGTTTTCAGTAGATTCTAACGAAGATACCACATCTATGAGTTCAAGTGCCCCTGTAGCGCTCTCATCATCGCTACTTTCGCTTTCGAGTAGCGCGACTGCACCCCAAAACTCTTCGAGCCTGCCTCAGGCGCTCCCTAGCTCATCATCAAGTGCCCTGCCTCTTTCTTCTGTTGCAATGACACCGCTTAGTAGTGGTGATACCGTCATAACAGTACCAATCCTGTCAAGTAGTGAAATAGTATCGACTGTTTCCTCGAGTGCTCCATTATCGTCAAGTGCTGCTCTTTCTTCGGATACCCCACTCTCTTCAGTGACTCCAGTATCGTCAAGTGCTGCTTTTTCTTCGGATACCCCACTCTCTTCAGCGACTCCAGTATCATCGAGTGAAGCAGCCCCTTCTCAATTGCAAGGAATTGGCTTTCCCGATAATTCCATTGGACAACCAGGTGATGCCTACAGAGATACAGTGGCACAGGTTGATTTTGTTAAACAGAATGATGCTTGGGTGGTAAGCCCCTCTTACAGTATAGAGCCGACACAATTAAAATATTTGCATACCTTTGGTTTGACTGCAAATGAGCTCATTACTCATGGTGCTAACTATGATACACTGGTCTCAATTGGTGTTCCATCATTGGAAATAATTAATTCAACGATCGGCGTCGATACACTCCTTGTCAAAAGGCATGATGGCACAGAGTTATATGAGGCAGGGATCCCTATTGATAAATTTTTGGAGTATGAATATCAACTTAAAGAGCTCAAGAAGTTTGGTTTTGGCATTGATGATTTTGCACAGACTACTCTGAGTTTTGATAGTGTCGCAGGGATCGGTTATTCATATAATCAACTAGCACAGGTTGGTTATCATGTGAGTGAATTTCTTGAAAATGGTGCTGCTTTACATCATATTATACACAATGGAGGACTCGTAATTGATCTCAAAGAGATGGGGTACACTCTTGAAGAGTTGGTAGAAAGTGGAGCGCATTATAATAATTTGCTCAAAGCGGGATTTACTATCACAGAACTAGAAACGGTAGATATTACGGGAACCATCATTGATAGTCGAGATGGCAATGAGTATCGGTGGGTGAAAATTAAAAACTATTATTGGTTTGCACAAAATTTGAATTACTCTATTGAAGGACACGAGAGCATTTGTGCAAGCGATGATGTGGCTGTAGATGCAGAAGAGTGTGGTGTTCATGGAAGAATGTATGGTGCGGACTATGGGAATAGAGACCAAGAGGGTGAATTTACGTTGTGTCCCGAAGGATGGAAAATACCCACAATATCTCAGCACTCAACAATAAGTAGTGCAGCATATAATACAGGGTATGTAAAGTACGGCCTCAAACTCCTTAGTGAAGATATGGGTGGTAGTGATCTTTTTGGATTTAATTTGAGTTTACTTGGGTATATGGATAATAACGGTACTCGAAAGGGCGTTGATACAGATGTGTATCTTATAAATGATCTTCCGAGTTATGCTGGGGATGTGAACCCGCTTTCGATAGGTTTGAGTGGTTCAGTGGAGACGAATGGGCTTAACTCTGATTTTAAAATAACGCTTCGTTGCATGAAAGAAGAATCGCCTAATGCGGTAATTCCATAAGGGATACTCCTGAAAAGGATGATACTCAGAGCTCTTCTTTGAGTGACGATACAGAACTGTCTGAATCTTCATCGAGTGAGGGTAAAGTAATGTCGGCGCCTTCTTCGGAGAGTATGAGTTCAGAAGAGATCGTTGCTCCATTAAAAGAGGAATTATGGATGAGACCTACTCCTCACTCATCCAAAAATCGGTATTGACATTGTACGTACACTGATATAGTTTTATTACATGGATAGTACCTGTACCTATAAAGACCTCATTCAAACTCATGTATTAAAGAATGAGTTTGAATGAGAAATTCTAATCATGCATTAATTATGTTCCTGTTGCTTTTTATGTATGGTAACGGTATTTCTGCACCGGAAAACCTCGCTCTTAATCAGCCGGTCATCGTCAGTTCTGTGTATGGCGCAACCTACAGTAAAGAAAATGCAGTTGATGGCGTAATATCGGATGAATCCCGCTGGCTGAGTGCGGCAGAAGCTGAGTCGAGGATTACCATTGCCCTAGACAGCATTACCGTGCTGGGTGGCATCCATTTCTATTCGGGATACGAAGGGCGAGACCCCGTCAATGATTTTAGAATAGAGTTCGCGAGTAACGGTTCGTGGACCGCAATCCCGTCAGCAGTGGTTACGGGTAATACTTCCCTCGGAGTTTCTGTGGCTTTTGATGCTACGGTCGAAGTACGAACCGATACGCTGCGTATCATCATATCAAAGACACCGTCAGAAATCGCACGGGTTCATGAAGTTTCTGTATGGGAGCTCTCTGATATAGGAATACCGAAGCTCGGAACGGGGGTAACCGGATACCAGAGTAATGAACCTGTGGTAGTGCCTGTAATATACATAAACCAGAGTGGCTATAATCTAAATAAACCAAAGCGGTTTACTGCCCCCACCCTGCCAGACGGAACGCCTTTTTCGATCAAAGAAGAATACTCGGGCACTATACTCTATACAGGAGTGATCAATAATAATCTGGGTGACTTTACCAGCTTCAACCCAGTTAATCCAACGGAAAGTATTGAATATGTAATCACAGCCGATACCAGTACCTCTTTTCCGTTTCGCATCGAGGCCTGGTGGCTCGAAAGAGTCTCCTATCAGAATTCCATCGACTTTATGATTGACAGCCGCATGTGGGTAGGGACTTTTACAGAGGATCCAGGGGGTCAGAATTTTGGCTGGAGAGACGACCATCATTTTGGCTGGGAGCTTCACGTGCTTGTGCCACAATATGTATCCAACCCCGATGCCTATATGAGAATGCCCTCACAAATTACCTATGCGCCCTCTACTAACAGTTCGCTCTGGGGGAGTCTTTCCGCTTATACTGAAGACGCACCCGATATCGTTAAATTGATTCACTGGGGTGCTGACATTTTGGTTACTCAACAGAGAACCCATGAAAATCTGAAAGCGCAGTTGGCCTATTTTTTATATGCCTGGCCACAGCTAAAGCAATGGTTGCCAGAGCAAAACTATCAGACGGTATTAGACTTTACCCTATCGGTATGGGAAAACAGTGGTGCTGATCAATCATATATGTATGACGAAAGCCCTGAACACAATCTTCTGGCTCTTAAAACAAAAATGGGAACCACCAAGGGAGCACTGCCACCTGGCCGGACCGTTATACCCAACCTACTCATGTATGCAGTTGCAGAGCGCGAAGGCATTGCCGATGCAGAAAAGTATTTTACCGCAGCTTTTAATCAGGTAGAATGGATGATCCAAAATCTTGATTGGAATGATCCTATCACTACCAAGGGTCAGCGTGTCAGTGAATTTCACACTATGACTGGACTTTCAATGATGCTCAAGGAATATCCCGCAAAAGCTCCGACTGGTTTGAAAGAAAAAATTACGGCTTGGGCACAAACCGCAATCAATCGATCTGATAACATGTGGGATTTTCGAAAAGTGGATGATACTGAGGGTTGGGTACCAACAGGGGATGCTCCTACTGCGTGGAACGAACCCGGGAATGTGGTAGGAACGCCCGCCTGTATGCTGGCAGCTCTGCAGGTAATTTCAGATAGCACTATGCATGAAAGACTCACGCAATTAGTGTATGCACACATAGACAACGCCTTTGGAAGAAACCCGACAGGCCGGCACTTTTCGTATGACGCACCCAAAGAAATTGAAGGGGTTGATGTCGGGTGGTATTCCTTTTATCAAGGAGGGATCGGGCGATTGGCAGATGCTCGGTTTGTTATTGATGGCGGTCCCAAAGATGAACACTATCCGTATCATCCGGAAATTGAAGACATTGGTTGGACCGAAGGATGGATTCAACACAATCTTCCCTTTAATCTCACCCTGGCGTATCTTGCCTATTTTGATACAGAACTTTCGGTGAAACAGATGCAGGGCTCCATGGTAATACGAGCAAAAGCACCGCTTAATTTTGATTATAGTGCAGTGGAGCAAATGACGGTTCAGGTAACGGCAAAAAATGGAGAGATCACTCAGGTAATCCTCTATGAAGAATCGGCACATTCAGAATACTTTACCAATACTACAAGTGTCCCCGAAGATACGGTAACTCTTTCCTATGGATACGGATATATGAAAAAGGAACTTATGGTAGATCCATTCTCAATTGCTATAGTCAATAGTGAATCGAGTGAAGCAATCGAAATAAGCAGCAGCTCATCTGTATTTACTGAAGAGGAGAATAGCTACGGAGCATCTTCAAATGCGACGAGTAGTAGTTCAGCACCTGTAACTCCAATAGCCGTTAATAACACAAGGTATACTTCAGAGGGGCAGTGGATGGTTGTCAGGAGTACTGCTCCTCAAATCAGGCTTCCAGAAGGGGCACGGCACGGTATACTCTATTCTATCTATGGGCAAAAGCTCTTTGAGGGCCGTGTTAAAGATGCTGTTTTAACGGTGCCGGTACATGTGCGCACTGGGTCGGTTGTCGTAAGGTATTATTGATATTTAATATATGCATTTGAATGTATTGCTCATAGACCATAAGCCAGCGAAAGACAGTAACCCCTTAAATAAAGGTGATCGGTTTTGCAATCGAACGTATGTCAGTGATCCATCTCAAGTTAGTCAATAAATTGTGCTGAGTCAGAAATGTACTTGGGGAGTGTGATATTCCATTTCTTGAGTTGTTTTCTGCTAAACAGGAACGTGCCCTTTTCGGGAGTTTCGGGAATGAGGCTTCCTGGTTGTGCTCCGTTGAAGATTTTCACAATCATTTTTCCTGCAGCCCTTCCCTGAGTTTCTCCAAATAAAACATAGCCTCCAATGGCGCCATTCTTACTGATAGAAAAATCCCAGAATCCGAACATGGGAACGGGAGAATTGTCTTGCATCCATTCCATAACGGCATTTGAAGGAATATGCTTCTCCTTATGGAATAATGACTGGTAGAGTGCAAGTATAATGGCATCGTAGCCTTTCTTTTTTGAGCCTACGACAGTTTCTTTCCAGTGAGAAAAGTCTTTGGTGTTCACCACGTCGATTTGAGCACCTAACAGTGTTTGAGAGTAGGTATTGTCAAATACCTCTTGAAACATGATGTTTGACGTAAGCCCTGAGTCGAGAAGTATTAAGATTTTCTTTGATGGATAGATATCATACAAGAACCGAATAGATCGTTTGAGAAGTGGTCTTTCGAGCACTCCCGTAATATTCATATGTCTCTTTGTGAGATAGTTGCGTGGGTTGTTGTTGATTCCGAGATAGATCACAGGAGTACGGGTTGTTGCCAAACGCTCTCCTAAATATTTCAACGCATTATCATCGGCAAGTACGACTAAAGTAGGGTTGGTTTTTTCGTACTGTGCCCACGCTGAATCAGCTTGACTCTGAAATTGGTCAGCAGGGAGGCGTTTCGTATCCATACAAAAAGAGATAAGAGTATCTGATGGTGATAGTTCCTTAAGTAAGCCTTTTCTGACACTTATGCTCCATTGGTAATCTTCATGGTAGCTTTCTATAAGAAGTATTTTTTTGGCATGGGTAACGCTTTGAACAAACATAAAAGCTATGATAAACGTAAAGAGCATTCTCGATTTCATGCGGTACTTTATTTGAATAGAGCTTCCTTTAATATAATATAAATGAGTAAATGGCGATTGATTTGTGTGTCTTAACTCCTTAAATGCTCCTTCTCTAGTTGTCTGCAGTAGTCCACCAATACCCATTTGGTCATTTTTGTCTCAATCGTATTCGATGATGAGAAATGAGGTGCTTACAATCAGTAAGCTTGAATTGGTGTCGGTCGGTACTACCACCCTTAAATCTTTTGACGATCATCACGTAAGATCTATATTTACTCTAGTGTGAAAGGGGAATCTACGAGCTTGTCAATGCATTTGTGTATGGGGTGGTTGGTTTGTAGGTGTAGAGGGGATGGTTATGAAAAAATATTTATTTAAATATATCGTTATGCTTATTGTCATAAGTGGTATTTTGGCATGTAACCCATTTGGGAGTTCTAATAATAAAACCAATCTTCCCGCTGAAAATTCAGAAATGGTAGTAGACACGTTGCAAACTGACATTGTATCAAGTAGCTCTCTTTCTACGTCATATTCAACTAATACCGGTCGAGCTGTAGTCGATTCTGTATCGCTGTCTTCCTCAATTAAAACTCAAACATCGTCTTCAGTAAAGAGTGCCCTGTCTTCGAGGAGTGCCCCGATAAAAAAAGAACATAGTAACAGTACAGTAAGTAGTACTGGTATAGAGAGAGTTGGAAATAATAATGGTACTTCTTCACAACAAAATAAGGCAGAGATCAAAGTATTAAAATACTTGGATGATATGCTAGAAGTAATACCAGGAACAATACTCATAGATAGTCTTTCCGTAGAAGATCTGATAGAGTATAATGATACAATGAAAACCATCACTGTTGGAGTTGGAGTTTACAACGATTCATTGTTTTCTAAAGGTAAAGTGCTCATACTTCCTCCCACAAATGCTGTGCCTTATGGAAAACTTTTAAAAATTTTAGATGCAGTGCGCACTGACACTGTTCTCAGTGTGACTGTTGAAGATGCGCTATTAGATCTGACCTTTACAAATATTACAATTGATACAATACTCCCATTATCATTTTTAGATATTGATACCGTTAAACTATTGACTGAACAAAATGAATGGGCTGTAGATGTGGAATATTTGCAGTTATTTGGGGGGCTGGTCAATTCAATAGATATAGAAATAGATGACACCTTTATTAAAGGTACTAGTGAGCAAAGGGTACGTGGAATCATTAGGAATAGCGTTACTTGTGATTTTAAACTCACTATTAATAGAGATAGGTTTGAGTATAAAACGCATACTCTGTTTTCATTCGATAACTCAATTGATCTTACCTTTGAAGGCGTTTCAGGAACTTTGATAGATGAGGAATTTGCTCTCAGGAAATTTATCTTCAAACCAATATCAATTAACCTTTCAAAAAATAGTGAGTACTCTATACCGATTAGTATTGTGCCAATACTAACGTATCATATTGGATTTAGTGGTGAATATAAATCAACTTTTATTCTGAGGTCTTTGGGTGATTACACTGCTCAAGGAGAAGTATCTCATAGTATTACTACCCCAAGTACTTTATTTAGTGCAGGGAAGCCCAATGTAAGTGTTCACATTGACTCTGTTCCGGCTTCAATTTCTTTTCAATCCTATGTTAAGCCCGTATTTGATTTATATATCAATGGGATTAAAAGTATGAGCTCTGAGGTATCTCTCTATTACTTGGATTTAAAATCAGAATTAACGAGTAATATTGCTGAATCATTTCCTAGAGATACAATTGTACTGGTAGACCCATTTAGCCATGGAATGACTGATGTACCTTGGTGGAACTTTAATGTTGGGTATGAAATGAAAATATTCTATTCACAATATATAAATTTTAACATTGATCCCAAGAGTTTCCGAGATAGCTTATATTACGATAAATGGCTTATAGATAGCGCTAAACTTTTAAAATGTAGCGGAACTAGAATATCGAGTTATTTGGCACAGGTACACTGTGCTCTTTCAGAAAAAAATAGCAGCTTATTTATTTATTCAAGTACATCATCAGGTTTTTCAATAGATACAGCCCTTACCTTCGAAACGAATTTTTATTCTATGCCGTTTCCGGTGTATGTAGAAGAGTCAACAGATACACTCTATGTTCGGGTGAAGGCTATTAATCAAAATGGTATTGAAACGGTATCTCCGTATCTTTCAATACCGCCTAATAATGGAAATAGTTTCAATACTTTTACTGATGGTCGTGATGGTAAGGTTTATAAATATGTAAGCATTGGAAATCAAGTATGGATGGCAGAAAATTTAAGATTTGAAGCAGGTGATATCCGAGGGAATAGTTTTATAAGAGACCTTGATATTAAAGCGCTCGGAATGATTTATCGTTGGGATGTTGCAATGAATGGGGGGCAGTCGAGTGATCTTAATCCTTCTGGAGTTACTGGCATATGTCCTTCAGGATGGCATTTACCCAGTGATTCAGAATGGGATCAATTAGCCAACTATGTTGCCGTTGAACATGATTTGTTGGATGGGAAGGATAATGATTGGCAAGGAGTTGGTGCCAAACTCAAGGCTCAATATGGCTGGTGTTTGGTTGCATCATCATCTAATTATTATAGTTGTATTGGTACGGATGATTATGGTTTTACTGGACTAGAAGGATATGATATCGACTGGACTGGGAGAGTTGATATGGACAATGCATATTGGTGGAGTACTACGACGACTCAATCTGGGTCTGGTGCATATTACCGAAGTTTAAATAGGGGTACAACTTTTCCAGGAAAATATACTCCTTCAGGTGCACTTTATGCTATAAGGTGTGTTAAGGATTGATTGTGACCATATTGCTCTGTCTGTGTAGAAAAGGTTTAAAGCGCTTTTTAATAAAGGAACATTAATCCCTATTACAATACACTCTTGATTCTGTTGGAGGGTTATGCAATTGTACTGGAGAGAGTGGGAGGCTCTTAAAGATGGCCTTGAGACAAACCAATTCAACCATTACAAATTGGGCGCATACCTTCCGGCACTATACTCATCGCAAAATGCAGATTCATCACCATTGTATTCAGAGTCATGGCTAACCAATGCCGGGCGCACTGCCTCCCATAAATCAGAACCGTCGTTAGGGTCATAATCCTTTACGACTAATACGAGATCGAGGCCTTTATGGCCCATAATTATCTGCCCATACATGCCGATTGCACTCCAGACTCCTACATCATACTCTTGATCACATCCCCAAAAACTTCCACAGTCTGTTGCTTCTGATAACCCATGAGGGTACGAAGTGTGTATCGGAGAAGGAGCGCATGATGCACCGAGCCAGGTAAGGTATCCATATGATTTTTGAGCATCTTCGAACGCGGGGTGCGTCATTTTGTATATCCAGGATTCGTCTAAAATACGCTGACCATTCCATACACCTTCATGAATAATGAGTAATCCGAGACGTGCCATATCTCGTACAGTGGTGTTCCACCCATAGGCCATAGGAGGGTAGTTTGATCCCCATGAATTATTCCATTTGGAGTGATGCATGCCGAGTGGTTTAAAAATATAATTCTCAGTAAATTCTTTGACGCTGCTCCCGAGTCTTTCTGCGTCTTGCGCAATGGCTGTGCCCATAATGGTAGCGAGGGTTTGGATTTCTCTGCTGCCGTCGGCATCATAACTAAAACTTTTTGCACCGTGGCTGAGGTCATCATTATAGGCAACCATAGCGAGAAGGTGTTCAACATAGGCGTTTGAGTTGTATGAGATATCTTTGGCATCGAGCCAATGATCTACTCGGTCGAGCTCAGAGAGGGGACCTGTTTTACGGCCATCAGTGGTAATATCTTTTGTTTCATAGGCAACCGTTCCTATGGTCACTGCAGCAAGAGTTTTCGAAGCAGAATACACATGGGTTAACTCGTCAACGGTGGGTTCTCCATTGGGGTAATATTCGTGACACAGTTTTCCAAAGCGCACTACTGCATACGATCGCGCAATTTGGATATCTGCTGCGGCTAATAAATCCGGGTCTAATCCACATTCACGTGCTACATCTTGTGAGGCCACAAGAACCCATGGCTCTGTTCCCGGGTCTGATGTAAGGAGTGCTGTGGGTTCACTGCTACTTGAAAGAGATTGGGCAGTAGAAGAACTCTGAGTAGATGTGTTGGATGAACGGGTGGCACTATCCTGTGATGACGTCTCTTCTGAAGAATTATTTGACTCAGAGGTATCTTGGCTCGACGATGCGGTTGTCTCTGATTCTGTAGTGTCACTACTCATTGGTGTCGAAGCATGTGACTCTGTATCGTCAATTGATACCGATTGAGAGAGTGCCTCTACTGAAGATTTGTCGAGTGCAGTATCCAATCCTGAAGAATAAGAATGTTCATTGTGTGAACTAGATATTTCGAGAGTGGATTCTGGATTAAGATTCGCATCACCACTACATGCAGATATAAAAAGTATACTGCCCCAGAGTACTGAGGGAACGATCAAAAATTTTGTAGACAGAGTCATTATACGCATCCTATTTGAGTTACTTTGAATAGTACCTCGGTATGAATCTATATTATTAAAAATGAAAAACGTTTTTTGTATTGTATAATATTTCTTGATCAGCTATCGGTAGAATGTATTATACTCATTGCGGTGAATGAGTATAAACAAGCACAAGCACACACTGGGACACTCATCGGGGAAAATGAATATATGTACTTGCGCTTGCTTTGGGGGAGTCCTCTATGCTGGATTTTTGAGAGAAAATATCCCAAATTAATTCTGTAATTTTTGTAATGCCAAGAGGTGTGTCACTCTCGTCCCGTCCCTAAGTGTGAAGAATCACCGGAGCTATTCAATACCCAATGGTGGCATTGCTAAAGAATGTGCCCATCGATTATTCCGGAATGTTTCTTCTTTTATAGAACTAATATAAGTAGAACTTCTGTATAGACCAAAAAATATTTTGCCATATTAGTCAAAATGAATCACAAAATGTTCTCCGATTGTTCTCCAGAGTAAACCAGTGTAAAAGCCGGGTGTATCATTGAGTATTTTGATGTGAATCATTGTTGCATGGGTTGACTAGGCATTACCGCTCAGCCTCTCGGTTGTAAAATAACACCGCTAGCATCTCACTGTTCTCAAGATGCTCTCCAGTGTTAATGATTGTAAATAGGTACTCGCTTTCATACTATTCTCTCAATTACAGTATATATTTTCCTTATAATAATCGGTACTGCTCATAGAGCAAAAAACGGTACTATCCACATTAAGGAAATCTTTTGACTGCATTCAGATTTATACTATTTGTATCAATGTATATGGTGTTGTTTTTAATGTCATGCACAGATGTAACTCCAAGTGATATCACTGTGCCTGGAGAATCTGCAAATACCAGTGACTCCTCCTATGAACAGAATTCAAATGATACGAATCAAGAATCATCACACAATCTCTCTGTTACCAATGACCCTCAGTCGATTAATAGCAATACGAGTAGCAGTACTCGTAGTATGAGTAGTAATGAGAAAAACGTGAGTAGTGCAAGTAGTGAAAGTGGTGAATCTGATAGTGGGCTTTCGAGTTCTTCTCAATTAGGGGTTTCGTCTCACTCAGTAGTGTCCTCAAGTTCAACCATTGTTGTTGAAGATGAAAAAAAGGCCTCATACCTTTTTGAGTCCGATGTCATTAGAAAGTATCAGATACTTATCGATAAAGCTGATTTAGAGTTTCTTGATGCACAACCAACGCGCGAAGAGTATGTAGAAGCAAAACTGGTTTTCGAAGGTGATACAATTCAACCTGTTGGTGTGCGGTATAAAGGTTCAGTGGGCGGCTGGATTGGATGTATTAAAGTATTTGAAAATTTTGATGGGCCTAAAATAGATGGAGGTAAATGCTCAGTTAAATTAAAATTTAATTGGAAGGGGAATAGTGGGCGCTTTTATGGATTGCGTAAACTGCAGTTTCATACGCTTAGCTTAGATGGAACGAAACTGCATGATAAGCTTGGGTATCATCTGTTCAGAAAGTTTGATATCCCGGCTCCTCGGGCTTCACATGCTGAACTCTATTTTAATGATACCTATATGGGGCTGTATGGTAATGTTGAGCAGATTGATAAAGAATTTGTTGAACGTCATTTTCCAAATGATTCTGAAGGAAATTTATTTAAGGAGACCTGGCCCCTTACTTCTGCAGGCGACGTAATGCCCGAGGAATATCTGGTGAAAGGTCTTAAGACAAATGAAGATTCCCCGGATGTGTCCTCAATGCTTGAATTTACCACTCAATTCTCTCGTGCAAAGAGCAGAGAAGATCGTAAAGATATTCTCAGTCGCTATGCTTCCATAGATAAGATGCTTCGGTATATTGTTGTTGATAGAGCAATCGCAAATGATGATGGAGCGATGAAATGGTTTTGTCATAATGGTATTGCCGAATTGTGTTATCCTCATAATTATTTTTGGTATCAAGAACCGACCTCTAAAAAACTGCACCTGATACCGTGGGATTTAGATCACTCTTTTTCCAGTGTAAATGTTAATAATCTCCATAATCAGTTCACCTGGGTTCAAGATGACTGGAATGAGGTGACTGATGATTGTGATGTCTTTCCGGGGACCGGTGGATCTGCACCACAACGTTCAGCTGCCTGTGACAATATTTTTAAAACGATGACCTATTATGAAGATGAATACAATGTACTTCAGAAGGAGTTTTATCAAACCTATATGAATGAAGAGTATATCATTGATAAAATTGATACTTGGGCAGCAGTACTGGATCCCGCAATTAAAAAAGAAGTTACTGAATTTGTTGGAGATGAAAGCTTCTATGATAAATGGAAAGAAGAAATAGAAGTTTTTAAATCTGACATCATAGCATCGTTTGATTTGCGAGGTCCAAAATAGTTATTACCATCACAGGAGATGCACTCCTTCTGTACCCGAGTTTAAAATAGTTGAGGACACAATGAAACAGTCACTACTGATTATTGTTTTACTTTTACTTTCTACCGTAATGAATGCACAAGAGTCTGGCTATACTCAATATTGGACTGCAATTCCGGAATTTAAAAATGGTCACGGTGATGATACACAGGCAGCCTTACGATTTGCTTCGTTAGGTGATGCTATTACCGTGATCATTACTATGCCGGCAGACAATAATCGGCTGTTAGGAGAAGTGGATATCGCTGCTGGAGAAGCGGGAGAACTTTCACTCGCCACTATATTATCAAATGGTGGTGACTTCGATACTAATATTCTGGAAAGCGGTCTGCCCGACCAGCACGGTATTATTCAAAATCGTGGCGTATTAATTACTGCAGAACCACAGTCAAACGGTGGAGATGCTCGGTTTTCTGCATACATTGATAGATTTACTGATGTGAACAGAGATATTACCTCACTCAAAGGAGAAAGCGCTGAAGGGTATGAGTTTACGATTCCCGGTAGAGATCGTTGGAGAAATAATCGGTTTGTTGAGACATATAATGCATTTGATATCGTAGCTACAGAGGATAATACCGAAATAACCATCACCCCTAAAAATGCTATTATCGGATACCCGGCAGCTGAATCATTCACCATTACATTGCATCGAGGTCAGTCATTTAATGCCTCGGCGGTATCGTCAAAAGCGAGTGGGCATGTTGGCGGCTCTATAGTTGTTTCTGGTAAACCAATCGTTGTTATGTTTAAGGATGATAGCGTGACAGATGACGGTATGAGTGGTTCGGATGCTCTTGGTGATCAACTGGTTCCCGATGCATTAGCAGGAAATCAGTTTATAGTAATCCGGGGAGGGCTTACGTATAGTGATGGAACTACATCCGGAGAGACTGCGTTTATAACCAGTGTCAATAGTGGTACCACTACCATTGAATATAATGGTTCAGAGTATTCGCTTTCAGGACGGGGCGATATAATCGGTATACCTCTCACTCAGGATGCCAATTATCTTTCTGTTAAAGAAACGGGCAATGTTGTGCATGTACTCCATGGTAGCGGATCACCTCGAGAAATTGGGGGGAACCTTATACCACCCATTGTATGTACCGGGTCACGAGATGTAACGCTCGTACGGACACAAAATAACGATAAAAATGGTGACCGGTTTGATATGTATTTGATTACAAAAAAACAAAATCAAAATGGATTTAAGTACAGTCTCAATGGTACATCATTCCAGTCATTTTTGAATGCAGATTTTACTGATGTTTCAATTCCCGGTGGCGACGATTGGGTCTATTTCAGTAATAAGAGCAAATTCAGAACTGAGCTCGATAGTGGAAATACCCTTCGCATTAGAAATGAAACCAGTGGGGATGATGGTGACGGACTCTTTCACCTTGGCATACTCGAAGGGCATAATGCAGGGAATAAAGGCGGATACTTTTCAAACTTCGCATCCCTCACCGGAGATGCAGGAATAAAAAACTTAGGTCAACATAATTATACTCTGGCATGTGATCGTGCAATTCCTCTTATTGCCTCTGGAGGGCGATCCTATAGTTGGAGTAGCCCATCGGGCCATATGCATATGGTAGATTCTGTTTCTCCCGACAGTCAGTTGTTTACGCCACAAAGTAGTGAAGGAGCGGGGCCATTTCTGTTTGAAGTAACTATTGTAGGGAGTGAGTGTGATGAAACAAAAACAATTGCGCTCTCTGTATTTGTAGAATCCATTGATGAGGATTTCGGTGGTGATATTCAGACCTGCGCAGGATTTGAGGTATCCCTCAATGATGTAAGTGATTCGGATGACGCGTATACCTCGATAGATGAGCGGTATCTCTGGACATCTGATGAGTTGAGAAATGACATACAGGTGATGTCACCCAAAGTAACAGTACACGAAGATGCACTTTTTCATGTAGCATATGATGATGGACACTGCAAAATGGAGAAGGAAATTGAAATAACAATGGAGAACTGCGGAGAATGTGATGTTGAGGCGTCTGAAGACCAGTCCATTTGCAGAGGGGAGACTGTCACTCTTTCTGCAGAAGGGAGAGGAACATTTTACGATTGGCAGTATGAAGAAAATGGGACCACCACTACAAAAACAGAGGCTTCACTAGAAGTGAGCCCTGAAGTAACCACTACTTATACCGTGCGATATAATAATGCGATAAAACAAGAGGCAAGCTTCGATTGGGATCCTGATCAATATTGTCCTGCACAGACTACGGTTACTGTTTTAGACTGTCTTCCGGATCCGGACCCAGTTCCAGATCCAGAAATTATTAAAACTGAGATATATGATACCAATGAAGATGGAACTGCCGAAACGATTATTATCTCTTTCGATTCTCCGATAACTGAACTACTCTATGATATTACCTCAATTGACTGGCCCCGTGAAGGAGCGAACAACATTACTGCCGACAAAAAAAGTGTTGGAATTATAGATTCCTTAACAATACGCATTGTTCTTGAAGACGCGTTCACCACCGCAACTCAGCCAGACCCTGTGGAACCACCATTTTTAACCTATGGAAAGAGTTCAGTTGCAATTGAAGATAAAATAGGCCCAATGGTTGTAGAGTCGAGTAAACATCCGGCACAAGCCCTTCAATATGCGGTGAAAGATGAAAACGGTGAGTATACGTATTGCCGGCAACCGGATACCTTAATGGTATATCTATCAGAAGAAGTGATTCTCCCCAAAGAAAACTGGGAGAGCATGTTTACTATGTATCCTGAATCCGGGAGCCCCTACACCCTTTCTCTTTTAGAGAAACCTGAGGAGGGTGATGATCTCTATTCATTCAAAATTATTCTTGATACAGCGGTAACTGCGACTATTATTAGGATTGGCGACAGAATTTCATTCAGTTCCGAAACAGAAGTAACGGATACTGAAGGCAATAGTGCGATGCCGGTTTCAGTCGAAATTGAAGGAAGTGAAAATTCGAGAGGACACACAAGTTCAGAGTTTCGTACATCGGTAATAGGAGTGCAAAACTCAACGGATCCTACAGTATCAACGGATTTGGTTCCCGTCTATGACCTGGATGGTGATCGTCTTGATGAGATACTATACGGCACAGCGGTCCTCGGCGATCATTGGGTGCCCCCATATAATTACCACAATAACTCATTTGGAGCGTTTGTTGAGGATGAAGAGTGTACCGATACACAAGAACTGATTCCCTTTGATAGGGATTGCCTTGCATCACTGGTAATCGGTACCTTTAAGGATCAGGGAGCTTACACAGTATCCGTATTTGTATATGATCATCTCGGGCAGTTTATGCATAACTGGACACAGCGATTTGGGTATTGTGAAGATTTTGAAAATGAAGAGCGTAAAAGCCAGAGTGATTTAGAGAACTTTTTTATACACGATCTCGTTTGGAACATGCAGGATAGTCATGGTCGCCTTGCAGGCGCAGGAGTGTATTTCTGGCGTGTGATTATTCAGTTCGAATCTGGTGAAACAATTGACTTTACTGACAAGATGGGGATTGTACGGCAAGAATTTCAATGTCTGGAATAAGAGATGTAAGAGTATACCTTGCGCATGACACAAAAAGGCATCAATACATTCCTATTTAGGTGAAGTTCACTGCTGCCACTATCGGAATTATGTAATCCCCCCATTTATTTTCTGATGTTAATTCTGTGTTCTAAAGAAACAATTCCACAATCAAAATAAGTAGGGTCAAAGAGAGAGCATTTTGACCCCACTAATCCCGATCAATTCCTTCTCACTATATCCTGTCGAAATACTCTAATATACCTTTACCATGTACACCATTACCGGTACACTTATTAATTCAAAACTAACTAATTAGATAAAAGGTTATAATATGAAGTATTTAATTTTAAGCCTATGTATAGTACTCGCATTTCTGAGCGGATGTATAACAGAAGACCCTGCAAGTATTGACCCTGAAGGAGTCAATGAAGACCGAAGTACAATACCTGAGGATTATCCCCATTCATCCGAATCCTGTCCATCAAGTGGTGATACTTATTCTAGTTCTGTTGAAGAATCAAGTAGTGAAGATATCCGTTTGGATTGGGATTGCACTGTAGATTTTGAGAGCTCAGCGGATATGGATCCTGAACCAATTGATAAAAAAGAGTGTGAAGTGGCACCTAATGATTGTCGCATACACGCTCCCTATGAAACATTTACCCGTGCACGTAATCAAATAACTGCAAATGGCCTTATGTATCCAATTGGATGTCTTGTGGGTATGACTACTGTAGAAGCAACAGCGCAACGGTTTTGTGAGGATAACGGCTATCTGTATGCATCATCGATTGAGGTGAGTAGGGCAACAGGCACTGGATATAGTTTGTTAACGAAACAAGGGAATTGGCGTACGAGCGGAAGTCGAGGTGTTTTATTATTAGATGAAGTGGTCTGTACGGATAGTCCTCAACAAAATGTAAGCTTGAGCTCATCTGATGAGAGAGTGTATACCCACAAATCGCGTAATGTGAAATTTTATCAAAATGTGAGTAATGATAGAGCGTATACCGAGTTCTTTTTTGATTTTGGTGACGCCAATGAAAACATAGTAGAGAAACAATGCACCGGGGGTAATTGCTCTGTCACTACAGAACAGCAATACTCTTCTACGGGCAGTTATTTAATTACAAACTATGGGGTTATAAGTTTGAATCCCCAAAATGTGGTAGAACTTCGTTCATATTATTTAACCGTAGGTGATTTTGAATATACGGTAATGGAGGTTGGAGCCCCTGCAATGATAAAAGAAATCAGACCTGACAGTATAGATATCATAGGGGAATCGAGATGGCCTGTGGGTTCTTATGAACCACGAACGATCGGTATTGGTTCTGAAATAGGATACGAATGCGAGGGTATTTCTGAAATACTTATCAATATTGATTATGAAGCGCAACGGGTTATCTTCTTAAGAAAAGAATGGGCTGTTGAGCCGGGTGCATGTGCACTTAGGTGATACATGCTGAGATAGTGTTAAATGAGCCGTATTAATAGGAAAAATGCAGATACAAAGAAGAGCATTAAGGCGCCCAGCGCTATAAGTCTCACTCTGGCGCCTTGATATGCCATCCACATACTTATTTTCCTTATCACCAGATACAAATGCAAACTACTGTTTACTTTTATTCTACCCATTCTTAAGTATATTTACATAACGACCTTCGGTTTTACCACAGAAGTCAATTATCGACCGAAAGGCCCTTAATTGATCGGAGATAGCTATGGCACATATCACTTATGAAATAATAGACTACACTGTACGGATGGGCTTTGACCTTGATGGCTCATATATGGGCGGAAGTCGCCATTCCCAGGCGTATATCGAATGTTCTGGTGCCGATGGACAACAAATGATCATAATGTTTGCGGCTCCCTATGCTACTACCCGTTTACCAAGTTGTAATGAAGACGGGAGCTTTGCCTCCATAAATCGTCACATTGACCAAATGCCCTATTTCTTAGATATCCTTCGTAATGAAGAGCGCGTCTATGCAAATTTGCGGTCTGACTTTCCTAATGCGAATCATATCGCGACGACTACCGAGCCAACAGGCGAACGAGTCGGTCCTCGTGAAAGTAATGTTGAGCGAATTCCCGAAGAGTTACGCAAAGAATTTATGTAGTTTCTGCTTTCTTTTGAGCCTATTTTAGTTAAAGCCATAATAAAAATTTCTGTACTCGTTTTGTATACACGTTCTCCCTCGTGGGGTACTGTAGATTTTACAATTCTTTGTTTGAAATTGATTGTACATCTTCCTAAATTAGTGCACCTAGAGAAATAAGCACATCAGAGATCAATGGGTACTTGGGGAAGGTTTGATTTCTGACAACACACAGTAAACGGACGGGGCATCATGTTTACTTTACGCTATAGCGGAATCGCTATTTCGTTGCTTATGGCAATTTCTTCACTCTATTCTGCAGAGGGTGATTCTACACAACACTTATTAACGACACGGCTTCCCGCCGAATTCTATGACTGGAATGCGGGTGACTTAGGTGACGCCTTTCAGTTTGATACTGATTGTGGGCTTAATGGCAGCCCCACAAAGGGGCTGGTTGGTGAGTGGCTCAATGATGAACGGTTACCCGTTAAGGTTGACTCTTGGGACAGTCATAACTGCCGGGCCGAGCGCGTGACTGAATGGTTTCGCCCAGAGGTCGACTCTTCAAACTATACCTGTATCGACCTTGAACTCGATTACAATGATCACGACAAGGTATATGAATATACCGCTCTCACTCAGTTCTATGATTCTCCAACTAATTCCCCAGAGAAGATCGATCTACAGAGTGGGTTCTTTCCCCTTGATGACTTTTGGGAAAATACTCATAAGGTGCGTAATGGTAAAAACCAAATGAATCAGCACTACTCTTCTCGCCATGATGAACCCCAAGCAACAACAACAGGGTACATTCACAATTATCACTACTGTATGAAAACGGAGCTTACGTTTGATTATAGACCGGGTCAACAGTTTACCTTTAATGGTGACGATGACCTATGGATTTTTATTGATGGACAACTAGCAGTCGACCTTGGCGGGACCCATACTCCTATTTGGGAGACCCTGCATCTGGATCAGCTGTTTAACGAACGAGGTGGGGCAGCAGCCGGAAGTAGCCATGAATTTGATCTCTTCTACTGTGAGCGACATACCCTTGCCTCAAACCTACAGATTCAAACCGATATCGACTTTGATATGCCGCCCGAATATGGTCATATAACCGATGATGCTATTCATTATGATGTGGTGCCTGGTAAATCTCTTGGTAATGGGTGCCATGTCAAAGGAGGAGAAGTAGTAAAAGAATCAGAGTTTTATTTGAGCTATGATGCTACCCTCGACCTCTCTTCAGTTTCAAAGACATTAAGCACATCAAAAGATATACAGTTACACCACGGTGACACTTATTTTGACGGTATCACTATTGATAATAATAAATACCAGTTTACCATAGAGCGTGGAAAGCTTAAGAGGCTCGAAATTGGACATACCTATTATCTCATCCATCGTTCAGAGTCATCAACCGAGAGTACTGAGTATCAGGGGTCAGTATCGTTTGTGGTACCCGATCGGTATCCATACGAGATAGTATTTACCGACTCTTTGGGTACCCCTCTGTCTGATGACGATATTTACTCCCGGGTTGACAGTGCAGTAGTGCTCTATGGGGAGATCTATGATTATGACTATGATAGTACTCGGATACTCTGTGAGTCGTGTAATGACGCCATAATCCTCTCTATTGCAGAGGGAGAAGACGCACACCTTGAACCTTTTAACGAGTCACTCTCTCAGGGACGTTTTTCCTTCACCGTCCTTCCTATGGAGCGCGAAATGAGTGTCGATAATCTGCGCATATCAGTTGAGTATTCAGGCAAGGGGACCCGGATTGATCAAGAGCAGAGTGCATTGTCACCTCTCCTTATATTTACTGAAATCCCAACACCTTCTATTGAGTCGGTTAGGCTCTTTGATTCGGGAGTTGTTACCAAAGGGGAGCGGGTGAGTGAGGTCAAGGATGGCTATGCCGATAGTTTAGTCGTCATTTTTAAGAATTGGTCAGGCGACCCTAAGGAGCTCACCATTTGTCTGGGAGTATCAGATAAGAGCTGTGTCGAGACGGAGTATGATTCAGATACCTGGACTATTGACCCTACAAACAGTGCTCGATTAGTGATCATTGATACCTTTACATCGGGTGCTGATGATGTCGCAACCGATGTTCATGGTGAAGTGACCGTACAGTTTTATAAAAGAGGTGATACAGTATTCGAAGACTCGAAAGAAATTGAAGATGAGATTGGGCCGGTGATTCGGCGTGCCTATCTTAAAAAAGATGGAGAGGATACACACGATACGGTGCGGGTTGTTTTTTCTGAACCCGTCACTGAGGTGGAAGTACAAAAGGCGCTCTTTTTAATAGAGGGTGCATCGGTTAGCGCAACGGATACTGAGTCGTACACGAAAAAACGCGTTTGGGATTTTGCAATTGATGCAGAAAAATATTCCCTTGCTGTGGGGGATAGTATTGCAATCGATCACCGTACTGATATGGTTGATCTTAAGAGTAATGGGCCGGGGAACCCTAATATGCCCAGGGTTATCGGTGGCTGGCCGGTGCAACCAGTAAAAGAAGGACACTACTTTAGGGATACTAATGAGGATGGTATCATGGACCGTGTTGAGCTTTTGTTTAATGATGTGATTATCGGTGATAATATTGCTGAGGTCACGGCGCATTTTAAGTGGATCAATAGCGAAGATTCTACCGTGTCGTTCAAGGTGAAACCCTCCCAGTGGCACCCAGACCCGGATGATGAGCGACGGGCCTATTGGGATCTCTCTGACGATATTGATTGTCGGCCTTTCACCACAAGTATCGTAGATGATGCCTTTATTGAAGCCGAAATAGAGGTTGCATCTCTGACTGAAGAAGATGATGCCGAGTATACAATAGAGATGCAAGACGGTATGGCACCGGTTCTGGTAACCGCCGAAGTGTTTCAGCGGCCCGAAGGGGATGTACTGATGGTAGTACTGTCTGAGCCCGTAGAAGAGAATGACCGTAAGAAAGAGGGCAGAGAACACTATTTGTTTCGACATAGATATAAAGATGCAGAAGAGCATCAGCTGAGGGCTGAGCAGAGTGTAATCACCTTGAATGGTGAGCAGAGTGAGCATGGGCTCAATTATGATCCTTCAGTTAAAAAAGAGTTTCAGATTTCACCCGGCGATAGTCTCTCATTTGTTGTAGGGAGAGGATACATCGCTGATATTCATGGAAACAGACCGAGCGACCATGCGCTGAGTATTATGATTACGGGGACGGTAACTCCTTTGAGTGGTGCTGTTGCTCTCAAAGAGTATGATAATCCAGAAGAGGTGTTAGAACGGTTTCACGATAGAGACAATTCATCGTTTATCCTGCGGGGGATTTCTCCTGATGATCCCAATAGTTCATTAGAAGAAGTGGTAGAAGAAGCGCGTAAGGATTTTGATGAGGTAGGTATTGTCATTTCTGCCAATATGCTCGATATGGTGCTCTCTCAGATTGATGAAGATACCCTGAGTACTTTTGAATATGAATCCTTAAAAAGTGAGCTTTCAATTGGATACTCTATCATAGTGTATAGTACTATCGGAGGGTATGTATCAAGTGCTCACAATATTGTTGAGTGTAGTGATCCAAAACTCTTTGATGGGGACTGTACTGATCCAGACAAGGCACACTGGCTGTGGCTTGGGTGGGAGCCCGTGAGTAGTCGAGGACGACTCGTGGGCACTGGTGTCTATATCGCCATTCTCGAAGTGAACTATTACTTTCCTGGTGGAGTCACGCCTATGAGTTCGTTTATTAGGCGCTTTGGCTACGTAAGAAAATAACAGTATATTGGTGAGTGTTGATGAGTACTGATGAGTGCTATTTTAAAAATAACCAACGAGGCGTTGTCTTACAGTAATCACTGAAGGTTTCGCCATACAATTTTTTGAGATACGACTCTTCAGGGATAATCTGAAAACGATTGAGGTAGAGTATAAAACCAACAATCGGGATTATGGCTAACAGAGAGTAGAGGAACATTCCCAAAGTACATAATAGGAATAAGAAACTCACATACATAGGGTTGCGGGTTAGCGCGTAAAGACCTGAGGTGACGAGTGATGAGGTTGTTTCGGGCTTCAGCGGGTTTACGGTTGTTTTCGCTCGTATAAATTGAATGACTCCGCCAAGGCCAAACACTGCCGACAGAAAAAGAAGAAGCCCTATGCAAACCCAAAAAAGAGATGATGAGGAGGGGAATAGAAAAGGAGTGGGGGTAACGCCCCATTGAAGTGCCCCAAAAAGAGTCATGACGAGAGGTGGGGGAATCAGAAGTGAAAGGGTTCTCATGAATAGTCCTTATTGGATAGGAGCGATTAAAATGGTGGAGTGAATTAATATATAACAAGAGTTGACGTTTAAAAAAATACAAATAGTTGGGTGAAATAACTAAAAATTAATACCCTTTTTAGGGGGAGTATGAGACGGTGTCGCGTAATGGTCTCCCAGTGTAAAATTGATAGTAACAGAAAGAGCTGTAGCCAAGAAATTCCTACCTTTGCGGGCACTATAAACTGGGATAACAATCGAGGGCGAATTGAAAATAAAGAAAATAGTACTAATACTGGCATTAATATGTGGGACTGTTACTGCGGTACAAGGGGCGGTATCGAAATTACATCGTTGTGAGAACACACTGTGTGATAGTGATGATAATATCGTTGTATTACGTGGGGTATCTATTGCAGACGCAAAATTTACTGGGACACTCCGTAATCCAATCGCGGGACACTACAGCAACGAACTTGCTGATACACCAGAAAATCAACTCCGTGCAACCATTCGTCTTGCGAGTGATGCATCTAAAGGGTGGCATTCAAATCTCATACGCGTTCCAATACATCCTATTGGGGGCGGTTGGCCTTTTGCTGGCTGGAACGAAGCACCAGAAGAGTGGACGTCATTTATTGATGCAGCCGTTGATGAGTGCGAGCTTCAGGATATCTATTGTATTCTTGATTATCATGCGATCAATAACTGGAACTACTCTATCATGGGTTGGGCAAAAGTAGCTGAGTTCTGGAGCTGGGCAGCAGACCGCTACCGTAATAATCCAAATGTTATTTTCGAAATATATAACGAACCAGTATCTGATGATAACTGTAGCTCCGATGACTGTGGACCAAATGGGGATATTGCATGGTCTACCTTTAAAGATGATATTGCACAGCCAATGGTAGATTTTATACGTAATACTATTGGAGCAACAGAAAATCTTATTCTGGTGAGTTCACCGTGGTGGACGCAAATGCTCAAAGACATTAATGATAATCCAATCGAAGATCCTGCCGCTGTTGAGCGTATCGCCTATACACTGCATGTGTATCCATGGCACTGGTACGAAGACGCAACCCTTGCTTCTAAAGTAGGAGAAACCGTAAATAATTATCCTGTTGTTGTAACTGAATTTGGCTATCAAGATGGCACCGTTTGTCCGTTTAATAACTGTGATGGGTCAGGTAAAATGATTGATCAGGATGGCTTTGGTCAGTTTATTAAACAGTATATGAAAGACCACAATATGAGTTGGACTGCGTGGGCATTTGATAATGCGTTTGAGTCAATTATGTTTACCGATGATCAATTTACGACACTCGCTGAAGGCCCTGGGTATATGGGACGCTATGTAAAAGACTTTTTAGCTGAAGAAAAAGACAACTACCTGCCGTGTAATCCATGTGTGGGCAGTGGTCGCCCTACCGCGAATGCAGGGGTCGATCAAGTCATCATTGATAGTGACCAGCTCCCTGGTGAGCCGGTGACGTTGAGTGGTTCAGCAGTAGATACTGATGGGACTATCGAACAGTATGAATGGAAAGAGGCTGATGTGGTACTCGGAACGGGTGCATCAATTGCAATAGCACTTGATGATGGCATACACACTATTTCATTAACCGTAACAGATAATGATGGGCGTACCCATACCGACAATGTTCTTATCAATGTACAAGGATCTACTTTTGAACCGTGTACAAATATCTTGACCAATAGTTCGTTTGATGATGGAATGACCGGCTGGGACAATTGGGTAGAAGGAACGAGTGGACAAGGGACCTTTACCGAACAATCAGGAGAGCTTCATGCTGATATTACTCAGGCAGGACTTGACTGGCAGATTCAGGTGTGGAACTCCACGTCAATTGAAAGCGGAAAAGAGTACGTTGTAAAATATCGCGCTCGCGCTACGGGTGTTCGTGACCTCATTCTTATGATTGAACAAAATGGTGCGCCGTATCAAGCGGTAACATCAGCGGCACATACACTCTCAACAACAATGACTCAATATTCACACACGTTTACCTCAGCGTTTAGTTTTGCTGACTTAAAAGTTGGTTTTAAACTGGGTGGTAATGGAACAAACGATGTTATTATCGATGATGTGGTATTTGCAGAAACAGAAAGCTGTATTCCTCAAGATGCAGAAGCACCATCGATACCACAAAATGTTGCACTCACTACCGCAACCCTTAACTCGTTAGAGATAAGCTGGAATCCTTCAACAGATAATACCGCAGTTGTGGGGTACGATGTGTATGTTGGAACAGCGCTGGTACAATCGGTGAATACACCAAACACTACCCTCGATGGCCTTACTATTGATAGCGAATATGCTATTCAAATTGTTGCAAAAGATGCTGCAGGGAATCGTTCTGCAAAAAGCAGTGCACAACTTTTTAGAACACTCTCTGATAGTGAAGCGCCATCCGTACCAGCAGGATTAGTTGCCGGTACAGTAACTCATAGCACTATTGCACTTCAGTGGAATGCATCAACGGATAACGTTGCCGTTGAGGGGTATAACCTCTATATTAATGGAACCCTTGCACGGACTCTTTCGAATGTACTCTCAACGGTAGTATCGGGCCTTACTCCTGAAACACTCTATAGTATTACAGTGAGTGCTATTGATGTTGCTGAGAATGAATCGGTACAAGGCAGTGCTGTTGTAGTAACTACAGATGTGGCTCCTGATGTCGAAGCACCTTCTCAACCGGGACCTATTGTGGCAACCGGCGTTTCTATGACAACAGTTGATGTTGCATGGACTGCAGCAACCGATAATGTTGGAGTAGAATCATACCAGATTTTTGTTAATGGTGGCTACTACAATGAGGTGACAAACCTTTTCGCAACAGTCATCAGCCTGAGCTATAATACTGAATACAGTATTACAGTCTATGCGCTTGATGCAGCACGCAATATCTCTTCAGTGAGCGCTGCACTTGTCGTAACGACAGAAGCAGATACAGAAGCGCCAACTGCTCCAGTAATCACTACTGCTTCAACTACCGGTATGACAACAGTAGATGTCGCATGGACTGCTTCACAGGATAATATTTTCGTTGAAAAGTACATTGTCTATGTTGATGGCGTTGAAGTACAGGATGCAGGTACTGCACTGAATATTACTCTTTCAGGTCTTACAGCAAATACTGAATACTCAATACAGGTTGAAGCGGTCGATCCATCGGACAATCGTTCTGGCTTGAGTTCTGAGGTTCTGGTAACCACTGATGAAAAGCCATTACAAGAAGCGCTTCTCATTCAAGCTGAGTCGTATAGTACTAAACATAGCAGTATTCAATCTGAAGTAACCGCCGATATTGGTGGTGGTGAAAATATTGGTTGGACCGCTGCAGGACGCTGGGTATCATTTAGCAATCAAACATTGGCTCCGGGTCAGTGGAAACTTGAGACGCGCCTCGCAACATGGGAATCAAACAGATCATTTGATCTGCTTATAGATGGAGTAAAAGCGACGACCTTTACAAAAGGTTCAGCAACCTATACGGGTTCGGGAAGTAAATACCAAACATGGAACACTGCCGAAAGCGGAACATTCACTATAGCGAATGGTGATCAACACACCGTGAGACTGAATTTCACAACGGGAAGTCAAAACATTAACTGGATTCGTTTTGTACCAGTGATTCCTGATACCGAAAAACCATCAGTAGTGAATGGAGTATCCGAGGCGGGTGTGACTGCATCGACTGTCAGTCTTAACTGGAATGCCGCGTCAGATAACGTAGGCGTTACTGCCTATGCTGTGTATCAAGATGGATTGTTGGTGACTACAGTGTCTGGTACCAGTGCGAGTGTTACAGGGTTACAGGCACTCACTTCTTATGGATTTAGTGTAGAGGCAATTGATGCAGCAGGGAATCGTTCAAGTACTCAGAGTGCAGCACTCACGATTACAACTTCAGAAGTGCGATTAATCAATTTACTGAGCAATGGTGACTTTTCTGGAGGAACTTCAGGATGGGAATGTAGTAACTATGGGGGAGCGGCAACCTGTGCAGTTCTTTCTGGTCAGTATGCTATCGCAATTTCAAATCCAGGGACTTCTGATTGGAACGTACAGCCTAAACAGGCTGGCTTTACTCTCGAAACAGGAAAAACCTATACTTTTGCCTATGATGGCAAAGCATCCGTGTCTCGTTTGGCGAATATCAAAATTGAAACTGATGGCTCTCCTTGGACCGATTACACAAATATTGGTTCAGGGGCTGCATTAGCCACGGCAATGCAACGGTATGTCTATACATTCACTATGACTCAAACAGCTGCGGCACGTGTCGTGCTCAACATTGGAAACAATGGGGCAAACACAGTAACTGTAGATAATATGTGGTTAGTAGAAGGAACAACAGATCCTTGTGGTGCAACCGTAGGGTGCTCAGAGTAATTTTTTACGAGTAACCATTCAAATTTTCTTATTCAGCCCTCTCACTATGAGAGGGCTTTTTTGTTGTCTATAGACTAAATAGTCCAAATTTTGGGTAAATAAGGTCAAAATTTAGATAATACAGTGGCCCGCCCCATGATAGTGTGGTATGCTCATACTATGAAATGGCTCAAGCTACATTTGATCAATATTCCTATTGTTGATATGCAACATAAAATACTTTTTTATGTCGTTGAAACGTTGAGGGAGTCCCTCAAAAAAGGAACGACCAATAGTGAGTCTGTTCGCTCTCTCACTTTTCTCATGGGGTATATTACTCACCATTTTTATACCGAAGAACGAGTGATGCAATCACTGGGATACCCTCAAGAAGAAGAGCATTCAGAGCATCATGGGAGACTCCTAAAATTACTAGATACCAAAATTGCACTGGTAAGAGAAAAGATTGAGGTCAATACTCAGGAGCTTCTTGATATGTTAATTGATGTAGTCAATGTGCACCTTATTCAAGATGACCTTAAGATTCGTGAATGGGTTGAAAGAGAAGAAGGGGTACTGTCTGAGAATGCAATGATGCGAGTCCCTGCTTTTGGTTTTTTTATCTCAATATTTAATACGAGTACCGAAATTATGGAAGGTGCCTCAGGTGAAAACTTAGAAGAGAACAAAGAAAATTTGCTCGTTAACCTTCATAGATCTCTGGATGGGTTACGAATGACCTCTCTCTCAGAAATTTATGATATAAAAATGTTATTACAGTTTTTGCAAGAACACCAATGGATAACAGAGGTTGATATCACGCAACTTATTTCGGCGTATATAACCGAAGCGTTGGTGCTCAAGTGTACCGAACTCCATACAGACCCGGCCTATGCTGTGTTAATTCTTGATGTACTGAAGAAAGAAGAGGCGATTAATGAACAAATCTATACAAGTGCAATTGCCCATACTACAGAAGTACCCGAATAAAAGGAGTAAATGATGAAGTGGATTGATTCCTATGCAATAAATGTACCCATAATAGATAAACAGCATAAAGAGTTATTCAAGATGCTTGATCTTATTGAAAGCTCTTTTAAAAAAGGAACAACTCACACTGAGATCCTTAAGGTGCTGAAGTTTCTTGTGGGGTATGTGAAGCATCATTTTGCCGCTGAAGAAGAGGTGATGAAAATTGCAGAATATCCTGGAAGGGCAGCGCATAAAATACTGCATAAAAACTTGATTAATGATCTCATGGTAAAAATTAAACATCTTGGTGCGACTGACTACGTTAACATATATGAGATAGAGGAGTTTGTAACCGCATGGCTCTGTGAACATATTATTCAAGAGGATATGTATATACGTGATCATATTAATAACAAAAAGAAAGAGCATCAATTCCTAACTCAGATGACAAGAGACACTTCTGAAAATGTCATTAGTGATATTATTGAAGAGTGTAATCGCTATGAATCTCTGTGTAAGCGAGGTATTATAACTGATGCAGAAAAAGAGGTGAAAATTAACAACGCGACAGAAGAGTTTCTCACAATGTTTCAATACAGCTCACTCTCTGAATTGTATGATAAAAAGAGAGTAGTCGATACCCTTGTTGATAAAAAATACCTTGAGCCTGCAGAGATAGACGCTTTTTGGAAAACAAGTGTGTCTGTTGAATTTTTAAAACGTATTTTAAATGAGTCGAGCGATACAGAGTATGATACTCTCATGCTCAATGCTTTGGAAGAAGAGGGCGTTATAACGCACAAGCAACGAGATCAGCTCTAAATTGATCATGCATCCCAGAAAAATAAGATGGCTCATCGCATTTGATACACTAAATATCTTTGTTTTAGATCTGCAAAAGTGATATACTGAAAGTATAAGTTAATGAGCTGGAAGTCAGGGTGGTTACTCCTAAAAAGATATTTGTAAATATTGGACTCATTTCATTTGTCGTCATATCTGCAGCTATTGCTCTTATTGGTTTTATTTTTTATTCATATAACATTCTTAAATTTAATGAGCATCTCATTTTCCCAGCTTTTCAGGGTGTCTTTTTACTTCTCGGCGTCTTTGTGTCGTTAATGATACTGATGTATCGTAAGCTTAAACAAAATTTTTTCGAGTTAGAGAATTTGAAAAGTCAAAATGACCTGTTTAATGAATTGACCAACGAAGGAATTATTACGATCGATAAAGAGGGGAAGATACTTTATTCAAATAGTGCTATTAAGAATATACTGGGGTATGCGACTACAGAGCTCTCTCAAATTGATATTTTTACAAAAGTAATAAGCGAAAAAAATGGCACTACAGTATCAGGAGTTAAAGGTGCACTTGCTGATGGTAGAAAATACTACTCTCCCCATACTCAATGCATCTGTAAAGATGGAACTATTACCAATACAGAGATGTGGTTATACCCTTTCCATACAGAGGGTGAGGTTAGTGGGGGTTTTTTTAGCTTTAACGAAATCAATGCTCGTGTCGCCGCATTTGAGGCCTTAGAAAAAAATCAACTGTTACTCAATGAAGCTCAGACCATTTCCTTGGTGGGGAGTTGGGAGTGGTATGGGTATTCAGGATCAATGAGTTGGTCCGCTCAAGTGTATGATAATTTTGGTCTCGTCCATGGAATGAGAGAATCGACCTTTGACTCCTTTCTTAGTTTTGTACATCCCGATGATCGAAATCGAATTGCAACAATTTTTGATGCAATTACCGATAAATCTCCAATAAACCTCATTGAATACCGGATTATAGCAAAGGGTGGTGAGGAGAAGTATATCCGTGACCGGATAAAAGTACTTTCTCAACCGGGAGAGGCACTGCACCTGTTGGGAACATCACAGGATATCACGGATTCAGAAAGTGCGAAAAGAGAGTTAGAAGAATATAAAAATGGACTTGAAAAGATTGTAGAAGAACGAACAACATCGTTGAATAAACAGATTGAGATGAGAAAGATACTTGAAGAAGGCTTGCGCTTAAAAAAGGACGAGCTTCAAAAGGTACTCACTGCATCACCCGATATTATTTTTCATCTTGATTCTAATTCAATAATAAAATCGTATTTTTGTAGTGATGATGAACAACTCTATGTGAAGCCAGAGCAGTTTCTCAATAAAAAAATGATTGATATGGTTCCACCAGAAGTGGGTGCACAGTTTACGCATGCCTTGGAAGAGGTTTTTACAGAGAATCAGTTAGTGACCATAGAGTATGTATTATCAATGGGTTCTTCAATGCACTATTTTGAGGCGCGGATTAATGCATTAGAAGATAATCACTGTATTGTAATCATCAGAGATATTACTGAACTGGTCACTTCTCGACAAGAGACCGGAATATTCTCTCAGGCAGTTGAGCTCAGTCCGGTAAGTGTTGGACTGACAGACCCATTAGGTAAAATAGAATATGTTAATAAGAAGTTCACTGAAGTGACTCTGTATACTTCTGATGATGCCCTTGGTCAAAATATGAGTATATTGAAATCGGGAAAACATTCCACGAAGTTTTACAAGGAGATGTGGGAGACCATTGAGAGTGGTAACGAGTGGCATGGTGAGCTCTGTAATAAACGTAAAGATGGCTCACTCTTTTGGGAAATGGCGGCTATTGCATCGATCAAAAATAGTGATGGCTCCATTGCTCATTACATAGCAGTTAAAGAAGATATTACTGAGCAAAAAGCGATCATTCGAGAGCTACAGGATGCTAAAAAAAGAGCCGTTGCATCAAACAGAGCAAAGTCAACGTTTCTTGCGAGTATGTCTCATGAATTGAGAACACCACTCAATTCTATTCTTGGATTTAGCCAGCTTCTAGAAAAACGTGCCATTACCAATAAGCTCAAAAAAGAGGGACAGTTTGTAGAAAAAATTAGAACTGCCGGTGAACATCTTCTAAGCCTCATTACAGATATTCTTGATTTAGCCAAGATCGAATCCGGCTCCATAGCCTTAGATAATGAATCAGTTTCTCTGAATGATGTGGTGCGTGAAGCACTTGATGTTATTCGTCATATGGCCGATGAGCGCAGTATCGAAATTGCGGACGAAAAACTCTTTTACACATCAGCAGAAGGTTGCTTTGTCCATGGTGACTATCTGCGCATTAAGCAAGTAATGATTAATGTATTGAGTAACGCAGTTAAATACAATATCAGCAAGGGTGAAATTGAGTTGTCCATTGATAAGAATGACGAATCCATAACGCTGAATATTAGTGATACAGGGTACGGTATTGCCCCTGAGTATATTCCCAATGTGTTTGAACCTTTTAATCGATTGGGTATCGAAAATACCAACATTGAAGGGACGGGTATAGGATTAACCTTGTGTAAAAAATTGATGGCTGCTATGAATGGTACTATTGAATTGAGTAAGACATCGGGTACTGGTTCGACCTTTGCTATTAAACTTCCGAGGTCTATGAGATCGGATGAAGAGCTAAAACAGTTGACTGTTAAAGAAACGGGGGATTTGACAAGGCGGGGGTCGCTAATGCGCGTTCTCTACATAGAGGATAATGAAAGTAATAGGGAGTTGGTGCGTGAGCTGCTTGGTGGTAGAAAAGGGATAGAATTATTGGAGGCGGTCAATGGACAGGCAGGTATTGATCTCTACAGTACGAGGACACCGCAAGTGGTCCTCCTTGATATCTCATTACCCGATATGTCTGGATATGAAGTAATTGAAAAAATAAGAGAAATATCCCCTGATCAATATGTTGTTGCCCTTACGGCAAATGCACTTCCCTCCGAGAAACGAAAGGCAAAACGAGCAGGTTTTAACGATTACATAACGAAACCAATTAATATCAGTGAGTTTTATAAGGTATTGGATACCTACTTATAGGAATATATGTATAGTCAGATTTCAAAATTACATAATATACAGCTCGAAGCTTCTCGAGTGTTAGTTGTTGATGATAATAGTGATAATACTGATTTACTTATGGAAGTACTGCATAGTAGTGGTTATACCAATGTACTTGCAATTAATGACCCACGAAAAGCGGTGAGCATGTATCAGGCATTCGAACCAGATATTGTACTACTGGACCTTAATATGCCTCATTTAAGTGGGTTTGATCTTCTTATAGAATTTACCACAATGGATTCAATAGATAGTATTGTACCTATTCTTGTACTCACTGCCCTTACTGATACAGAATCTCGTGATAAAGCATTGGCACTGGGTGCATTGGATTTTTTAACAAAACCATTTGATTCCCATGAAGTAGTCCAGCGCCTCACTAATTTATTGACCGTACGGCATTTGAATAATAAGCTTAAAATCCAAAATGACAAACTTTCGGATGAAGTGTACGAAAAAGACATAGAACTGCAGCAAGCACAGGTTGAAATAATTAATATACTCGGCCAAGCTGTTGAGTTTCGTGATGTAGAAACGGGGTTTCACATTGAGCGCATCAGTAAAATGAGTCGGTTACTTGCTGATTGTGCGGGGGTACCCAAAAGTACCGCAGAGCTTATAGAGAGTGCAAGTCCCATGCATGATGTGGGCAAAATAGGAATTCCTGATGCAATACTGTTAAAGCCAGCGGCACTCACTCCTACCGAATTTGAAACCATGAAAAGCCATTCTCTCATTGGATACAAACTATTGCATAAGGCTGGGGTAAAACAACCGCCGATAACCGAATTAGCGGCAGAAATAGCGCTCAATCACCATGAACGTTGGGATGGTACGGGGTACCCCTATGGGGTATCAGGTGAAAGTATTCCGTTAAGTGGACGGATTGTTGGGCTTGTTGATGTCTTTGATGCGCTCACTTCACAGCGTGTGTATAAGCCTGCCTTTAATATCGATGAGTCAATCGATATTATACATATGGGACGGGGAAAGCATTTTGATCCTACATTGGTTGATGTCTTCGTAAAAAATGCTGAAGCATTTATTGCTGTGATAGATAGCTACACAAAACAAGACAAAGGTTAAGCGGCGAATAATCTCAGAATAGTATCCTGGTAGATTTAATTAATATTCCGTATCTATGATACTCAACTATTCACTACGAATATTTCATCATTCAATTTACCTTGAAAGTAATAGTTCTTGATCATCTGACACATAGTTTTGCTAATTTCTTGATTCTTCTTAGCGAGGAGTACTCCATCATTAGTAGTGAGGTCCTCGGCGAGAAGCATGTCAAACTGCAGATCAAGTACATTGATAGCACGCTTCTTCTCTTGAATTTCTGGGAATTCTAAATGCTTAAACTGAAATAACATTTCAGGATGATACCCTTTTGCATTCACCGTTAAATAATTAAGCGCCTCTTTTACGGTACTTCCTTTGGTTATATACATATCAAAATCTGTGGCGAGTTTTAGTGCACAGCGACCAAAATGGATGGGGCCTAGTTGAGAGATGTCAGTCCGTTTTTCCCCTTCGGGAAAATCTTCCATCTGGATTTTTAATATTTGAGCAACATCTTCTAGACGGGGGATATTCGAAATGAGGTCATGACTAATAGTGGGGTAACTCTTCCAAATATCTTTTTCATCCAATGTGAGTTCATCAGTCTTATAAATTTTGTCAAAAGTATCCCGTGGGATTGTAACACAACCTATTTGACAGAGCATTCCGGCAATTTCAATTTTCCACGCATCAGAGCGAGGTGAAGCTTTCAAAAGCAGTTTTACATAATTTCGTATTTGTGTTGCATGGGTGGCTGCTACTGGATTTGCGAGACCGAGTGTGTCGACGAGCACTTTGAGAGCACCGCTAAATGTTTTTTGTAACAGTGTTTTTTCTGCGGTCAAAAGGTTGTGGTGTTCTATTGCTGCATTGACTGTGTTGACAAGAGTAGCATCGGGGCAGGGCTTTGTAAGAAACCGAAATATAGCACCTTCGTTTACTGCGCTCATTGCCGTATTAACATCAGCAAGGCCAGTGAGCATGGTTCGTACCGTGTCAGGATATTTTTTCTTAACAATTTTTAAAAATTCCAGGCCATCCATCTTTGGCATATTCATATCAGAAAATACTGCAGCAAAGGGCCCGTTTGTTTCGAGTTCTTTCAAACCATTTTCAGCAAATTGTGCAATGACAATATTAAAGCGTTTATGAAATTTTCGCTTTATCCCCTGAAGGATATTCATCTCATCATCAACAAAGAGTATTTTTGGTCCATCCATACTAGATACACTCCTTCACTTTTTTTTGCCATTCAGGGATAGACTCAGTAAGTCCCATCTCTTCTAGGTGATTTAGGTTTAATTGTATTGGCGAATCAGGATCTAGGTCACAATTCCGTTCTAATACATCACTGATATACATTGCATGGGTTAATCCGAAGGATACTTCTGGTGCATCTTGGGGGTTGTGATGGTAATAAACGGCATTAACAATGGGTTCACTAAAACCCCACTGCTCGAGTAATACACCACCAACCTCTGCATGGGTTATACCCATAATCATTTTTTCACTTTGGATAAGGGTGTCCATTTTTGAGCCTGACGCTTCAAATACTGTTGCGTATTTTTGTGGTTCATTTTTAACTAATACTAATATACCAATGTCATGGAGGAGTCCGGTGATAAGGGCATTTTCTAAAAGATCTGTATCGTCAGTTTGTGTGGCAAGAATCTCTTTGCATAGACAGCTACATCGAGTAGCATGCTTGTAGAGCATATCTACATTAAAGGTTTTCATTTCCTCTTCTGTATATTGATTAAAGGTGCCAACCGAAACTATAACTGCTTTTACGACATCAAACCCAAGATAGGTAACTGCCTGTGTGAGGTCATTGACTTCATTTTGTAATCCGAAAAAGGTGGAGTTGACGAGTTGCATTATTTTGGCACTGATAGCAACGTCTTGTTGTATTACAGAAGCAATTACTTTTGCTGAGCATTCAGGGTCTTCCATGATTCTAGAAAGTTGTGCGTAAACCGTCGGAAGAGTGGGGAGTTTTTCTATTTGTGAAATATACTCAATAGCGCGTTGTTTGTTTTTTGTGTGCTCGTTATCGAGAACCTTTCTAATAACACGTTTAATCAAGTTGGGATTACAGGGCTTTGATAAAAACTGGTCTGCGGAGTCAATAGTTTTAAGAATCATCTCTTTATCACTATAACCAGAAAGAATATAGCGGGCAGTTTGAGGGTGTCGTTCTTTAACAGTATTGAGTAATTCAGAACCATCCATCTCTGGCATTCGCATGTCTGAAATTATCACATTGACCGGATGTTCAGCCATATAGTCCAGGGCTTTTTGGCCACTGGTTGTGAAAATCATCTCCCACTCTTTTCTCATGGGGTAGAGCATGCGTTTCATGCCATCTATAATATTTTTTTCATCATCAACAAATATGATACGCGGTTTATCTGGCATGATCAATCCTTCTGCTCAAGGGGAAGTTTGATAGTAAATGTTGTACCTTCACCTGGAATAGATTTGAGGCCTATGGAGCCTTTGTGTTTTGCCGTTATAGTTTGGTAGGCCATTGAGAGGCCTTGGCCGGTGCCAACCCCTACCTCTTTAGTCGTAAAAAAGTGATCAAATACTTTGTCCTGAATTTCTTCTGGGATCCCTGATCCATTATCAGTGATAACAATAACAATATGGGTTTCTGTAGCTGATGTCGATACAGTAATAAACCCTTTTTCATGAGTCCCTTTAAAGCGCTCAATAATTGCATGAGAGGCATTGATTATGAGATTTAAAATGACCTGTTTTATTTCTCCGATGTAACACTTCACAAGTGGGAGTGAATCAGATAATGTGGTCTCCAAATCGGCACAATATTTCCATTCATTCTTTGCAATAACAATAGTTGATTCTATAGCGGAATTGACGCTTTCAAGAGCCATATTTTCAGAACCACTATGAGAGAAATCTTTCATTGCTTTTACAATGTTTGTCACGCGTGAGACTCCTTCCATCGATTGAGTAAGGGCTGTGGGCATTTCATTTTTTAAAAAATCAATGTCAATCTCTTCAGCAGTCTGTTCAAGGTGTTCTTCAAGCTTGGTAATTGATTCATGATCGGGAAAGAGTTGGACTATCTCTTTTACAGTATTTTCATATTCTCTCAGGAGTAAAAAAACATTGTAAATTGAGTCTTTTATAAAAAGAGTATTGTCACCGATAAACTGAATAGGAGTATTGATTTCGTGAGCAACTCCTGCAGCAAGAGTTCCAATTGATTCCATTTTTTGAGATTGGAGGAGTTGAGATTCAAGACGTTTCTTCTCGTCTTCTGACTTTTGCTTGTGGGTTACGTCTTCAGTTAATACGGTAAAATGGCGTATACCACTTTCTTTAAATTCGTACCCTGTAATGGAGCAATTAACGGAAATCTCTTTTTTCTCTTTAGTGATTCGTTTCCCTGAATAGTTATAACTCGGGTTTTTAGAATTTTGCATAATATCAAATTGTTTCTGAAGCATCTTTTTTTCAAAATCACTCGGCATGAAATCAAAAATGCTTTTCCCAACCATTTGAGGAGGGGGTGTTTTCAAAATGGTAAACATTTGCGGGTTGGCAAAAAGAATGTGGCCATTATTGTCGAGGTTCATTATCCCAATGGGGAGGGAGTCAATGAGCTTTTTATGATGTTCTTCACTTTTGTTGTATTGTAATGACACTTGCTTACGTTCAATGGCATAGGTAATAGATTTTTCGAGGAGGGTCACATCGAATTTGCCTTTAGAGAGGTAATCCTGAGCACCTGCAGACACTGCTTTTATTCCAATGTCGCCTCCAAATTCTCCCGTAATAACAATGATAGGGGTGTCATCAGTATTGGTAGTGAGCTTATTGAGAGTGTCGAGACCTTTGCTGTCAGGCAGATTTAAATCACTGAGGATAATATCAAATGTTGTTTCAGTAATGTGCGTGAGTGCTTCTTGGAGTGTTTTTGCAGTTTCAATAGTACAATCAAGGGAGGTTATGTTGTGTACGAGCCCTCGAAGAAGAGATAAGTCTACAGGGTTATCCTCAAGAATGAGTAGTTGTATAGACACAAAGGTACCTTTTGAAAGGAGCGATACCTTGAGTGTATCATAGTTACCCTATTGAGTCAATTATTTGGGGAATAAATAGATAAAATGTGGGTTAATCTTGTTTATTTCGTCAATTTCTATTCCTTCACTCATGAGGAGCTCACGCTTTTTTCGGATGTTTTTGCTCTCAATTCCTCCCATAAATCCACCCAAAGAGAGGTCACTTTTTATAACACGATGACAGGGGACCTCTGGCGAATAAGGATTACACTTCAATGCTTGCCCAATGGCTTGGGCACTTCGACAGGATATATGGGCTGAAAGCTCTTTGTATGTGACGACATTCCCTCTAGGGATCTCTAAAAGGGCAATAAAAACCCTTTTTTGAAAAAGGGTCAGGGTGGTGCTCTTCTCTATAGTTTGGTATAAATGGTTTGCCATGGGGTATCCTATTGAACTAATAAATTTACATTAAAGCTGTACTATTTCTCTACCTACCTATTGTGTATCGTTATATTTTCTATTTTTTCACCCAAAATAAACATAGTAGGATGTATTATGACACAATTAGAAAATGAAAGTTATGCAGTAGGGACCAATGTTGCAGAGTCTCTTGTACAAACAAAACTAGAGCTTGATATTCCAACTCTCGTTCAAGCAATCACTGATGTTATGGGTGGTGGTGAATCAAAATTATCTCCTGAAGAAATTAATACTCATCTTGAGTCTTTTGGTAAAAAAATACAAGAAAAACAAGCTGAGGCTCTTAATGAATCTTCAGATGTAAACCTTGAAAAAGGTGTATCATTCCTCGAAGAAAATAAAGCGAAAGATGGCGTTGTTGTTACTGAAAGTGGCTTACAATATGAAGTACTTGAAGAAGGTGAAGGCGAAAAACCTACTCCTGAATCAACAGTACGTGTGCATTATGCAGGTACTACCATTGATGGTGCAGAGTTTGATAGTTCTTACAAGCGCGGAGAGCCAGCACAATTCCCCGTCGGAGGAGTGATTAAAGGGTGGACTGAAGCACTACAACTTATGAGTGTTGGGTCAAAATACCGTTTGACTATTCCTTCTGAAATTGCCTATGGTGCTCAAGGTGCTGGTCAAGCGATCGGTCCTAATGAGACATTATGTTTTGATGTAGAGCTTCTTGCTATAGTGTAATTACATCAAATTATGAATAAAAAAAGCCTCTACATATGTAGAGGCTTTTTTTATGGAATCTATAATAATCGTTTAATATTTAATGGATAGAGCCCGTTATTTCTTTATTGAAATAGTGTGGGAACCATGTCTCACTAAGTAATGTCCAGAAGGGATAGGGAGTTGATTAATATCGATCAGTGTGCGAACTCTTGATAGCTTAATAGAATGACGGGTAGCCCCATTAATGTTCAAAAATGAGATGAGTGACGTCTCGTGGCCTTTAATCACAGTAAGTCCGAGTGGGCTCAACGAAAGTGTTGGCATCTGTGATTGAGCTAATGGAGAGAGTAAAGGTTCATGCTCTTCAATGGTATCATCCTCTTCAATTTCTTTTTCTTCCTCATCATCTTCCTCATCTTCTGCATCATCATGTGTTGGTTCTGATTCAACCTTATTTGAAAAGAACTGCTCAGTCCTTGGCTCTTCATGAGTAGTAATAGAAGGAGATACTTCAGATTTGTCCGAAGGAGATTGAAAGGGGGTTGCGGCTCCAACAAAAGTCTCATCAAGTTTAGTGGCACTGGCAATAAGTTCAGGGCCATTGAGAGCGTTGTTAACGGTAAGTGAGATGTTATCTATAAATACGGTGCCAGCAGTGTGCCCCATGTCAAAGAAGAGACGACTATTGCTGTGAGAAACGGGCGCAGCAAGATTAATAGAATATTCTGTCCAGTCAGTTGTGAGGGTGACTTTCTTTGAAAAGTTATCCCATGGGGCTTCGTTGAGTCCCAGACCAACAAGTATTGGTTCTTCAGAAGATGCTTTTGCTCGAAAGGACACTGTAAAAGCTTTGACTGAATCGAGGGGGAGCGTATAGTTTAAGTTCGCATCATGAACGGCTCCCGCTTCTTTTGTAGTAATGTAAAACTGGCCATCGATTACGTTGCCTTTGTATTTATTGTCAGATTTCCAATGAGTTAACCCATCACAGAATGAAGAGTTTTCTAGGATATTAGTACTATCAACAATTTCACACTCTTCTGGAGCTGCGCCATTAACATAGACAACCCAGGTTGCTGAGTCTGAGCGAAGGCCAAGGGTGTCTTTTTGTACAAATGAAGTGGTATCGGTAACGCGAACTTTAATAACATGAGAGCCCGCTGAAAGATAGGTAGATATCGATGGGTCGGTTATTGGCTTGAGTTTGTTATTGTGGAACCATTCGATTTTCATGGATTTCCCACCGGTGAGCTCCATAGGTTTAACACCTAAGGTGATTTTATCATTTGAACCGACTTCAAGTAATGTTTTGTTACTTGTTAAAAGGGTGTCAATAGGAGAAACATGGTCGTAAAAAGTGAGAATGTATTGTTCTGCACAAACTTTACAGAGTGGCACACCGTTGGAGCGCATCTGGCAGCTGCTCATTGGTCGAAACCATCCTTGTTTCTTAAACATGGCTCCTTCAAAGAGCCCTACAGAATCGTTGTGACTTTCGCTATTGTGTGTTGGCAAAGGAGTCAGGTCATCAATCCAGTGTTTCCATTTAATAGTTTCTCTATTTCGGTTCTGAGTAATATTGGGCATCTCGAGAGGTTTTTGACCTGTTGTCTCATAGTCATATTCATCACCGAGCCCTACAAATGAGTGTCCAATTTCATGAGCAACAATTTCAGGGTGTTTTGAGGAGGCAACAGCAATTTGTCCACCCGACCCTCCGTAGACCTTTGTATTTATAATGACAACAGGGATATCAGTTTCAGGTATGAGGGTTTCAATTTGCTGGGAGACCGTTTGGTTATTGGCAACAATTAGACGCTCAACATCGGGCCATTTTTTAGAGCCAAAGAATCCACCAAGACCTTTTTGATCAGATTCAGCCCAGACGCCATAGACATTGAAAAAATTCTCATAAAATGAGAGGGGCTCAAACTGAAAGATTGCATCGACAAAACGGTCCATGTCTTCTTTAAACAGCGCCTGCTCACCTTCGGTATAGCCTTCTGCAAAGAACACCAAGTTGATGCGTCGTTCCTTGTTACCCTGAATAGAGTGTTCAATGAGTTCGACTGCAAAGAGAGTGTTACACAATAATAGCGTTAGAATGAGAGTTATCATTTTCATTGAACAGTCTCTAATGTAAATGATCCAAGCTCAATTTCTGATGAAGTGCTTGCAGAACGTTTTGCAAGCCCGGTTCCTGTAGGTGCGCTCCCTTCTTCAACCTTTGAAAAGGTAATGTGTGAAGGGGCGTTCTCAATATCGATACGAATGGTATAGATTGTTGGCTCTGTCGTATGTGATGGTGTCTCAATGTCTGAATCAGGAGAAGCATGATCATGAGGGAGAGCGGGAAGATAAATAACATCAAGGAGTCTGCCTTCTTCGTCGAATACCCGATAGAAAAAGTCTGAAATTTTTGATGATTGATATGTCCGGTTTAATTTTTGAGCATGAGCTCGCTTTCTACTTTTCTTAAAGGATCCCGATACAATTTTTTGTTTTAGTACAGTAACAGTATCATTTTTTTTCTCAATGGTTAACCATAGCTGTTGCTTCAACTGTGCAAAGCTAACAGTAGCGAGAGTCAAAATGAGTATGATGAGTTTGTATGGCATGTGTGGTAATTATTTCTTTCTAATGTATGTGTATCAAAAATATAGAATAACCTCTTTTTTTTAAAACAAAGTAAACGCTATTTTACAACGTTATCTTGCATTAATTCACAGTAGTTAGTGTTTTATTTACCCTATAAATCTGCGGATTTACAGCAAAAAACAATGTTTATTCCTGTTGGAGTGGATTTGTACACTAACCTATGTATCCCTTGTATTTACCAATAATACCCGTGAACATGGGGGGAGATGGTAATCAATAGGTTGTTTCATTTTATAAGTGAGGTAAGCGTTGGTTTGGCGTTACTCTTTAACGATTGTAAATGGATGTCGATTTGGTATAATAAAAGGAGCGCGCTCACTATGGTGTGAGACAGGCGTAAAACAAATGATATGTAGTATGTACCGATGGAATACATTGTATAAATGGTGCTGTTGCCTTGTAGTGCTTTTATCGTGCCCTCTTGTTGCTTCTGGAGGGTATCGATTAGCGGTGCTCGACTTTTTTGAAACAGAAAGTGAATCGGTTTTTTCTCGCAAAGAAATAGCAAATATCTTCGAAGTCGAACTCAAAAAAAAGATGGTGTATACTCTCTTTGAACGAGGGATTTTGAAAGATGTATTAAATGAGCCTCAAAATCGACATTTGTTAAAATGCAAGGCTATTCAGTGCCAGATCACCATTGGTGCGGTCCTTGGGGTAGAGAAAATTATTGTTGGTTCACTATACACCTATACTGGGTTTTCGACCTTTCAAATAGAAATTATTGAGATTAATACGGGTTATATAGAAAAAGCTTTTTCATTTGACTTTTCAAATTATAGGCGGAACGCATTAATAACCGCAATAAAAAAAGGGGTGACGCTTGTTGCTCAATATTCAATTGCAACAACTCCCCTTGAATTACAACACTCTTTTTCTGGGAGGTTACCAAATAATTCAAGGGTACGACCTCTTACGATAACGCGCATCGGAGAGAGTGATAAGAGTTCCGGATTAACTATTGGTCTCTATCTTGTCGGCGCACTTGCATTTGGAGTGGGTACATATTATGAGATGGAAGTAAATAGTGCATACACGAAATATTCAACCATTGAAAGTGATGATCAAGAGGTGTACAATACTCAATGGAGAAATGTTAAGGTGAATGAGCTGAATCGCAATGTGGCATATTCCATAAGTGGTGCTTTTTTACTTGCGGGAATAAGCTATACACTCTTTTTTTAAGTGAATGTGATAAGTACTGTGGGTCTGTGCTGAGGACTTCGATTTCTATTATATTTGTGGTACTGAAAAATGAGGGTGGACCATGGATCAAAAGGTAATTGATATAATTTTAGAGTCAACGGGTGCTAGTGAGGCGGTCTTTAGTGAAGAAATACAAGCTCTTTGGAGTGGATATGGCTCAATCGTTCGTTATTCACTTACAGGGGCACGGTGTGATTCAGTAGTGGTAAAGCATGTGCGACTTCCTCGAAAAGTACAACACCCTCGAGGTTGGGCTACTGATATATCGCATATGAGGAAGTTGTATTCCTACGAAGTAGAGACACACTGGTATCGTTCAGTAGGGCATTTGACTCCTTCTGTAAGTAAAATTCCTCAGTGTATTGCATTACATACTATTGATGATGACGTTATAATGGTTCTTGAAGATTTAGATGAGAGTGGGTATCCGGTACGCAAGTCTTCGGCGCAATGGCAGGATGTAGAACTCTGTCTTGATTGGTTGGCTGGTTTTCATGCGTCACAAATGGGGCGCTCTACTGAAGGGTTGTGGGAAGTCGGATCTTATTGGCATTTAGGTACCCGTCCAGATGAGCTTGATGCTTTATCTGATGCCGAACCATTAAAAACCTATGCTCACGTTATAGATGAGAAACTTTCAACAGCTCAATTTAAAACGCTCATTCATGGTGATGCTAAAATTGCAAATTTCTGTTTCGCCACAGATGGTGGTAGTGTTGCTGCGGTTGATTTTCAGTATGTTGGTGGTGGATGTGGCATGAAGGATGTAGCCTACTTTGTAGGAAGTTGTCTCTCAGAAGATGAATGTGAGCAATATGAAACAAGAATATTAGATTTTTATTTTGGTCGATTAAAAGAGTATATGGGGCAGTTGAGGTCTGAAATAGATATTACACCAATCGAATCTGAGTGGCGCTCACTCTATCCCTTTGCCTGGGCAGATTTTCATCGATTTCTTAAAGGGTGGAGCCCAGGGCACTGGAAAATAAATAGTTACTCAGAGCGAATAGCACAGCATGTAGTCAGTATACTAAAAAAGTGAGTTTGAATATGCAATTAACCACCGTACAATTAGAAGGGCTACAGGGTGATGCCGTTACTGCGGCAAAAGCTGCTGGAGCTATAATAAAGAAACGTGTGCATGAGCAATTTGTTGTGCGTACTAAAAGTGGTGGTGATACTGTGGCATCACAGATTGTTACTGAAGTTGATGATGAGTGTCAAAAAATTATTCTTGAGTATCTGGCTGAATCAATTTCGAGATATGATCTGGGGCTCCTCGCAGAAGAGTCAACTGATGATGAGAGTCGCTTGATAAAGGACTATTTTTGGTGCGTTGATCCTCTTGATGGAACGCTCCCTTTTACAGAAAATATACCAGGCTATGCAGTTTCTATAGCTCTTGTGTCTAAAATTGGTGAGCCTATTATTGGAGTGGTGTATGACCCCGCTCGAAGTATACTCTATGAAGCTATAGCAGGGAAGGGGGCTTTTAAAAATGGTAACCCTTTTGTAATAAGTGCTGTTGAGAATGATGGAGTACAGAATCCGAGTTTTACTTTTATCAGTGATCGAAGTTTTGTCAATCACCCACGGTGCCTTGGTATAAAAGAGCAACTGATGAAATATAGCAGCGAAGAAGAGAGAACAGCGTGGTCGGTGATTGATACGTATGGTGCTGTAGTAAATGGATGCCTGGTAATGGAGCATTCCTCGGCATGTTATATTAAACTCCCCAAAGAGGCTGAAGGAGGAGGAAGTATTTGGGACTTTGCAGCAACGGCATGTATTATAGTTGAAGCAGGTGGAGTCGTTACCGATATCAAGGGTGAGGTTCTTCCATTGAATGATCAGCGCTCAACATTTATGAATCGATTTGGGGTGATGTATGCTTCGTCGTCAGAAGTTGCACGTGCGACTTTGAGGATTGTGGGTTAAATACTCATCGGTATTATGATTGAGATTCTTCGCTCAGTTTTCTAGAAAGTACCGCAAGGCTTGAGTAGAGTTCGGTGTGTTCAGATATAACATCGTCGGGAACATAGAGCTTTGTAGGAGTGAAATTCCAAATTGCTTTTATACCACTTACTATCATGGTGTTTGCAACCTGTTGGGCTGCGTCTGCTGAACACGTCAGGATTCCAATTTTAACATGCATTCTTAGAGCGAGATCGGTAAATTTATCTATGGGTAGTATTTTCACTCCCTTGATAGTTGTGCCTACAATGTCGGGATTAGAGTCAAATGCCGCAACAATTTTTACACCAGTTTTATCAAAACCATGGTAGCCGAGAAGCGCTGACCCTAAATTGCCTGCACCGACGATGAATGCATCAGTTTGGTTGTTCCATCCAAGAAATTCTTCAATAGTGGCTATTGCATCTACAGTTACATGCCCGACTTTGGGTTTTCCTACAAGTCCGGCGATTTGCAAATCTTTTCTGACCTGAGTCGGGTGGATGTTAAAATAGTGGGCAATCTGGTCTGACGTTACATAGTTCTCACCGTTTTTAATCAGTTCACTGATATAATGAAAATACTTAGGGAGCCTTCTAATGGTATTGTAAGGTATTGCCTTGCTGTTCATTTTGATTCCTTTGTCTGTATCAAATGTAGTACTTCTTTTTAAAAATGCGCATAAAGGGCATATTTAATCGATACAAAAGTAACGAATAGATTTGTTGTTACAAACTAACGTTACCAAAATAACGCATTGAGGGCTTTTTAGGTTGGAGATGTGTTGTGTGTGAGTTAATTTTATCGATAATTATATATCGATATAAAAATATCGAATAGGGTCCCCGGTAATAGTTACTCGACAAAAGTGAGTAATGAATGAGAGAAGGAATTGAATTATGGTCGAAACAACATGCAGTTGTCAAGAAACGAAAAAAGAGAAATTAGAAGAAATTCTTAATACTTACAGCTACGATAAAAGAAAACTGATCCCAATATTGCAGGCAGTGCAGCGAGAGTATCGATGGCTCCCCAAAGATGTTTTAAAAGAGATTGCTATTAAAATTAATACATCTCCTGCTAATGTATTTGGTGTAGCCTCTTTCTATGGGCATTTTGCTCTCAAACCAAAAGGTGAGACTGTTGTACGAGTATGTAATGGAACTGCGTGTAATGTAAAAGGCTCTCAAGATATACTGGATGCTTTGTATAAAAAACTTGAGCTCACCTCGGAAGAAAATACGACGCCTGATATGAAGTTAACTGTAGAGGCAGTGGCATGTATAGGAGCTTGTGGATTGGCTCCAGTATTGATGATTAACGATGATGTTCACGGACAGATGAATCCTGAAGAGAGTGTTGCACTGGTTCAGTCAGTGTTAAAAAATGTGGGGAAGGAGAATGGATAATATGGTAAAGACAGCAGAACAGAACCTGAAAAAGAACATTGATCTCGAATGGTATGAGGATCAATATAATACGTACAACAAAAATATTAAGAAGAGAGTGATGATCTGTGCAGGTACCGGATGTATCGCAAGTGGTGCTCTTAAAGTGTACGCAGAAATTCAGAAACAATGTGCGGAGCTCAATATATCTGTTGTAGTAGAGATGAAAGAAGAACCAACGAATGGCTCGTTATTATTATCAGAAAGTGGATGTCAAGGGTTTTGTCAAATGGGGCCCCTGGTGACTATAAGCCCTGATGATATTCTTTATACAAAAGTAGCAGTTGAAGATGTGACTGAGCTGGTAGAAAAGACACTGATGAATGGAGAAGTAATAGAGAGACTATTGTATACCGATGCTGATGGCAAAAACTGTAAAGGGCAAAATGATGTTCCTTTTTATAGTCAGCAAACGCGCACAATATTAAAGGGGTGTGGGGGTGTAGATCCTGCGAGTATAGAAGAGTATATCGCACAAGGAGGGTACTTTGCTGCTCGGAAAGCTATTAGTGTCATGGCAGATCTAGAAATATGTAAAACTATGATTGCATCAGGGCTTCGTGGCCGAGGTGGTGGTGGGTTTAAAACAGGAACAAAATGGGATCTTACTCGTATCCAGAATAGTGAAGTAAAATATGTGATCTGTAATGGTGATGAAGGTGATCCTGGTGCATTTATGGATCGAAGTATCATGGAGGGTAATCCCCATGCGGTAATAGAAGGTATGATGATTACTGCAAAAGCGATTGGGGCAAGCGAAGGATATATTTATGTTCGTGCTGAATACCCACTAGCGGTTACTCGTCTTGAACGTGCTATTGAAGATGCAGAAGCGCTCGGAGTATTGGGTTGTGATCTCTTTGGTACTGATTTCGATTTTACGGTTAAAGTAATGGAAGGGGCAGGGGCATTCGTATGCGGTGAAGAGACAGCCTTAATCGCCTCTATTGAAGGTAAAAGAGGAATGCCAAAACCGAAGCCACCTTTCCCAGCAGAAAAAGGTCTGTTCGGAAAACCAACAGTTATTAATAATGTAGAAACCCTCGCATCGGTACCATTGATTCTTAATGGAGGAGTCGAAGCCTATAGAGCGGTAGGAACAGAAGGCTCTCCGGGGACAAAAACTTTTGCTCTTACGGGGCATGTGGTAAACACAGGTCTCATAGAGGTGCCGTTTGGAGTCACTCTGCGAAAAATAATATTTGATATTGGCGGTGGGGTTACGGGTACCGATGGTTTAGTGGATAATAGTAAATTTAAAGCGGTTCAAATTGGAGGACCTTCAGGGGCGTGTTTAACAGAAAAGGACCTCGATTTACCTCTTGACTTTGATTCGCTTATAGGGATTGGAGCGATGGTAGGTTCTGGTGGTCTTGTTGTTATGAACACTGATACCTGTATGGTGAAAATTGCAAAGTTTTTTATGGAGTTTACCCAGACAGAGTCGTGTGGTAAGTGCGTACTCTGTAGAGAGGGCACTAAGCAGATGCTTGCAATTCTGACAGACATTACTGAAGGTACTGCTCAAATGGAAGACCTTGTTGTTTTAAAAGACTTGGCAGGTGCCGTTAAGAAGGGGTCACTGTGTGGACTGGGTAAAACAGCTCCTAACCCTGTGTTATCAACGTTAGAAACCTTTTATGATGAAATTGTCACTCATATTGTTGATGGCAAATGTGTAGCAGGAAAATGTGCAGCCCTTGCTGACCCAGAAATTCTGGCAGATAAGTGCATTGGTTGTAGAGTGTGTAAAAAGAAGTGTCCTGTGGATGCGATCTCTGGCGAGAAAAAAGAAGTGCATGTGATAGATGCAGAAAAATGTATAAAATGTGCGGCATGTGCTGCAGCGTGTAAATTTGAAGCAATTGTAGGAGTGGGAGCATGAGTAATAAAGGATTTGTGACAGTAGATACTTTAAAAGTACCGATAGATAATGAGAGAAATGTCTTAGAAATAATTCGTAAAGGTAATGTCGATCTTCCTACATTTTGTTACCACTCAGAACTGAGCATCTATGGGGCCTGCAGGCTTTGTGTCGTTGAACTCAATGGTCAATCAGTTCAGGCCTCGTGCTCTATAGCCCCTAAAGATGGGATGGTCGTTAAAACTAATACTGCAGAATTACGAGAAATGAGAAAAATATCTCTTGAACTGTTACTTGCTAATCATGATAATAACTGTACTTCTTGTAGTAAAAATAGTGACTGTAAATTAAGAGAAATATCTGCTAAGGTAGGTGTTGAGTCAATTCGGTATAAACAAAATACTCCCAAGCATCCCATTGATGACAGTGCGCCGGTCACGCGAAATCCAAACAAATGTATTTTGTGTGGTGATTGTGTTCGGTATTGTAAAGAGGTACAGGGGATTGGGGCGATTGACTTTGCGTATCGAGGATCAGAGTGTGTAGTCCAGCCAGTATTCGGGAAAAAGATGAGTGAAGTTGAGTGTGTTTATTGTGGGCAGTGCGCTCGCGTGTGCCCAACTGATGGGATAAACATAAAATCACAAAATAATGATGTATGGAATACTTTATCAGATGGTTCCAAAACAGTATACGCACACATTGCGCCCGCCGTTCGAGCGGCTTTTGGAGAGATGTTTAACTTAGGGCCACAAGATGACATTGTCGGTAGAATTGTTACAGGTCTGAGAATGCTTGGATTTGATAAAGTCTATGATACCTCCTTTGGTGCTGATATGACGGTATGGGAAGAAGGAACTGAGTGTATTAGTCGTATCGAAAATGATGGAGTACTCCCTATAATGACATCGTGCTGTCCTGCATGGGTCAAATATGTAGAGCATAATTATCATGAGGTGCTCCCCAATCTATCGAGCTGTAAATCTCCTCAAGGAATGATGAGTTCAATGATTAAAGAATATCATAATAAAGAGGATTCAATTGCGCGTAAAGATATGGTAACAGTTGCAATAATGCCCTGTTCGGCCAAAAAGTTTGAAGCTGATCGCCCTGAATTATCAAAAGACGGGTTCCAAGATACCGATTATGTCGTTACAACAAAAGAGCTTGGAGATATGTTCAAACAAGCAGGAATAGACTGTGCATCTCTTACTCCCTCTTCTATCGATCTGCCCCTTGGCTTCAAAACAGGGGGTGCAGTACTCTTTGGAAATAGTGGTGGTGTGAGCGAAGCGGTATTAAGGTATGTACAAGAGAAGCTTACGGGCAAGACTAACGAACAGATAGTATTTGATGAAGTGCGCGGTAATGAAGGTCTCCGTGAAGCATCAATTACTATCGGTAGTAATGAAATTCGTCTTGCAATTGTTCATGGCTTGGGTAATGCCAAAAAAGTATGTGAAGAAATCAAGGCGGGCGAGTCACCCTATCATATTGTAGAGGTAATGTCATGTCCTAATGGTTGTGTGGGAGGGGCTGGTCAGCCGGTACCAGAGAGCCTTGATCATATTATTAAACGAAAAGATGCACTCTACAACGCAGATGCTACGAGTCAGCTACATAAGCCCCAAGAGAATATGTATGCGGCATCGTTGTACGAAAAGCATGTGGGAAGTATTGGTGGCCATGCTGCGCATGATATATTTCACACAACGTATACACCGAGAGAAATATAAGGAATGACGTATGAAACAATTGGTGCTCTGTATGGGAAGTGCATGTTTTGCTCGTGGCAATGATAAAATGCTCACAAGAGTGCAAGGGTTTATACTCGAGCACTCTTGTGAAGCACTGGAAGTGAAGGGAGAGCTCTGTTGCGAATATTGTAGTGGAGGGCCAAATATTTATTTAGATGGTACTGAGGTTCTCGTTTCAAATCCAGATCAATTGATTGATTACATTCAAGAACGTCTATGAAAAATTCAAAGCCAATTTATACGGAATTAGTTGAGTGTAGAGACTGTTATAAGTGTGTTCGTGCATGCCCTGTTAAGGCAATAAAGATAGATGATGGTAAGGCGGAGATACTTGATGATCAATGTCTTTACTGTGGTGAGTGTTATCTTGTTTGCCCTCCGAGTGCAAAGCGAGTAAGGTCCGAAATAGCTGTGGTTAATGAATATCTGGATACGACTCAGGTAATACTCTCAATTGCGCCAAGTTATGTGTCTGAATTTACTCAATACACAAAAAAACAATTATTTGATGTTTGTAAATCAATTGGTTTTGTAGCTGTTTCAGAAACTGCGACAGGGGCGGATGTTTTAAATACGATTTATGAAGAGGAACTTAAAAATAAAAAATCATTAATTATAAGCGCTGCGTGTCCGTCAGTGGTGGTGTTGGTACAAAAATATTTTCCACACCTTATGCCGTATCTATCTCAGTATGTGTCACCAATGGAGATTCATGCGCGTTTACTCAAAGAGAAGTATGGGGATGACATTGCAGTAGTTTTTGTGGGGCCATGCATTGCAAAGAAGTATGAGGCTGCTGCAGAAGATTCGGCGGTAGATGCTGTGCTTGGGTTTGAAGAGTTACAATGTTTAATTGAACAAAGACCTCTTCAAGAAGCTCTATCTTGCATTGGTAGAGAAAATACAGAAATGGCTGCCACAGCACAAGAAGGTGTCTATTATCCCCAAGAGGGAGGAATGCTTAAAGGCATGCCTTTTCTCGAAGGGTATGGATTTCAGGGTGTTTCATATTCTGGCCCCAAAACGGTCATTTCAGTGCTTGAATCCTTACAGAGCTTTAGTGAAAATCCACTTTTTGTTGAGCTTCTCGCATGTGATGGGGGCTGTTTGCGGGGGCCTCTCGCCAAAGATCGAGATTCAATGGTTCTAAAAAGCCTGTTACATCAAAATCTTGAAAGAAGTAATACAGGCGGAAAGAGCTTTCAGCCGAGCAATAGTACATTCGTCAACTGTGATCGTATTCCCTTGCCGGTGGTACATCATAAATATAGCCAGTCTACGATTATGAAAACCCTTTCGAGTATCGGAAAAACAACACCTGAAGATGAGCTTGATTGTAGTGGGTGTGGATACGATAGTTGTCGGAGTTTTGTAGAGGCGGTGGTAACTGAAAAAGCTGAAAGGGAGATGTGTGTATCATACATGAGAAAAAGAGCACAAAGAAAAGCTCACGCGCTCATTCAATCAATTCCATCAGGTATAATGATAGTAGATAATGAATTAAAGATTGTAGAGTCGAATAAAAGGTGTGTTGATATGCTGGGTGGAGATATGGCCGAAATTTATAATACGTTAGGGACGGTAGAAGGGGTCTCTTTGGTTAAAAAAGTTCCGTTCTATCATTATTTTCAGTCGATGTTTAATGGGGATGGTGGTTTGGTCGAAAAAGATATTAGCTATAACAACAAGGTATACAGTCTTACACTCTTTACCATTGAATCTGGAGAGTTAGTTGGTGCGATAATTGAAGATGTGACTGAACCTGTTGTCCAGCAAAAACGTATTGTCAAAAGCGCTGAAGAGATCATTCATAAGACGAGTAAAGCGGTACAGCAAATTGCCTTTTTGCTCGGCGAGAATGCTGCGGAATCAGAAATTATGTTACGGACCATTGCTCAGGCATATTCACCTCAAAAGAGTGAAATGATTGAGTAAGGTATGAAGGAGTATCATGTAGAAGTTGATTGGTGTAGTGTTAATAAAAATAATAATGCCGTATGTGGTGATACGATATTAGTTGAGTGTATTAAGGCGGAAGACCGGATTATATCAGTACTTGCCGATGGATTAGGGAGTGGGATCAAGGCAAATGTTCTCTCTTCTATGACGAGTGCCATGGCGATAAAATGTGTATCAAGTGAAATGGATATCCGACAGGTGGCCGAAACAATTATGAAGACACTACCCGAGTGTAGTGTCAGAAAAATAGCCTATTCAACGTTCATAGTCTTTGATATCCGGTCTGATGGTTTTGTGCAAGTGATCGAGTATTCTACGCCTTCGTCATTGGTCCTTAGAGCGGGTAAATTGTTACCTCTGACGAGGCAATACATTGAGTTTGATACGAAAAATACTTATGAAAATAGAGTGTCTTACTATTCCTTTAGGGCTTCACGAGGGGATCGTATTGTGGCTTATTCTGATGGGGTGACTCAGGCGGGTATCGGAACGAGTAACTATCCTTTTGGTTGGGGGGAGCAGTTGCCTATAGATTATATTCAGACCGAACTGACTAAAAATAGAGATATGTCATCGCGAGATCTGTCACAAGCAATTGTTACAAAGTCTAACTCAATTGATGCGGGTAGCCCAAAGGATGATACCAGTTGTCTTGTGCATTATTTTAGAAGTGCTCGAAAATTATTGGTTGTGTCGGGACCTCCCCATGACAAGAGTAGAGATTCGGAGTTAATGACATCTATCAATGAATTCGAAGGTGCTAAGATTATATGTGGTGGGACTACTGCAAATATAGTGGCTTTTCAAATGAATAAACCCCTTAAGATGGCGGAGTATGAAACAGGTGGGCTGGTGCCTCCGGCATCACTGCTTTCTGGTTTTGAGCTAGTGACCGAAGGGTGTATCACTCTTTCGCGGTTAATCGATCTTCTTGAGGGCGATTTCACTGGGACGGTTTTGCCCAGTAGTGTTTTAGGGAGATTGAGAAAACAGATTATTGAGTCAGATAGCATAACATTTCTTGTGGGGACCAAAGTTAATGAGGCACACCAAGATCCTCGTTTCTTATCTGACCTCGATTTACGCAAAAATATTGTTAAAAGGCTGGGGGCTCTGCTAGAAAAGAAGTATGTGAAACTTGTTACGACTCATTTTATATAATCGGGGAATTCCGTGCCCATACAGCTTCATCTCTTCCTGTTTTTTAGTTTCGTAGAGTAAGGCGTGCGGAAATGTCGCTTGTGCCTGCTGTGGTGTATGAAGATACGAGTGTGATTTCTTGTGTGGGGTATTGTTCTGTAAATAGAAAGTGGGTGCAGGCAATTATTAATAAACAAAAAGTGGGAACTGGTGTTTGTAATGATATTGGCATTACACAACTCTTATGGGGATATGACTTCCTAGTAGTATATCACAATTTGAGGGGTTGAACCATGTACTTGGGTTAAATACCTAGAAATGGGGTAATGATCCCCCATTTTCAGGTGGTAATTCTTATTCTGCGTCTCTGATAGCGCTTTTCATTTCTCTAACAGCTCTATCGAGCCCTACAAGAACAGAGCGACTAATTATTGAATGGCCGATATTAAGTTCTTCAATGCCATCAATTGCTGCAATATAGCCTACATTTTGATAATTCAGGCCATGGCCAGCATTAACCCGTAACCCATATTTTTGTGCGAGGACCGTTTGATCTTTAATCTGAATAAGTTCTCGTTCAAGCTCTTTGGCTTCACCTAAATCATAGGCATTGGCAAAAGCTCCGGTGTGAATTTCAATGTAATCTGCACCAGATTTTTTCGCTGCTTTAACTTGTGAAATTTCGGGATCAATAAAGAGGCTTACGGCGATGTCGTGTGTTTTTAAGGCTTGAATAGCTTTACTAATTTCATCAATTTTTCCAGCTACATTGAGTCCACCTTCAGTAGTGATTTCTTCTCTGCTTTCTGGTACAAGAGTCACCATATCAGGGAGTAGCGAAATTGCAATTTGTACCATCGCTGCTGTAGGAGCCATTTCTAAATTGAGATGAGTTTGTACTGTTTGTCGAAGGAGCCTTACATCTCTTTCTTGGATGTGGCGCCTGTCTTCGCGCAAATGTACGGTAATGCCATCAGCGCCAGCAAGTTCTGCTATAACTGCTCCTGCTATAGGATCGGGTTCACGAATCTTTCTTGCTTCGCGAATAGTGGCAATATGGTCTATGTTTACACCGAGATTTTTTGACATATGGGTTCTCCTTTCTAAGAGAGAGATGAGAGTTTTACAAAGGTAATTCCGGTCTCATTACTCTGTGAAATAATTTTTTTGATTGCGTGTAAGTTTTTGGTTGTGAGAGGAATGGCAATAGTGTGTTCCCCTTTCTTTTGGGCTATGCTCACACTTTTAGTGAGGTAGCGGTCCATGTCGGCAAAGGTATAGAGTCTCATCTTTGGACAAGTAATGTCAAGAGTGGAACAGATTTCTGGTGCTTTACTTCTGCTAGATTTCGTGAGGTCAATAAAAAGATGTTGTTTGTCGGCAGCGTATCCAAGGATAGCGGTGAGTAGCTTGTCATGAACAATTGCGCGCGTTCCATTTATAGTGGCAAATCCAATGGCATTGGGTATTTTCGAATAGGCATCATCAAGTTTCTCTTCAAGCTCATTTTCGGTGTTATGAATATATAAAGCATGTTTTCCTGGGTTTACATAGGGGTATCGTATTGGCTCCATAGGGACAAGAAGAACGGTTTCAAACTTAGATTGTAGTTTTTTAATGTCATAGAATATGGTTTTTTTGCTTGAATATGGGTCAATAAGTAGGGTAAAGGGGATGTGTAAGTCATCAAGGAGCTTCATATCTCCAATGGGTATGTGAGATTTTGTTTGGAAAACTATAGAGATTTTTGCTGTTGCATCGGTAAATGCTTCACCTATTTTAAGAGTCACATTGTATGTTTTTTTATTGGGACAGGTAAAGATCGTTGCAAGGGATCGGGGTGTTCTATTACTTTCTTTTGCTTGGTCCACCGTACAATTGTGTTTTGTGATTGCATTTTGAAATGCAAGGGCGTGTACGGGGAGTGCAACTCCATTACTTAAAAACCACGTGTGCTTGCCTCTTCTGGTTTTGACGTTATGTGGAGAAAATTCACTTTCAAGGAGTGTTAAGTAGTGGGTACTGTCAGGGGTTGCGTAGACAAGTTCGTGTTTTTTAACATCTCTTTTACGGTATTGATACTCCTTTAATAAAGGGGTAGGCTCAACCTTTAAGAGATAAGGGATGTAGTGTCCTGCTAATGCAAAGAGGAGCACCAAAGAAATAATTACAGATATTCGTTTTAATATATTCATACAGCTGAAAATATAACTAGATTACGTGGGGTGTTCATAACCTTTATGGCTAAAGATGATATTGGGTGCAATAGTTGGTGCAACAGCAGTGGGTAAATCTCACTTTGCAGTATCGCTTGCCAAACGACTTAATTGTGAAATAATTTCTGCTGATTCGCGTCAGGTGTATCGAGGATTTCGAATTGGCACCGGTCAAATCGATGATACAGAAATGGCTGGAGTTCGACATCATCTACTCGACTTCCTCTCTGCAGATAAACAGTATAATGCAAAAAAGTTTATTGATGACGTGCGAGTGCTTGTTGATAAAAACCCCTCAACACGATATCTTGTTGTAGGCGGAACAGGTCTATATGTAAAGTCTCTTATAGAAGGGGTTTCGGTTGCGCCTCCGTCGGATACTATGAGACGATCTAGATTAGAATGTGAGCTAAAGCGGGATGGGATTGTCCCATTTCATCAGCGATTGAAAGATATCGATCCTATTTCATTTAAATTATATCACCCTAATGATACTATTCGTGTAACAAGGGCCCTAGAGGTCTATGAGATTACCGGTCTAGCATTTTCCTCCTTTAAAGAGAGCAAAGAGGGCGGAATTGGCTCAATACCAATGATTTGGTTGTCTATAGAGAGAGAAGCTCTCTATGAAAGAATTAACTTCAGGGTAGATTCGATGTTTGAAAATGGCTGGCTTAAAGAGGTTCAAAATCTTTATAGTTATTATGGGACTCTTGATTTGCCCGGCTTTAACAGTATAGGATATCGTCAAATTGCCGATTCAGGGCCTGAAATAGCTGATTTAGAAGTTGAGATGATTAAAAAAGAGACTCGAAATTACGCTAAAAGACAATTAACGTTTTTTAGAAATCAATTTGAGGCTCATATTTTGGATCCATTCAGCGAAAAAGCACTTGAATTGGGCGTTGAGTTAATGGCTAATAATAATTCATAACCCACATGTAGTGCCTTTAGTGTTACTGGGTGCTACATGTGGTGCTTTTACGCTGGCAACCAACAAAAAAAAATTATTTTAAAATATTTTAACAATTTCTATTGACGGTGTATTTCGTTTAATGTATTATTGTCTCCGCGCTGAGAGACGCAAACAGCAAC
>JAOPTX010000052.1:0-2966 GCA_051532055.1 Fibrobacterales bacterium | reverse complement strand
TTGGTTATCAAGAACAACAAAACGAGGGTGCCTTAACCATGTTTAAAGCAGAGACTGAAGAAGATGACATTACTGTTACTGTAGAGGCATCTCGCGGCACATATGACGGCAAGCCTGATTCCCGTAGTTATATTATGAAAATAAATTTGATGGAAGTAAAGTCCACAAAAGTCACGGTTAATGGCGATGAGGTTGATGAAGCCGACCTTGATAAGATACTCGATGGTACAGTGAAAGAGGGATGGGCATTTGATGCGCTTAAAGGTGTAGCATATGTTCGCTATAGAACAAGTACCAATACTGAGTCGGTAGTTGTCTATTCTCTCTCAAAAGGAACGGATAGAGATGACATTGATATTGACCCTGAATCAAGTAACTCCGAACCAGAAGCAGTATCATCTTCTGATGAAGACGATAGGGATGTTGAGAGCTCTGATGAAGATGAAGGTATATCTCAAGGTAATATAACGTACCCAGATGAGTGGGCAACAGATGATGATAAAGGCGATGATGAATCTAGCGAAGATATCAGTGCTCTCTCACCCTTTTTAAGTAGCGCTTTAATTGCAAACTTTAAACCTATTACACATATGAAACAGGGACCGCTGACTCTTACCTTAGAGAACGGTACGAACCATGTTGCACTGTATTCAGTAGGAGGTGAGTTACTGTTTTCTCAGTCGGTCGTGGGTAAAATGAGTGTTGATGTTGGGGAAATGCCCCAAGGACTATTATTTGTAAGAGTTAAGTAAAGGGAGACTATAGTGGCTTAACATATGAGACAATCAAAATGGGTATATTAGTTTGATATTAATTATTCTAGGCGGATATTTTGAGCTGAGACAAGGGGGCCATCATACCCTCACTCTGCCAAAGCACAGTAAGAATCGGATCCTCCTACACCGACCCTATTCCATTGCCGTTAATGACCCAATATCCTTCTGAGGAAGCTTCATCTGTAGTATTCCCAACTGATAATCCGCCACCTCCTTCAATTGAATAAACCGATCAGATGCAGATACCTTATTCTGGATCAATACAGCATTCAATGATTCTATATTGGAGAGAATAGTGAGCTCATTTATGGTAGCAAAGTCTCTCATATTGATATTTTTATCCGCATGATTTGTATTCACACTTTCCCAATCCTTAGCAGTACACCCAAAGAGAGCAACATTAATAATATCTGCTTCTTCAGCATAGGCAATCCACTCTTTGTCTTTGGAATAGTTTTTTTTGGGGAGGATGTGTTTTTGTACTGCATCTGTATGGATGTGATAATTAGCTTTAGATATGATTCGTTTTACGTTCCATTCAAGATTATTTACTTTAGCCTCCATATCCTTTAAGCGTTGATACTCAGTAATTAAATACAATTTGAATGCTGGGCTTAACCAACTACCAAATTCAAACGCTATGTCACGATGTGCATAAGTACCTCCATATCTGCCCGGCTTTGACACAATACCTACTGCATTAGTATTTTGTATCCACTTCTTAGGAGTCAATGAAAAACTATTCGATCCAGCTCGATTTTTAAAGGCATCGAATTCGATGCTTTTAAAATGAGCATTATGCATATTTTCCCATAATCCAATGAATTCAATAGTGTCACGATTTCTCATCCAATTCTGTATTATGTAGTTTGTTCTCTCAACGTCTTTATATCGAGCCATATCTGTTAAACTGATATAATCAGAGTCTTCTTTTGTTGATATTCCTATTGTATTTCCCATGACATTAAACTGCTTCAAATGAAACCTCTTATATTAGATGATTTATAGCGTGTCGGGCAGTAAAATATCAGACTGAGCGTGGCCCTTGACATCCAACATGCAGGATATCCGAGAGGTTTTTTCTCTCTTGGTTCTTACCAGAGTACCCCTCTTCACATAACTTCAGAGACAGTGTCACCTAAAGTATGTACCGATATACATGTGTATTACACAGTAAGAATCAGTTGTGAGTACAGTGAACAATATAGCCGCTAGTGCACAAATGTTCAATGTGTTTTTTATTTAATCTGAAGCTTAGTTTTTAGGGAGAATTACCTACCCCACAGCCACCTTACCCGCACTCTGCCACAGCACCGGAGGAATCGGACTCTCAAGCACCGCCCCTCCAATCAGTTAATAACGCTCACGCGTTCTAAACTCATTAACCGGGTAACACACCGCTATTCGCACTATGTTTACTCTATACTCATAGGCTGAGACCCACGATGCTGTGTATACTCCACTCTACCCAAAAACCAATAGGTATCAGTCAGCCCAAAGACATCCTTATTTGAATCCCTCACAAAGAGCAGCATATCTCTACCATCACCCTTCTGATTAATATACTTCAGCCCTCTCTCAGACTCGGGGTGGGTGATATTTTGGGTTTGCCAGTGAAAGAGAGTATCACTGATCGCGTAATCTTCATATTGAGTAGTGAGTGAAAAGTGTTTATCGGATTTATTGAGGGTCACCAGCAGCATAGCGTTTTGCTCTTTGAGCTCAACGACTCCCTCTCTCCAGCTTGAGGCTTTCTCTGGTGTGTTCAGGCCTGTCAGAGATTTGAGCTGTTCACGGCTATAATGCCCATGCACAAACAACCCCGCAATCCTCGAATCTTCTAAGGGCTGCACAATATGATCAACCCGTTCTTTGAGGGCATAGAGGAGTTCTTGGAGTTCTTGCTTAAACCGCGGATAGGTATTCAGGGAGGCCCTGCTTTTAAGTGCTTCTCTCATACAGGTAAACGCAACATCACTCATCTTCTTTTGCCATATATCCTAAAAGAAGATTAAGAGATAGACATGACAAAGGGGAACCTGAGTAACCAGCCTCCCCCCCCCCTGATACAGTATGACATTTTTTGTCTCTGAGACTTTCTACATTGGTACAATACAGAAATAACTATTCATTTTACATTAATTATTTCCCATATTGGGAAATGATTAGGTATATTATATAAGAGTCCAT
>JAOPTX010000051.1:0-22312 GCA_051532055.1 Fibrobacterales bacterium | reverse complement strand
ACGCTGCACCACAAGGAGCTTTAGCACTGATCGGCTAAAGTTTCGATTAATACGCAAGGCCCTCAATGTGATTTTGAGGGCTTTTTCTTTTTTTACCCCCAAAAGACAGATTCCTTAATTTTTATTATATTTGCCCCGCATTTATAGAGGTGAATTGTCCGTGCATAGTATAGCAGAATTTTTAGAGTCATCCCCGAAGAATTTTCTTAACCAAATCCATGGCCGGGTAAAAAGTGGCGGTGGTCTTGTTTCAAATAACAAGATAATAGAAGAGGTTAAAAAGTGGGCACTCTCAGATGATCGCATCGCTACCATTCTTGAGGACCTTACCGAAGAGCACAAAAACATTCTGTTCTACATCTATGCATCAGGTGCAAAAGGCATAGAATTCAATCGCCTCCAAAATTCATTTAAGAAATTTACCAAAAAAGAGCTCTCTACCATTTTAGATTCTCTCGTATGGAACCTTTTGATTTTTAAACGCAAAGGGGCACAGCCAGTATTCTTTGGATTCGCTGACCTTTTTGACGACTGCTTTCACAAATTAGAGAAAAGCCAACTAGTTTTCGACACCCCTAATGCAAAGCACTGGATGGACTATTCAAGCTTTCTCCCTTTTCACTATTTTGCTACAATCGCCTATATCTCCCAAAACAATATTAAAATAACCGCATCAGGTGATATACACAAAAAGTACCTACAATCTCTCCAAAACCGTTTTTCATACTCCAGTATGATTAGTGAAACCGTATCAAATGACGAACTTGATCTGATTCTTAATTTTGGATATAGTTCTAAACATGTTATGGATGGCGAGCTACTCTTGTCTGTAGGAAAAACATTTAATGCATTCTTAAACATTTCGCCTACTCAACAACTGATCACCATCATTAATTGGTGGGAAGAACTCCGATTTAGCAAAAATGTTGCCACTGCAAAAGCACTATTAGAAACAATCCCTACTGAAGCAGGTTCACTTCACAGAGCATGTGAACGTTGGTGGGTTTTTGACTCTACCAGAAAACGCAATTATTCTGAGGGTACCGAAGGAATGAGCTGGGAAGACCTTCCTAAAATCATAAGGGAACTCTGGGTATTTGGCCTTATAGAACTCTCTATGGATGATGGTAAACTTGTTGCTATACGTAGATCTGCCTTAGGCAACACATGGATCACTGGAGACATGGAGGGCATCACTACTGTTCTTGGGCAATCGGTTCCTTTTTGTACTCAAGACTTTGAAATCCTCTACCCAGTACAGGCTTTTGGCAAAAGACAGTTCATTCTTGAACATATTGCAACCCCTACAAATGATGATCGTCTCTTAAAATACACTCTTTCGAAAGTACGCCTCCTAGAAGGCATGTCCTCATCCATTGACGCACAAGATGTCATTGCCCTAAAAGACTCTCTTACCTTTCCGGATATTGTTTCAAACAACATGACTGACTGGATCGCAGAGTCTACCAATAGCGAAATCTGCCAAGCCTATCTTCTTAAGGTACACTCATCATCTAAATTTGAAGAGCTCAAAACGTTTCCTGAGTTCCTAGAACATACCATTGAAACCATACCAGGATATGGCTTCGTATTAAAACATGGACAAGAAGAGAATGTACGAGAGCTCCTCTCTCATTTCGGGCTCACCCCACCAACCAATACTAATGAGCCCAAAAAGTTCATGCAGCAGCTTAAAGAAAATGCCATTTCCCCAACGTGGAAACTCGCTGAACCAGTGTATTATGACATTGACTACTCTATTCCAGAGCCGCAAACTAAGAAGAGTGCTACACTAAAAAATAGCACCTATACTGCACCGCCAAAAAACATGGGATTTGCCCAAATCCTCAAAAACATCAAATACGCTGTCCTCATGGAAGAACAGGTTGAGGTTGTTTGGCATGAAGTCGAGGAGTCACGCGCTATTCTTAATTCATCACCCAAACGCAATGACGAAACTAGAAGAGTCTCTATCGTTACCCCTATCTCCCTGAATCAAAACAAAGACCCAATTACCCTCCATTCAATCATTGTTGATTCAAATGAAGATATGTATATCAACATCAATGAGATTGAACACATAAAGATTCTCGAAGATTAACCCTTCTAAAAACCGGAATGTTCTTTTGATAATTCCGGTTTTTTCATAAAATACTATACTTTAGCAACGCGCTTACAATAGGTATTTCATGTCGTTTGTCCATCTTCAAAACCACTCTGAATATTCAATGCTCCAGTCTTCAATTAGGACTGCAAAATTGGTTGCTCAGACTAAAGCACATGGACAAACATCAGTTGCTCTTACTGATAATGGCAACATGTTTGGTATCCTTGAATTCTACTTTAACGCTAAGAAAGAGGGGCTCAACCCCATTCTCGGTTGCCATCTTTATGTCACCCATGAAGACCCCAATAAACTCACTACCCATGCAACAGCTGTCATTTATGACCGCCTTGTCCTGATTGCCAAAAATGATGCCGGATATCAGAATCTATTGAAACTTGTTTCTCATGGCCATATTGAGGGATTCAATCAGCAACCACTCGTCCCTATTGCACTTATTGAACAACATACTGAAGGGCTCTTTGCCTTTACGGGGAGTAAAGAAACACTCATAGGCGCCAGCTTGCTACTCGATAAAACTGACCGAGCACAACAGTTAATTGACACCTACACCAAGGCCTTTGATGGCCACTTTTATCTCAATTTACAAAATCATGGCCTCGTGGATGAGCATACTCTCAACAAGAAACTAGCCGTTATTAGCCAAGAACAAAACATCCCTTTGGTAGCAAGTAACGACACCCACTATACCGTGAAAGATGATGCTAAAGCTCACCGGGTACTCCGCTGTATTGAGAAGGGAATGATCCTTGATGAATTCGTCGATGATTTTTTCACCGTCGAAGAGTATCATGTCAAATCTACCGAGGAGATGGAACAACTCTTCATTGACTATCCCGAGGCGATTGAAAACACCTGTATTATTGCAGACCAATGTCACGTAGACATTCGCACCGACCGTGGCGATGAATTCTGGCCTAAATTTGAATTCCCCGAAGGGTTTGACGACTCAGATGATTACCTAGCCCATATTACCTGGAGCAAGCTCGATTCTAGATACCCTAATGTAACAGATGAAGTTAAAGAGCGGATTCAGCTTGAACTCGACATCATGAAAGAGATGAAAGTATCGGGATACATGCTTATCACTCAGGATTTCATAAACTGGGCCCGCGAACATGACATCCCAGTAGGGCCTGGGCGGGGTTCTGCGGTAGGATCAGCAGTCTGCTATACTATTGGCATAACCGATCTTGAGCCGATGCAGTTTGACCTACTCTTTGAAAGGTTTCTTAATCCAGAACGGGTTTCTATGCCCGATATTGATACTGACTTCTCAGATAAAGAACGTCAGGATGTTATTAACTACGTTATTAAGAAATACAAAGCACCTAACGTATCACAATTGGTCACCTATAGTAAACTTAAAGCTAAAGCGGTACTGCACGATGTAGGTCGCGCTCTTAACATCCCTTTTGAAGAACGTAAAGAAATATCAGATATGATTCCTCCCCTTGGGTTTGACCTGACTAAGGCACTCGAAAAAGGGGATGACAAAGATGATCTCGACGCACTCATCAATAAAAATGATTTGATGCGACAACTCTGGGCATACGCCCTTAAACTTGAAGGATTAACCCGCCAGACTGGTATTCACGCTGCTGCGGTCATTATCGCCCCCAAACCTCTTGTAGAACTAGCCCCACTCTACAAGGCCCCAGGTGAGGATGATGTCGTTATTCAATACGACAAGACTTACGCTGAAGATGTTGGGTTTCTTAAAATGGACTTTCTGGGTCTCAGGACCCTTTCAGTAATTAAAGAAGCTGTTGCAGCGATTAAAGAGAACCACAATAAATTTGTGGATGTAAATCACCTCGACCTGAGAGATCCTACCACATATACCTTATTGGGCAAAGGACTGACCGTTGGAGTTTTCCAGTTTGAGTCAGAAGGGATGCAAGAGTACCTAAAGCGCCTCAAACCCACTTGTCTCGAAGATATGATTGCCATGAATGCACTCTATCGGCCGGGACCCATTGAGCAGATTCCTCACTTTATTGCTCGTAAACAAGGCACAGAAGATGTTGACTGCTACCACGAAGACTTTGAATCTATTTTAGGTGAGACCTACGGGGTAATCGTATATCAGGAACAGGTAATGCGACTTGCTCAAACACTCTGTGGATTTTCTCTGGGTAAAGCGGATATTATGCGCCGTATCATGGCCAAGAAAAAACCCAAAGAGATGGACAAACTTTACCCTGAGTATATTGACGGTGCTATTTCTAAAGGATACACTAAAGAACTTGCAGAGAACATTTGGGAAGTGCTCCTCCCTTTCTGCGCCTATGCATTTAACAAATCTCACTCGGCTGCCTACGGATATGTCGCCTTTCAATCTGCCTACCTCAAAGCCCACCATGCCCCAGAGTGCATGACTGCAATTATGAACTCTGAGATCGATAAAACCGAACGTATTGTTGTATTTATTGAAGAGTGCAAACAACTCGGGGTTAATATATTACCCGCCGATGTAAACCAATCAATCAGTTACTTTAAAGCAAACCCTGATGGCACTATTCGCTATGGCCTTGGGGGCATTAAAAATGTGGGAATCAGTCTTATCGATGAATTGGTAAAAGAGCGCAACGAGAATGGCCCCTTTGAGTCACTTTTTGACCTCTGTAAGCGGTTTCCTAAAAAATTCAACAAACGCTCACTTGAATGCATGATAATGGCTGGTGCCCTTGATCACTTCCCCGGCACCCGTGCAGAGCAGTATGCATCGGTTGATACTGCCCTTGAATACGCGAGTCGCCTGCAAAAAGACAAAGAGATGGGCCAAGTTTCACTCTTTGATATGGGTGATGATCCAAGTGCAGGTTTCGAAAATGCAGAACCAAAACTTGAATCCGTGGACCCCTGGAGCTACATTGAATTACTCGAAAAAGAGAAACAAGTTCTGGGTGTCTATTTCTCTGGACACCCTCTCGAAGACTTCAAAATGGAACTCGAAGGCTTCACTACCTGTAATCTTGACCCAGCAAATCTTGAAGAACTCCCTATTCCACCGAAACCCGACTGGAAGGATCGCAATAAAAAAACTACTGAGCACAACATAACCATTGGCGGCATTGTCACTTCATTCAGAGCTATTCCTACAAAAGACAACCGCGCATTTGGCATTGTCACACTTCAGGATATTGTGGGAACATTCGAAGCAGTATTTTGGGCTGACGAATTTGAAACAGTGAAAGACTATATCAACCTCGATGCAATGCTTCTTGTCGAAGGCCGCCTAGAGAAACGCCGTGATACTGAAGCATTACAACTGGTGGGAGAAAGTGTTATCCCCATGGAAGATGCACGTTCTCAACTTGCACGTTGTATTCATATCCACATTTCTACACTCACGACCGATGACGACACCATACGCGATTTAGAAATGATCACGGAAGATTTCGAATCAGATATGCCCAACGCCTGTGACCTTATTTTACATGTAGAGACCAACTCTCAAAAAGTCCATACACTCATATCGAAAAAAAATAAAGTAAGTAGTGAAAAAGATTTTATTGATGAACTTGTGGATATTCTTGGTGAGAAAAACGTCTGGCTCTCCGCGTCAGTGTAGAGCAGTGGGTTCAAGGAGCACTTGAACCACTATTTCCGGCCAAACATTTAGCTATATTATTGCAAATCAGACACTTACACATACTGTAGTGTGTAACTCAAAAAATACCACATATTGTGGTATAATTGCTATCTTAAGAATTTCAGGTAACCCAATTCACCCTACAATTTCAAAAACTATGACCGCAAATACTTTAGATATGACTCAGGGAAAAATAAAAGCACTCAGTGAAGAGTGTATCAATAAAATAGCGGCAGGAGAGGTGATTGAACGCCCCTCCTCAGTGGTTAAAGAGCTTCTAGAAAACTGCGTTGACGCAGGAGCCACCTCCGTTACTATTAAAATTGACGAGGGTGGTAAAACACTGATTAAAATAAGCGATAATGGATCAGGAATCACTCCAGATGATCTGGACATATGCTTTCAGAGATATACCACCTCTAAACTTGTTAACGCAGATGATTTACAAATCCTCACAACTAATGGATTTCGTGGGGAAGCTCTTTCATCAATCGCTGCCGTATCTCAACTTGAGATCGAGTCGAAGACAGCTGACAATGCTGTGGGCAAAAAAGTTGTAATCGAGAGTGGAACTCTTGTATCTAAAGAAGAAGTCGCTCTCGACACCGGAACAACTATTACCGTTAAAAACCTCTTTCACAATACTCCTGTTCGAAAAAAGTTTATGGCAGGTGATCAAACAGAGTTAAATCGCATTGTCGATATTACCACACGCCTGGCACTCACCCACCCCGATATTCAATTTACCTTAAGTAACGGCCCAAAAACACTCTTTCATGGTGCCGCTGGAAGTATTGAAAACCGAGTTACCGAAATTCTTGGTGCAACTTTTTCTCGTAAAATGCTCGAGGTTGACTGGAATGATGGCACCATTTTTATTCGTGGCTTTATTGGTGACTACGAACAATCTAAAAAGAGAAAGACTAATAGATATTTTTATCTCAACAACCGTCCCGTAAGTAATCATATTTTAGCATCTGCACTCGACAAAGCTTATGCTACTCTATACCCGGGCCGCTACCCTCTGGCAGTGCTCTTCATTGAGATGCCTTGTGACACCTTCGATGTTAATGTACACCCCACTAAAAAAGAGGTTCGTTTTACCTCTGACTCAATGGTGTATAGTTCAATGATTCGAGCTATTAAAGCTGCACTCCAAGGCAATGCTGCACTTCCAGAAATTGGAGATACGGCAGAAGCCCCCTTTGAAAAAGTGTTTGTCTTTCCTGTATCCGAATCACAAGTGTCAAACCCTACCGGTACACCGCCTAAACAAACAACGACAGCGACTCCACCACAAGAATCTGAGGCCGTCGTTCAAGACCTCTTCTCTCAACCAGAAAATGAAAACATTATTTCACTTGCTCATTTTCACAAACAGAACACTCTGTTCGAAGAACAAAAGTCCCAAAATATTCAAACACAAGACCAGTTTCAAAGCTCATACTTTCAGCTTCATGCAACTTTTATTATTGCCGAAACTAAGTCCGGGATGGTCATAATTGACCAAAATCGCGCCCACCAAAGAATACTCTATGAAGAAGCGCGAGGAAGCCTAGAAAACAACCACTCAATGAGTATTCAACAGATTCTCTTTCCTGAGATTATTGAATTTACTCCTGAAGAATTTACTCTCGTTGAAGAGTATTTAGAATCATTTAAAACACTCGCTTTCGATCTCGAGCCCTTTGGCAATAACTGCTATCAATTAAGAGGCATCCCCAATGACATGAGCCTCTCTGATGCAGAGTACTCGATTCGTGATATGATTGCACAAATTCGACATGAACCAATTACTGAAATCAATACCGTTGATGTTATTGCAAAGTCCTATGCATCCGGCACCGCAATTAAACGAGGCGCTCTTCTCAACCACGACCAAATGGCCTCACTCATGGATTCGCTTTTTGCAACTGAAGACCCCTACATCTCCCCTTTTAATAAACCGATCATTGTTAATATGCCTTTAAAAGATCTCAACTCAAAATTTGGACGGTAACGTGAAATACCTACTCCCTCTTTTATGTGCATCGCTTCTCTTCGCAGCTCCAAATAGAGTACTGCTCCTGAGTATCAACACGGAGAATGACCCAGAACTAGGCTCTCACCTTTTAACAACTGTCACTACAAGCCTTTCAAACAATCAATCTATTTCCCTAATACCACCCAAAGAAGTTAACCTCTTTGCCTCCACTGAAAATTTAGAACCCGGCAAAGACTTGTCAAAAATAGTTGCACATTTTAATACGCAACAACCCATTGATGCAGCAATCACCATAATTCTTGCTCCTCTCTCGGTAAACAAGCAACGACAAATATTGTGGGTTACCGGCGAACAACACTATTTCCAGTCAGCAGAACTCCTTGTAACGACTGCCGCTGACAGTACACTCTTTAGTGGTACTCTTACAGAAGAGACAATTATTAGCACCGGGTACTGCGGTATTTTCACCTGCACCCAAGCGAATCTCTCTGCGGTTGAACATGTGAAAATCCACAAAGATATCCTCAAAAAGCTTGGTCAATCTCTTACTAAAACTATTGATCGACTCATATTTGAAACCCCCTAATGTACCCGCTGTTATTCTCACTGTATCAACTGTGTGGATTACTGATACATAGCCTTACTTGGCTACTCCAACTGAGCCCCTTTGGCAAAAAGCATCTTCTCAAAGAACGACTCACCCCTGTATTTCCTTTTCTCAAATCCCCTATCTGGATTGTTGCTGCATCTCTTGGAGAGGCCAAAGGCGCAATTAACCTCGCAGAAGAACTCAGGAAATTATCAGACAGCCCTCTCCTTATCACTACAACGTCTCAACACGCTCTCTTCTTCTTAAGACAAGCTTCGCTCCCTCCTCAAACATTTTGTGCTATCGCCCCCCTCGATACCCCTCTCGCATTATCCACATTTAAAAAAAGATGCGAACCTTCTCTCATTTTTCTTTACGAAGCAGAATATTGGCCCCACATCCTCCACACCTTTCAACAGAGCGCGATCCATCTTGTTTCCGCCGCCATGCGTAAAAAGGTATCAACAAAGCTACAGTCTCTTCACAAAATATTTCCTCATATAGCCAATCAATATTTTCAACCAATCAACTCAATTATTGCACAGGATGCCATACACGCTAGCCGCTACTCCCTTATACACCACAATGTACATATAGGGACTGATCTCAAAACACTGTCGTTCACTCCCCCGGAAAATAGCGTACTGTCAAATAAAACAAAAACCGGCATTGCTCTTTGTTCTTTCCATATTTCGGAATGGCCACAATTCATCAAATCAGTCATTCTCACTTCTGCCCCCCTCTATATTATACCCCGAACCCTCTCTGAAGTATCTGACTGGAAAAAAGAACTCCAGAAAATGTTTGGTACTTTTAGCCTCTTTCCAGACTCCACAAACCCTGTCATTTTAGTTGAAACCTTTGGGGCCATGAACCAGGTGTTGGATTGCTGTAATAGAGCTGTTATTGGAGGAAGCTTTTCACCTATTGGTATCCACAATATCTGGGAGCCTTTAGGCAAAGGATGCACTCTTTTCTGTGGCCCTTTTTATGAACTTCAGGAAGCCCTTATTAAAGAACTAATTAATCACAAGCTCATCACCATATTAAACCCAAATAAACCTACAAACCTGGACTTTGATAGCTCATCCAATGCAATAAATGAACTATCAAATGTATATTTTGAAAAAACAGAACGAATGCGTGAGCTCCTTACACAGGTAGTGACACCACTCATTTCACCGATGGATTGACCATGGATATAATTTTATCAAAACCTCGAGGCTTTTGTGCAGGAGTTGATCGCGCAATTCAAATTGTTGAAGAAGCCATTGCAGTCTATAACACACCAATCTATGTACGTCATGAGATAGTCCACAATAAAAGCGTTGTAGATCGCCTTAAAGGTCTCGGGGCAATATTTGTAGAAGAGGTCAGCGAGGTACCAGAAAACAGTACTGTCATTTTCTCAGCGCACGGTACAGCCACCTCTGTATACAACGATGCAGAAAAGCGCAATCTCAGAATCCTTGACGCCGCATGCCCCCTCGTTAAAAAAGTACACAAATCTGTAGTACGCCATCACAGCAAAGATGTCACAATCATATTGATCGGACACTCAGGGCACCCCGAAGTTGTTGGTACTACCGGCCAACTCCCTGAAGGCGAAGTCACTATCGTTGGTTCTGTTGCAGATGTTTCTACCCTCTCTTTCACCCAAGACCAACCATTAGCCTACACCACACAAACCACCCTTTCAGTTGATGAGTCTATTGACATTATTACTGCACTCAAAAAACGCTATCCACAAATCCAAGGCCCCGAAAGTGGTGACCTCTGCTATGCGACAACTAATAGGCAAGCTGCTATAAAAGAGATCTGTCAAGAAATTGACATTCTCCTTGTTGTAGGCGCAACTAACAGCTCAAATTCCAATAGACTCAGAGAACTTGGTGAAAAGCTCGGCATTGACTCATACCTTATTGCTGATGAAACGTCTCTTGAATTTGATTGGTTTCATGGTAAAAAACAAATAGGCATCACGAGTGGTGCAAGTGCCCCTGAGTATATTGTGCAACAGGTTATAGAGAGCCTTAAATCACACTGTACAATTGATTCTATATCAGAACGGGTTACCATGGAAGAGAAAGTAAAGTTTTCATTACCAAGTGAACTTAAAAAAAAGTAGCGAAAACGTGAATGAGCGGGCTTAAGAATCCGCATTCACCTCATGAGCTGGCTCTACAATCTCATCTTCCAAACTATCAGCCCCCTCTTCACCCTGAAAGTCCTTCACATAACTCTCAGCCTCCAAAGTCATAATACGGAGCTCATTTGTTGCAGTGATGAATCGCTCACTTTCTGAAATATAGACTGTTTTATCATTTATTTTTATAAAACCAAACTTTGAAAGCAGGCTAAGAGATTGTTCTACCTGCTCTTCAGATGACCGAAGTAACATAGCTATTTGTGCAGTAATTTTGGGGACATACAGGTCGGCATCACTTTTTGAATAATAACAGAGGAGTTGCGCTACACTTGCATCAATATAATCATCAAGGGTCCTCTCTACCCGTTCGATCACCCGCTCATGTCTTGAAATCAATGTTCGAGTTAAGGCAAAGACCCAGGGTTCAAACTCCTCAATAGCCATCTTAAATTCTTCTTTAGAAAGCACAAGGGCAACGACATCTTGAATAACTAACACAGAGGTTTGTCTTTGGGTCATATCTGCTAATACCGATTCCCCAACTACTCCACCAACCCCAATTTTTCCAAAGTCGATTTCATGCTTGCCATCACTTCTAAACACATGTACAAGACCTTCTTTTAGAATATAGAGGAAATCACTCTCATCTCCGGTCCTATATATATAGTCGCCTTTATTGAATTTAAGAGTATTTTGAATCATCCTGGTCCACACTCGCTGATAATTTATTATTATCTATCTTTGTAAAAAAAATTGGGCTACTTCTATGAATACTACTATCAAACTCCCTGTTCTCGTATTGAGTATACTATTTCTCCTTCTTATGTCGCAACCATTATTTGCTGAGAACTCTCATTCAGAGATCAAAGAGCGCTATAAACTCTATATTCTGACAAAAAAAGGGAAAACTACTGAAGCACTTGAATACATTAAAAAGCACCCTCAAATTAACAACCTCACTTACAAAGGGAGAACCCCACTCATTTGGGCCATCCAAAATGAGCAGCCAAAAATTGTTGCCGCTCTTGCGCAGGCAGGCGTTAATGTTTCTGCTCGCTACAGAGGCATTCCTCCCCTTCTTTTTGCCCTTATCCGCGAACACTACCCTTCAGCAAAAGCACTGATAGACCACAATATTTCCCTTTCCGATTTCGATAAAAGTGGCACGACACCTCTTATGCATACTCTCATAGAAAACCGTAATATTCTAGCAGCCAATATATTATCACGTGACACCGCTGGAATTCAACAGAAAGACAATACAGGACGTTCATCTCTTGATTGGGCGCTTATCAATAAGAATAATGCACAAATTGAACTACTCCTTAAATATGGCGCCCAGGTTGACCCTATGTCCGAGACACACTACTGGTTTAATTACCTGAAAAAAGGTTCCATACCGCTCATCAAGAAACTACTCAAGCCAGTGCCAACCGTTAATATTACTTCACAATCAGGTGAGACACCACTCACCCTTGCTGCAAAAACAGGCAATATCCCCCTCCTAAATATCCTGATTGCCAAACAAGCCAACCTCAACAAACCAAATCACTATGATAAATACCCACTCACTATTGCCATTAACGGGCAACACCGACGCTTTAGTGCCTTACTCGTAGAAAACGGTGCAGATATTAACATCCAAGACTCAGAAGGATGGACTCCTCTCATGCTCAGTAGCGCTCACTCTTTTATGAGCCTAGTAACCCAAATACTCACCAAAAAGCCAGATATCAATTTACAAGATAACACTGGTAAAACAGCACTACAGTTCGCCTGTATGAATGGTTCACCAGCCATAGCCAAAAAGCTTCTTGCCTCTGGAGCAAACCCGTCAATATCAGATAATGATGGTAACAATTGTGAAGAAATCGCCGATGAAATGGGACACACAGAAATTGTCCAACTTCTTAAGTCTAAGGGCCACTAATAACTACTGAGCTTGGGGCAACGATGGCGCTCCAAGAACCTCTTTTACGGTCTCTTCAAGTACTTTAGCCACTAACGGTTTGGTAAGGTAGGCTTCGCAGCCCCCTTGAAAGGCATTCAAAATTGTGCGTTTATCTTCAATCCCCGATAGCATGATAACTTTGACTCGATTACTCTTGAATACCCCATGACTATACTCTAACTCACGAATTTTTTTCAATACTTGTTGTCCGTCTATCTCAGGCATCATAATATCAAGAATAACTACCGAATAGGGGAGCGCCGTAAACGAAGCTTCAAAAAGAGCAATTGCATCGTACCCAGATAGTGCTAAGTCGACTTCACCATATTTTTTCATAATTGATTGTGCAACAGAGCCACACATTTTATCATCATCAACAATTAGTGTTCTCATAGAAATTCCGCCTCTATACAATACCCTCTCAAGTATCTATTATAACGCAAATACACATCTCAGCGCCAGTTAAAAAGAAAATCACACTAAAAAGTAATTGAATACCCGATTAAGGTTTTGATTCCGAAGAAACTACTGCGATTGCACGCTCTATTGCTTCAAACACATTCTTTGGCTGAATTGGCTTAGTCACATAATCATCCATCCCAACGTCCAGGCACCGTTCTTTATCACCAGACATTGCGTGTGCGGTCATAGCAATTATTGGAACTCCTACATTTCCAATCTGTGCATGCAGTTTTTCTGCAAAAGTAGTATCGATTCCATCCAACTGATCATATGCCCCACTTTGACACGCCCTCAGGTTTCTCGTCGCAGTGAACCCATCCATTTCAGGCATCTGAACATCCATCAGCACTACATCAAAAGTGTGATCAGCGAGCTCCTCTAAGGCAATTCGCCCATTAACAGCGGTAACCACACTATGCCCTTTACCGAGAAGAATAATCCGAGCCAACTCAAGATTGACCGAATTATCTTCTACCAGCAAAATTGATCGTGGAGGATACTGCCTCTCTTTATCACCCGTTTCAATCTCTTTTTTACGCGCATCTTCAAGACCGAGTAATCGAATAAATGCATCTTTCAAGTCACTTTTAACAACCGGTTTTAGAACTTTCTCAGTTATACCAAATTGAGGATAACTCTTAGATTCCTCGACATTACCAAGACCAATAATCGCAATTGTTTTATCGGGAATTCGTACATCATCTTTTTTAAACTGCTCGAAGAGGTCCGCACCTGAAAACGCCCCTATGTTAACCTCAGTCAAAGCTATTTCATAAGAGTTCTTCTTCATTGCTTCACAAGCCGCCTCATAGCTATCAACGGTCTCTACTTCAAAACCCCAATTAGTAATTATCGACTGCATCACTTTTGAAATAATCGCCACATTTTCTACAATCAAAACCTTCAATATACTTGGATCAACCTTATCGGATTTCAAATCTTCTGTTTCATCCTTTGAAGCCTCAACCCGAATGGTAAAATTAAATGAGCTCCCTTCACCCACTTCACTTTCGACCCACATTGAGCCACCCATCATACTACTCAGTTTTTTTGATATTGCAAGGCCAAGGCCCGTACCACCATAATTTCGAGACGTACTCGAATCAGCCTGAGTAAATTCTTCAAAGATATGATCTAACTTATCTTTAGGTATTCCAATACCAGTATCAACAACTGAAATTATTATCGTCACTTTTTCACGTTTCTTATCCTTCACTCTAATTTTAAGTCGAATATGACCTTCAGAAGTGAACTTAATTGCGTTACTTACAAGATTCGATATTATTTGGCGAAGTCGTAATGAGTCCCCTACTAATTTAATGGGTACATCGGGTGCAATATCAAGTACTAAATCAATACCACTATCATAAGCTTTGGATGCAAAAGTCTGTACTACAAGCTCTGTAACTTCATCAAGATCAAACTCATTTTGCTCGAGGTCTATCTGTTGTGCTTCAATTTTTGAAAAGTCGAGAATATCATTGAGTAATTCAAGTAGCGTATCAGCAGATGATTTTACCGTTGTTAAATACTTCTTCTGTTCATTATTGAGTTCTGTTTGTAGTGCGAGTCCAGTCATACCAATGATTCCATTCATTGGCGTCCGAATTTCATGAGACATATTTGCCAAAAATGAACTTTTTGCCTTACTCGCCTCTTCTGCCATATCCTTCAAGAGCTCAGCATCTTTCACCGATTTTTCAAGATTAAACTTAGCTATCTGCATTTCGAATAATGCAGCTGTTTTTTCTTTCTCCACCTCTTTCAGATGGGTTATATCTGTCGCAGAGATCGCAATGCGATGAGATGCACTCGTACTATTCTTTAACACAATAGCATTTTGCATGAGTACCACATTAGGTCGACCATTATTTTTATAGGTCACTTCCCGTGCAATAAATCCCCCATTGTCAATCATCTCTTGTTTAAAAAGGTCAACCTTCTTTTTACTCACTGACAAAAATGGTATAAACGACTGTCCTATAAGTTCGTAATCATTATACCCACAAATAGATGAGTAGTAGGTATTGATATACTCAATTTTTAAATCCGCACTAATTATAGCAACGCCATAATTTGCAAAATCTGCAAGAGCCATAAACTTTTGAATTTCTCCTTGCATCCTTTTAGGCACTGAAATATCACGTACTGTTGCCGTTAAAACGTCTTCGCCAAATGAATTTTTAAACAATGAAATATGAGATTCATACCACACCATCCCTTCAACAGGGTTATCGAATCGATACTCCACAGCACCAACAGGCATTCCATTTTGGCTTGTAAAAAATGCCTGTTCCAAAAAACCAATATCATCAATATGTACATGTTTTTTAAACTCTTCAAAAGATTGAGGGACACCAGCCTGAGTAAAACCGCACATATTTTTTAAGGCATCACTCATATCAAAGGTGTCGGTAGGAATAACCCACTTCCAATACCCAACCTGCGCATTGCCAATGATAGTTTCAAGAGACTGATTTTTTTTAGATAATCTTTTCAGTCGCCTCAAAGTATTAATAAGGATTATCGCTCCTATCACCAAACCCCCTATCAATACCCATACTATTTGTTCTGTCATTTTTTATACCAGATTCGATAAGCCCTGTTGCAAGTCTTTTAAAAGACCACTTAGAGAATTTTCTGTGATGCTTTCACTCCCCAGCTTTTCCATTTGTGACGCAACCTCTGCCCAGCCTTCTTGCCCTAGATTAAGAAGAGCGCCTTTCATTGAATGTGACACTCTTACAAATGTTTCACTATTTTTTTCTAATAAACTTTTTTCGGCTAATTCTAGGTTTTCAGTGATTGATTTTTTAGTTGCTTCGAGCATCATATCTATGTTCTCTTCGGGTAGACCATAAACATCAGCCAAATGCACTCTAATAGATTCTGGTAAAACTGGCTCTAAACTCATATTTTCTCACAAATTGGAAATAGTGTAGCTTACATTATTTTACTACAATACAAGGACCGAAAGCAATAGAAAGAAGGTATCTCTTGAATTTAAACCATTAAAATCTCAAACACCCCACACCCCCCATACTTTCACCCTAAATACTCAAAATTTTACCCGTTTTTTCCATTAAGCGAGCCCACTGATTTCCCGATAGATATAGTAGCCGTGCATGGTGCCGGTAACTGAATGGGATTATGGGCCATTCAAGAAAGGGTGGGAATATGAATAAGCAGAGAGTCATTCTGCGTGAAAGCCATATTGGCCAAATTGCCTTTACTGATATTGAAACGGCAAATGGTTTTACGGTTATTCCCCGTGGTGGTATTATTACACAAAATCTTATAACTGCGTTAAAAAAGCGCCACAACCCAACACTCTTTTTTTCATCTATCAATTCTAAATCCATACACAAATCTAAAATAGAAAGGCACAACGAGTGGGTTAAGTTCTCAAATCAATCACCAATCAATACCCCAATCACACAATCAATCATACCCAATCCCCCACTAACACACTCAGGGGTGCCTTTTTATACATTTCTTAAACAACTCCACCCTAAAAACCGAAGCCGGAATTATAAAAAAAGAATTCAACAATTACATAATCAGCTTACCGCAGAAATCGAAACTCTGTTTATTAATGCTGTCGGACCAATGAAGCCTTCTTATCCAACAATTGAATCAATAATTTCGGATATCCTTTCAGTAATGAGTGATGACAAGAATATCCTCATCAACCTCTGCCTTAAAAATGATTCAATAGATTATCTCTATGCACACGCACTTAATGTGACTATTATCGCACTCAATATCGCAATTGGCAAAGGGTATAACCATGAAGACCTTCTCGAAATTGGAGCTGCAGCCCTCCTACACGACATTGGCATGCTCTATACAGACAAAGCAATCCGCACAGAGCGAGAAGTCTTAAAACATGATGACACCTTTGAAATAAAGAGCCACCCCACTATAGCTGCAAATATTCTTGATAGTATAAAAGGAGTACCTCCAACAATCCAGCTTGTAGCGATGCAGATTCATGAACGAGAAAATGGAATGGGCTACCCAAAAGCACTAAAGGGACATTGTATCCATAGATACGCAAAAATTATTGCTGTTGCCGATGTCTATGTCGCACTGATTAACAATCGTCCTTATCGACAAGCAATTCGTCCATTCCATGCGGTAAAAGAGATTATTTCAATGATGAATCGTGGTTTTTTAGAAAAAGAATCGGTGAAGTATTTAATCAACTACATTTCATTATTCCCTATTGGGTCAGTAGTCGAACTCAGTAATAAGAGACTTGCTAAAGTAATCGCAGTCCATAAAGGGATTATTGACAAGCCAGAGGTGTCAATTATTACTAATGAACAAGGAGACCTCCTCCGTGAAGATCAAGTGACACAAACCCAGCTTTCAGAAAAAAATGCACTGTCAATAATTGGAACTCGAAACGCGCTGTCTAATGTTCCCGATATTATGTTTGGCTTTTAGATAATCAATCACCGCCGACTCTCCATAGAGTCAGAGGTAATTGATCAGAAGAGATTATCTAATAATTTTCTATCGCATTAATATAGACAGGTTCAGGCTGAAGCCCTCTGAACTGAGAAACGATTTCACCATCTTTAAAAATCACTGCCGTAGGGAATGTCTCAATATTATACTTTCGTGTAATCTTCGCATTCTCATCACTATTCAAGAAAAAAACATCTGCTTTATTTTTTAAGGACTTTGCAACCTGTTCAATCACTGGCTTACTCGCTTTAGAAAGGTCATCCCACACCGACCAGAAATGAACCAGAACTGGTTTCTTCGATTTTAATACATGTTTCTTAAAAGTCTTTTCTGTAGTGTGAGCCATATTTCCTCCATTGTCGTTGCTGTAAGATCTTGCAAAAGTTGCTCTCTTTAATATAAAGAGTTCTGAATAAGCTGGGTAGAAAAAGGGTATGATGTTTAATTTTTTTACATTTTTATGACACTTTTATTTGAGCTTTTTTATTTGACGACATAAAAAAAGCCGTCAGATTCTGACGGCTTATGGGCCCACAAAGACTTGAACTTTGGACCACTCGATTATGAGTCGAGGGCTCTAACCAACTGAGCTATAGGCCCCATAACTTTTCCATAGAAAAGCTCAGCTAATATACGTATTAGTTCATGAGAGGTCAAGATAATCGTCATGATATTGTGTCGGTTTATGTAAAATTATCGGCAATAAACCCTAATTATCATGAATAATTGTCACTATTCAACTATATTCTAAATACTCAAAATAGAAATACTCAAATTCATAAAGGATAAGGCATGAAAGTATCACTCGTACTCACCCTTGCTGTGACCTCATTACTTATTATCACTGGCTGTAAAAGTAAACGGGAAAAGATCGGTGATGGACATCTCGACCAAGGCAACTATAAAGTAGCCGTTCAAATGTATCTCAATGCAGAAGAGAAGGGAGAAGTATCTGAAGACTTCCCAGCCAATCTCTCCCTTGCCCTAACTGGCCTCATGGAAGAAATTGCTCTCCGCGACCCCCTTTCTGATGCAATATCAAATTATACTGATGAAATTCCTAAGTACCTCGCTAAAGTCAAAGACCCAGCAATAATTGGTAAATATGGTGTTACGATTGCGAAAATCACTAAATTAAGGATTAAAGAGGGACAATTTATCCCTATTCTTCAAGGATTTCAGGCAATAAATAAAGCACAAGAGCTCCTTGTGGCACTTAATGCTACCCACTCTGAATTTGCCACAGTTATAGAAGAAACAGAGAATTTTTACACAGGTGCTATTATCAAGACTGCAAAAAGTGAATCAGACTACGTCCGTGCTGAATACTTTTTACTCGAAGCAGAAACAGCTCTTCCCTCAAATACCGACATAAAAGACGCACTCAACACTGTCCGTCTCAAAAACCGTAGTAACTTCCTCATCTTTTCAGATGATGTCAACGGTATCACTCCAAGCCCTCTTGTCGATCGAAATGCGTTTGTTATGGCTTTTCCTCGTTTAACGGTTGGGTCAAAATCTGCTTCAGGTGAACTTCAATTGTGGAATACATCAGGCAATAACCAAAGCTTTAAAGCAAGTGACTTTAAATTAGTATCTACTGAAGGTAAGACCGTCCCAGGCAAACGTGTTCGTGGATCATGTGTAAAAGTGAACAATGAAAACGATTGTGCTGTTGTCATTAAATGGCGCTATGAAAATGGCTTTACCCCTGACTATGTATTCACAAAAAAAGAAAATGCTGAAGGACGTAAATATCTAGGGGTGAAGTAATCTACTCACACTCCTCCTCAATTACGCAATAAAGAGCAAGAGCCAGTGAAGTGACACTTCCTGGCTCTTGCTCTATCTATATAATTATTTTAAAACGTACCCTATTCTCTGTATAAACCACCTAAACCAATGTAACAATTATTGGCAACGTCTATTTAATAGCATACTTCTTTCGGTTTGCCGCTGCAACGTTCTTATAGTAGTTGTGCATTTTTAATGAGCCAGAGAAAAAGTGTTCCATTGAACCGTTATCTTTGGCAACAAAATAAAGGTCTCGATTAGTCTCAGGAAAAAGAGCTGCCTTCAGAGCGTCCTTACCAGGATTTGAAACAGCATGGGGCATTAAGCCTCTATTTTTTCGCGTATTAAAAGGGCTATCAGACCTCAATTGACTCCTATAAATAGGCCCTGTAAGATTCCTGAAGATATAACGTACCGTAGGATCAGCACCAAGTGGCATGCCTCTTTTCAATCGGTTATAAAAGACTCCAGCAATTCGACCCCGCTCATTAGGAACCCCCGCTTCTTCTTCAACCACTGATGCAAAGGTAACTACTCCATTTTTACCATACTTTTTAAAAAAATCTGATTTCTCTGAATCGAGTGTTTTAAATACTCGATTAAATTGAGCCACCATAATGCGTATCACTTCTCTTTCTGTGACTCCATAAGGAAATTTATAGGTATCGGGATAAAGATACCCTTCAACTGATTTTGACTGTATCCCCAACACTTTTGCGAACTGAGCATCATATACTGCATTTTCAAATCGTGCACTATCAATTTGAGGCATTTTGTTTGCCAAAATTGCGGAAATTTCCCAACTCACTCTTCCTTCTGGTATTGTTACTTTAACCGTTGCAGTCTTTCCATGGGATAATAATTCAGCAATCTCTAAAATTGTAGCATTGGCTGGAATAGCGTATACTCCCGATTTATAGCGAGTCCCTAAACCGCTGTACCTAGAATAGAGTTTAAAGTCAAACGTATCTCCTATAAGCCTATTTTTTTTGAGAAGTGCTCCAATTTGTCCGACAGCACTCCCCCGCTTTATCTGAATAATGAGAGGCACCGTTGAATCAGAGTTTCGAATACTCCACTGACTTTGATAATGGTTAAACACCGCTGCGAGAGAAGCAAGTCCGACAGCTAAAATAACGACGAGAATAATGATCACTTTTTTCATGCCAAAAAAATAATAAGTTTTGTCTACAAAAGCATAGATCACCCCATGGGTTTTTCATTTTTTAAATCAAATCCTCACGTAATTCATTCTCTAGTGAAAATGTAAAGTTTTGGCAAAAAGCCTTGTTTTATCGATTTTAAAGAATATATTATAACGGCACTGCCACAGAACCACAGGAAACAAATGCGAAGTCTGCTCCTTATACTTGCTATCACCATTATAGCTACACCCGTTTTTTCAAAAACAGTTGCCTCAAAAGATGGCGACCTCATGCTCACCCGCAACCCAGGCGGCGGAGGTGAAGTATGTACTGCACTTGAAAATGAGAGCATGGTTCTTCTCAAAAAAAATGATAATCACGTACTGGTAAAAGCTGATTGCGGACAAGGTTGGGTTGAAAAAAAAGCAATTATTTTTGAAAAACTCACCGGTGACAAATCAATGAATTTTGACCAAGTAGACATTATGGGGTGGCTCGATAATCCATCAGCAGTATTCGTACTTGATGACAAATCTGAAGAAACTGAGGGTGTCGACCTCAATAGAAATTTTAAAGAATATATGAAACACACAATGGACCGTGAACAAGTAGAGATGAAAAACCAAGACAACTAATCTCCTTTAGACCATTGAGCTTTTAAGCCCGAAATGAGTAATTCTTTCGGGCTTTTTTTATTTCTTTTGTTTAACATATTCTTCCGTTACAATAGTTAGTTTGTAATTTGTAGATCAAAAAGAACTAAAATGCGAGTCTTCGCATAAATGCATATGTATTTTTGTATATTTACTACGGTATTATAAACAAATTCTATGAATAAGGAACTCAATGTCAAATTACTTTTTCACATCTGAATCCGTATCGATGGGCCACCCAGATAAAATGGCTGACCAAATCTCTGATGCTGTACTTGATGCAATGCTCGAGCAGGACCCTAAAAGCCGAGTTGCATGCGAAACTATGATCACAACAGGCATGGTTGTACTTGCAGGTGAAGTTACTACTACTGCTGAAGTTGACTTTCAAGATATCGTTCGCAGCACCATTAAAAAAATTGGCTATGACGATTCAAACAAAGGTTTCGACTATAAAACCTGTGCAGTTCTTGTATCACTCGACAAACAGTCTCCTGATATTGCTCAAGGAGTGACAACTGGTGAAGGTCTTCACAAAGAACAAGGTGCCGGTGACCAAGGTATTATGTTTGGCTATGCGTGTGACGAAACACCTGAGCTTATGCCACTCCCAATCGCTCTTTCACACAAACTTGTTGCAGCTCATGCAAAACTAAAAAACACAAAACTGAAATTTCTCCGTCCTGATGCGAAATCTCAAGTAACAGTTGAATATGATTCAAACGACAAACCAGTACGTGTTGACTGTGTTGTATTCTCTACGCAACACGACGAGAAAGTAAAGTACTCACAGCTTAAAAAAGATGTAATTGAGCACATTATTAAGAAGAGTATTCCTGCTAAACTCATTGATAGCAAAACAAAATTTCTTATCAATCCAACAGGGAAGTTCATCATTGGTGGACCTCAAGGTGACTGTGGACTAACAGGCCGTAAAATTATCGTAGATACCTATGGTGGAATGGGGCGTCATGGTGGTGGTGCTTTTTCTGGAAAAGACCCATCAAAAGTAGATCGTTCTGCAGCCTATGCAGCACGCTATGTCGCGAAGAATATCGTTAAAGCGGGGATTGCTAAAAAATGTGAAGTACAACTTTCTTATGCAATTGGCTACCCGGCGCCAACATCAATTCACGTAAATACTTTTAGTACATCTAAACTTACTGATGATCAGGTTTCTTCACTTATTGAAGCGCACTTTGACCTTACACCAGCAGGTATTGTTAAGTCTCTTGATCTCCTTAAACCACGCTACACCAAAACTGCAGCACATGGCCACTTTGGAAGAAAAGAAAAAGAATTCACTTGGGAAGTAACTGATAAAGCTGAAGCGCTCAAAAAAGCCGCAGCAAAACTAGGAGCAAAGTAGTATGAGTACAATCGATT
>JAOPTX010000050.1:0-6416 GCA_051532055.1 Fibrobacterales bacterium | reverse complement strand
TTTCTACCATAGAGTTACATGAATATGCAGAAGAGTTGGACCAAGATATTATACGAATCCCTGATGCTGCAAGTATGAGAATACAAGGGGTTCAGCAAGAGCAGGTGTATATCGACTTTGATAATGCAAAACTTGCGAGCTTGGGTATTAGTTCTTCGCGCATTAAAAATATTATCAGTTCAGCAAATATACTTTTTTCGGGCGGTAAGATTAATATTGGTACTCAGCAAATAATCGTTGAGCCCAGTGGTAATTTTGAGTCACTCGAACAATTGAAAGCTCTGCCGATTCGCATCGGAAACTCTACTCAAAATATTCCTTTAGGTGATATTTGTTCAATTTATAAAGCCTACAAAGAACCAACTGATAGGTTCGTTCGAGTCAATGGATCTCCCGCAGTGGTTTTGAGTATATCATTAAAAGATGGCTCTAATATTGTGCATATGGGCGCTGAAGTTGATAAAATTGTGGACCGCTATACACAGAAGCTCCCCATTGGAGTATCACTCTATCGTGTTGCTTCTGATGACTTGGTTGTTCAAAAATCGGTTAATGATTTTGCGGTGAACCTTTTACAGTCAATGGTTATTGTATTGATTGTCATGTTACTTTTTTTGGGATTAAAAACAGGGTTTATTGTTGCATCACTTATCCCTTCAACGATAATTGTCAGTTTTGCTCTCATGGGCTATTTTGAGATAGGACTCAATAAGGTCTCTCTCGCAGCACTTATCATGGCTCTAGGGATGCTTGTTGATAATGCCATTGTTATGTCTGAATCAATTATGGTTAAAATGAACCGAGGTAAAAAAGTTCTGACGGCATCAATTGAGTCGGCTAATGAACTGGGTGTACCGCTCTTAACCTCTTCACTGACAACCTCTGCAGCTTTTCTTGCCTTTTTTCTTGCAGAATCTACCATGGGTGAAGTTGTAGGACCACTGTTTGTCGTGATAACTATAGCACTCCTTGCGTCACTGATATTAGCCTTGACCCTCATTCCACTTCTTTCAGTGATGACCCTTGGTAAGAATAAAGCACCGGTACTAGCTGAGGCTAAAGAGTCCGGTCTATTTGCCATAATTACACGCTGGTATAGTGCGTTACTCAAGAAGGCGCTTAAGCATTCAGTAAAAGTATCTCTTGGGGTTGTTGTACTGTTCTTTTTATCGTTGATGCTTTTTAAGCAGATACCCTTTATTTTTGTACCGGACTCTGAGAGGAACCTCGTAACCCTTGATATGAATCTCCCTTTGGATACGCGTATTGAAAATACCGATCACACGGTTGCGCTAATAGAGAAGTTTATACAAGACTCTCTTTTCGTGTCAGATACAAAGAAAAAGGGTGTCATTAATTGGTCTGCATTTATTGGGAAAGGCCCAGAATCATATTCCCTTGGGTATCAACCAGGTGAGGCAAACTCAGGCTATGCGCACCTGTTATTGAACACCTCTTCGGGCAATGACAATCTAATGGTCATGCAAGCCCTCGAAGCCTATTGTCGAAAAAATCTTCCTGATGCTGATGTGAAAATAGCTCGCCTTGCAGGTGGTGGTGGCGGTGGATACCCCGTTGAGATTCGCCTTTTTGGAGATAACTCTAATGAGTTATATAGTGTTGCACAGACTATTAAGTCAAAACTCCGAACCATTCCTGGAGCACGCAAAGTTGGTGACACGTGGGGGATACAAAACAAAAAAATTAAAATAGAGATCGATCAAGTAAAAGCACTGCTCGCAGGGCTTACAAGTCAGGATATCGCTTTGTCTCTCCGAACTACGTTATCAGGTTTTAAGGTGGGAGAATATCGTGGCGGTGATGAAATTATTGCAATATCTATGCGTGAAGCCGGTGCACTTTCCATAACCATTGATCAGCTTGAAAATAGTAATGTGTATGCACAAGGGAGTGGCATGAGCGTACCACTATCACAAGTGGCGCGTATAGAGCAGGTGTGGGAATTCCCTAAAGTACTCCGCAGAGACATGAGTCGCACTATTAGTGTTACGGCCTATCTCGAAGAGGGGTATACTGCGAGTGAAATTACAAGAGTGGTACTCCCATGGATTGAAACCGATCAGTCATCATGGCCGAGGGGTATCAGTATGAAAGTTGGCGGTGAGTCTGAAAATTCCAAAGAGGGAATGCAGTCTATACTCGATAAACTCCCTTTGAGTGGATTTATTATCTTGATACTCCTTATTATTCAGTTTAACTCAATTCGTAAAACAGCTATTGTACTCTCCACCGTTCCTCTGGGGATTACGGGGGTGATATTAGGGTTATTGCTTACGGGGTCATTCTTTAGCTTCTATGCCTTCCTAGGGGTGATTGCTCTTGCAGGTATTGTTGTGAATAATGCGATTGTACTTATAGATAGAATTGACCTTGAATTAGGAGAGGAAAAGTCGCTTGTTGATGCGATACAAGATGCAGCTAAACAGCGGTTTCGTCCGATTGTACTTACTACAGCTACAACTATTTGTGGCATGATACCTCTCTGGATAAGTGGTGGGTTAATGTGGCAACCAATGGCTATTGGACTTATTTTTGGCCTCCTCTTTGCAACCATAATTACCCTCATACTTGTTCCCAATCTTTATAAAATATTGTATAAAAAGAGGGGAGTGTGAAATCGTTCGGCATTATACTTGTGGTTCTACTGATAAGCGGCATATGCTCGGCCGAAGAGCTATCTGTTTCTGCTCCCAAGAAGACATATTTTAAAATGTTTCAGCCAAACTACTTCATTTTTGGGTATAACACTCTTAAGAATATTAAGGGTGATTCAATAAGTGATACTGATGTCGAAGGGTTTAGCAAATATCGGATTAGCTTTTTATACGAACTTACCAATTTAAAAAATCACAATATCTTTTTTCACTATACTCAAGTGAGCTTCTGGAATATCGGTCAAGAGAGTTCTCCTTTTGCTGAGACAAACTATCGGCCTGGGGTGATGTATCATGTACAGTTAAAAAATAGGTACGTGCATACTCTCCTCGGTGGGCTCTATCATGAATCAAATGGTGAAAAAGATACACGCTCAAAATCCCTTGATGTCTCGATTGAGGTCATTGCACAAAGACAAGACACCATTAGGAACTCTGTGTTAAAAAGTTCGCTGCGGTTGTTTTATAGTCCAGAGGCTTTTATTGAAGAAAACCCAGAGTATCATACCTATATGGGGTATCACAATTTGTTTTTTGAGCTCACCTTTAGAGAATATTTCGTTTTAGAGTTTTTAACAAGGGGATTTTTGCTTTCAAATAAAGGAGCCTTTCGTTTTGGGTTTATATCCAAAACCCGTGAGAAGATGAATGCACTCTTTACACCCGGTATCTATATACAATGGTACTATGGCTATGGAGAGTCTCTGTTAAACTATAAGACGAAAAGTAATTCGGTACGAGGTGGAATCATTTTTAGGTATTGAAATTTTTGTATGGGAGTGACTCGCCCTAATCCGCCAAGATATCACAATGCTGCTTTTTGTGTTTTATATATTCAGCTAAAGCTTCATTTACAGCATCTTTCTTTGATTTGTGATGACCTAACTTCTGAGCTCCTTTTATTAACTTTAAGCTAAAGAATTGCCAGTAACACGCATAGCATGCAATAATTCCTTTTAAGGGGGAATTACTGTAAACACTCCTTTTCTGCCTGAACTATGAACACTTTTGTAAAGTTTTTTTATTTGAATTAAATAAAACCCAGCAGGAGCAATGTTCCAACACGGTTTTTTATCATTAAAGTCATAGTTTAATAGTAGATGATATATGTACATAGCAAGTGTTTTAATAGTGGTTTTTGTGTTTTTCGGGTGTCTCGATTCAACCTCGACTGGCACCTCAGTAACAAATACACCAGGGACCACAGTATCTTCCTCATCTTCGATGTCAGAGGGGGCGACACTGTTGAGCTCAGCAATAGGAACCTGTACTCATGTTACAAATTCTTTCGTGGGTACCCAATGCAAGGAGCAAACGTCACCCAATGAGAGCCAATGGAGCTGTGAAGCTTCAGGTGGTACGTATCGAACATCTTGTGTTGCAGGTGCAGTAGTAATCTGCATGTATCCTGCGAAAATAGCACCTGATGGAACAGTGTTGCTACCAGCATATAAAAACTATTGGTATGATATTGATCCTGAACTTGCAAAAAATACCTGCCTGAGAGTAGGAGCGCCGATTCTTTATGAGGCGGCTGTGGAAATGCCCCAGTCAAGTACCAATGGCTCGAGTGCTCAAATTATACCAGAGATAAGCTCGAGTACCGAAATACCCAACAGCCCAACGAGTGTCCGCTATCCAAATATTGCCTGTGATTTTATAGAAGAGAGTGTTGATTGGTGGCATACCGCTTACACGTGTACGTTTGATGATGAAACCTTGTTTGGGAACGTATGGTTCGATCGTTCAAGCTGTGTATTGTTTCAGAAAAATGGGGTCGTATTAATAGACAGGGGACTTGATCTCAGGCATACTAATAAACCAGAGTTGAGAAAAGACTTAATTGATACTAATACCTGGTACACTGAAGTGTATGAAGATACATTGTCTGATTTGTTGATTGAGATCAGCGTTGATCACTATAATGAGTTTGATTCAGTAATAAATTCCTTCAATTATGATTGGAATCCTGCGGGTGAACAATTGCTCTCTGGGTCATTAATACTCCACACATCCCCTCATATTGCTGACGAAAGCTATGTAAATGAAGACCACTTTTGCTCATTTCTTCCGTCTCATTGTGTGGCATCTGAGTTTGGTGATATCTGTTTTAAAGATGGTTATTTTCATGGAGCATTTAATAAAGAGGGCGTTACAGGGGCCTATGATCTCGGTGTTAAGATTGGGGTATGGGCTGAGACAAAGGGTACTAGTCGGATAGAAACTAACTACGGTGAGGGGAATCAAGAGATGCGGTATATTGCTACCTATATCGATGATTTGCTCATGGATTCAGTTTCACTAAAAAATGGAGCTATAGAAACGAAAATTGAATATAGTTACCATAGTGATGGTACTCTTAAGGGGCAAATTAATTATAGAGTTCCCGATGGAGATATTAATTTGTTTAAAGAAGGAATTAAAAGTTGGAATAATAACAATGGACACTGTGTAGTAGAAAATTATATTCACGATCCAATAACACTTCAGTCAACAAATGAGACATTTACGAGCCATAAAGAAAATGGGTGTGAGAGTGTTGGTCCACATGTTGATTGTAGTCGAATTGATAGGAAATATACGACTGTTAGGGTGCCGGATCAAAGTGGTTACGGCTATACAACCGTAAGTCATATTTGTAGTACCATTGCTGGGGTAGAAATTGATTGTCCTGAAAGTACCTGTGAGTGAAGTATTGTATCAAGAAGACTATTTAATTAGCATCCTGTAGTCCTCCCTATAAATTGCGGCATTAATCAGGAGAATCCTCTCGCTATTCCATTCGTTGATAATAGGGGTGATTACAGCTGGACATAGGAATAGGCAGGGTTATATATTTAAGAAACCGGTATCGTTATGCAGGGAAGAAAATATTTGCTTTGAGTAGCTTAGGATACTTTAATAACTAAAACTTTAAAGGTACTGTCACTCTGGTTTTCCCAGCCGTGATCGATACCCTTTGGGCTTTCGATATAGGTTCCCGCTGAGCATAGTTGCTTCTCATCGCCAATTGTTACCATTCCTTGTCCTTCTATTACGAAGAAAAGAACGTCCAAAGGGCTTGAATGGGGGGCGATAGTAGCGCCAGGCTCAAAGGTTAATTGTATTGTCTGCATTGAGTAGCTATGCGGAACTTTTTGCATGGTAATGCCTGGCTTACCACCGGTTATTTCTAATGTCTCAAGTGTCCATACATTCATAGTTACCTCCTGCTTGTATAGGTGATTTGTCTATCTAAGTTATAATTAACATTACCGTATGGCATTGATGTAGATCAATATTCAATAAGATTAAGTCCCTTGTAGAGGGGAATTACAGAAATCTCTCATTGCATCTGAGTCATAACCTCTATTCTGAACTTTAAGAAATACGCCTCCCGACCATAAACAGTAATACTTATTGCATATATCCTCTGGGATGAAGGTACTATATGCATCTCGTATATACTCGTTATTTAATGGCTTGTACGAAATTTCCTGTATCTAAAGTTACCCGCTTCACCTATCATCCATCAGGCTTAACGAGCAGATCCAGAATATGATCGTAACTATTTTATTTCAGACAAGGCCTGCATCTCTTCATTACTGAGTATTTTTTCAATATCAAGAAGCATTACAACGCGCTCATTAATTTTTGCAATTGAGGTTATGAAATTAGTCTCAATGCCTTTGCCAAAATCTGGTGTTTCCTGTAGCTGTGTTGAATCGATATATACAACCTCCGAGACAGCGTCGATTATGA